>DATHOT010000046.1:0-24708 GCA_035484655.1 Bryobacteraceae bacterium | reverse complement strand
CTGTGCAGCATTCGATGCATTAGAAAGTGGACGGGTGCCGGCGGTTGCTGGACCGGTTGACGCAGTCTGCGCTCCGGACGCACGTCGTGTCTGGAAGCTGATCTGTTTGAGTGCCTCGCTTTGCGTGCCGAGCTCAGCGCTGCCAGCCGGGAATTTATTTGCAGCCAGCACATACGCCAGAATGTCGGAGTATTTTTGGCGGCTCAATGATCCCGGCCGGTCCGCGGGCATCGACACGCGAATGCTTTCAAAGAGCTCATTGACCGAACGATTCTGCCATTTCACCAGGAACGCGCCGCCGGTGAGCGCGGGTGTCTCCTGGCCGCCGTTCAATCCGGCGCCATGGCAGCTGGCACATTGTTCGGCATAAGCAGCTTTGCCGCGGTCGGCTTGTTCCTGGGTGTAGACGCCATCCTGAACGCTGCGCGGCATTTGAGCGAAGGCGGCGAATGCGAGGACGAGGAGGATGAATATCACCATTCTTAAACCATACTACTGCGCAAGCAGATAAACATCCTAACCCGATGCGCACCAGGCGTGGTTAAATGTGCGAAGGCACCATCAACCCCGCTTAGCGTGCGCTGGCTGTGATGGCGCCTCTTCCGGGCGGAAGCTTTATGGGCTGAACGAAAGCGCCCTCCCCGGCTGAGTCCCACACAGCAAAACGCACCCACTTCTTCCCATCAGCGTTGAATGGAATTTGAAAATGGTGTTTCCCGAAGGGTGGTAAATCCGTCGCGGCGATCTTCTGCCGGCCAGTGTGCTGTCCGTCGCCCCACACAATCTCGGCAAATTCCAGCGGAAACGTCCATTCTACGTCCGCCACGATGGTGCGTTGACTTCCAGTTCCCTGCACCGACCACGATGGTATTAGCACTTCACCGGATGTGACGAAATAGTCTCCGCGCTTCATGGAATCGATGATCGGCTTCCAGTTGTCAATCCCGGGCGGCGTATCGACCTTTACGTAGTTCACCGGATTGTTGGCATATATGTCGTCGCCCGTTCCCTGTTGATACACCTCCGAAATTGCCTGCATAAATTTAGGAGGCGTGGGCAGATCGGCCACCCAGTTATTCATGTCATCGAACAGAGGCATGCAGCGATATTCGCAGAGCCGCTGCTCCGAGCCGTCGAGCCCCATGCCCCAACGGAACCCAACCCCGCGATAGTTCTCGTCGCGAAATGTGGGCGTCTCTTTAGTCGCGTCTGGGTAACCCGTCGATCCTTTTGAACGAGGATGCGGCATGTAGAGGATCAGGTCCTCCCGATGCGTCATTTCCATCAGGTCAGCCGGACTGCCGACATGGTAGACCTTGCCGTACTTCGGATTGTCCTCAACGAAGGGTTGCCCCGCGGCCCGCGCCTGCGTCCAGTACACCGGATGCGAGATCAGAAGATCGTGGTGCCCCCCGAATCCTTCGGTGGGAGGTCCGCCAAAGATTTCCTCGTTCGGCATAACTATGAAGTTCTTATCCGAATGCAGCCGCGCAACCTGGTAATAATCTGCCAGGGCGTCCAGTCGATTGCGAGGAGCTGTTCCGCCCGGCACCACCATGCCCACGCCGCCGCCATCGATGGGAGCGAAAACAGTCACACCCGCGGCCTTGATCGCCTCGAAGTCGGGCAGCGTGTCATCGAGCCCGCCGGATAACAGAAGCCGCCTCACCAAACCCGCGTGAAAATGCGTGGCCATCACTTCATATCCGGGCAACGGCTTAAAGTGATCCTGGCGCGTGTAGGCGAGAGCCGATTCGACCGCCGTGTGAGCGGTTTCGGCACTCACATAAAGATACAGCGGCATCCTCTGCAGCGTCCCGGGCCGGGCACTCCGCAGCGCAAAATTCTGCCTGCGGTCTTCGGGTCCCCGGCCGGCGTCCGCCGGATCCGATTCGGCTTCGGGTTGCCGCACGCCGAACGAAAAGGAAGAATCGCTGTCCTTCCGATACCAGTTGTATCCGAGGTTGAAATCGATTTCGCGGGCCCAAAAGAAATTGTGCACCGGTGGAAACACGGCGATTGAGCCGCCCTTACCCTCTGCCGCCAGAATCCGATTCGAAGCCCGCACCGTCACTTCATTCTGGTTAACCGCTCCGCCAAATTCGTATGCCTGCCAGAGACTCGCGGTGTCCCGCCAAACCACCCGCGAGCCGGGCGTGATCGTCATCCGTCTGACGCCGGCGTCATATTTATAGGCCACGGCCGGTTCTTCGGTTTTGGCGATTACTTCCTGGCGGATAAGATTCGAGCCCTTGTAAATTGTGTACTGCAACGACCCGGAGAAAACACCGAGTTGGACGCCCGGGTAGGAGACCTCCAGGCGCCCTCCATCAGTCTTGACGCTGCCGGTCTGAACGTCATACCTGGCGGACGCGCGATGAATCTCTTCGGGCTTGCGGGGCAGACCCGGCTGATTTGCGATACCTTCCGCGGGCGGCGTTGCTCCGCCGTGAGAAGCTTGCATTCCGGGAACATTCAATGGCGCGTCCCAAAAAGCCTCCCACCGGTCCTGATCCAGGATTTGCGGAGTAATCTTGATACCCAGCCCTTTCAGGGGCAGGATTTGCTGATCAGTCATCCGCCGTAAGCCGGAAACGACATGGAACTCCGGCTCCAGATTGGTGGCCAGCGTGACCCATGTCCCTCCCTTGTGCCTGAGAGCGACATCCTGGATTACCGGCGTACCGTTCTGAACGCTGAGGCGCAGCCGGAGTTCTTCGTTCTTTTCGCCATCCCAGCTGACTGTGAGAGTTTTTTGAGCGGCCTCCGCCGTCAATCCGGGCGAGGGCTTGTATTCCGACAGGTTGTAATTTTGCGCCTGTATTGCAGGCGCCGCGATGATGCCCGCGGCAGCGGCCAATTTCAGAAGGTAGCTCATGCAACTCCTTCAGAACGAAAACTGCATTCCGATGCGCGCCACACGCGGGGAGACGATACCTGTCGGGTGCAGAAACGTAGCGCCTGTCAAGTAACTGGTGCTGGTGGCATCACTGGTGTTGAACATGTTGAAGACTTGAAAATTGATTTGATACTTCCATCTCTCTTTGAAAGTAAAGTTCTTGGCGACTTTAACATTCGTGATCGAGATCATTGGCCCGCGCTCAGCGCCGAAAGGCTCCATGCGCAGCGTAACGGAACCTTGCAATAGCAGCGGACTCGAGAAGCTTTCGGTCCTTTGTCCAGGTAGGCCAGACTGGGCGCGGTAGAAGCCGGATACCTCGAATCCCCACGGTAGATTATAAATCCCGGAAGCGCGAGCCTCCCAATTCCAGGTGTTGTCGATCGGGAATAGAGCGTCATTGGGAGTGGGGACGACCGCCTGGATCCATTCGTGGTTCTTTGTTATCCAGAAGGAGCCCTGAAGATTCCACCGCTTCGAATATCGTTTGGTCACCGCGGCCTCGAACGTGTTGTAAGTATCCGGCCGGTTGCCGGGAGCATTCATCACTTCGAATTGGTTGAACGACGAACTCGCGTAGGATGATGGAAAGGTGTAGAGGGTCACGGGAGCGCCAGTCAGCGCGTCGGTCAAAGCCACCGGAACAGTGTAGATACTCGCCGGCCGGAGTATGTTGATTCCGCTAGCTGTCGAGGTGGTAGTGCCTTCGAGGGAAGTATACAAGTTGGTCACTTTGTGATGGATGTAGCTCAAACTGAGTGACACATTCGGCACCAGCTGTCGTTCGACTTTTACGACATATTCATAGGTCTTATCCTGCGCGAGCTTGGGGTTGTTCAGCTCGTTCAGGCCGCCGGTCGCGCTAATAAAGTTCGGGCTGCTGGGGTTCAGGCTTGCCAGTGTAGCGGGGCTTGCGTCGCAACTTGTGTTGTTATATGACACGTTATTATGGCCAGTTACAACGCAAGGGCCATTCCACTTATAAGTTGTTGTAACCAGCGCATCGGGATTAAAGGTGTTTCCCCAAAGATCGCCCATAGTGTCGCCGAACATTCCAAATGAGGCCTTCAGAAGAGTCTTGCCGTCTCCGAATATATCCCACGCGCCTCCAACGCGGGGAACCACGTCTTTCCAGACCAGCAGTTGCTTTCCGGGATAGGTCGCCGCGGCGCTGAATTGGCCAGCCGCCTTCATCTGGGTGGGATAGAAATCGTTATACCGCTCCCAGCGCACACCGTAATTCAATACCAATCTCTTCGCCACCTTCCAGGTATCCATGGCGAACAACGATTGATTATGCAGTTCGTTGTTCGGGTTGAACGGATAATTAAAGGTCTGGATCTCATTCGGCACCCCCTTGCTGAAGAGCAGGAGGTAGTCGCCGGCGGCCTGATCCTTCAGCGCTTGTGTATTGCCGGCTTCCCAGGTGTCCTCGGTGCCGAATTTGAATTGGTGGCGGCCCACAATATAACTCACGTTTCCCCTCACCTCATAGCGGTTTTGAGGCTTGTCATCCGGAAAATCGTTAGGTCCGGTCAGTAGCTTTGTGCTCAGTTCCTGGCTGCTGGGATTGCCGGCAACGTCAGTTCCCGGCTCGTCGGTGTAGTGGACGTGATAACCACCGTATCCAGCTATCACATTGACGAGCAGGTGAGGCGTCGGCACAATCTCCGCTTCCCCTTTCCACATATTCGCGGGCTGATGCTCATACAAGCTGGACGGTCCGGGTTCAGTGCTGGAAGCCCCCTGGGCGGAGAGGAACTTCAGGGAGTGTTGCCAGGCTCCGATAAACCGCCAAATGGGATTGAGCTGGTACGATACTTTAATATTTTCCTGAGTGAGTGTCGAGACGATGTTGGCTCCCGGCGCATCCAGGCACGTCCAGCAGCCCGCCGCATCCGGACCGCTCACAAATCCCAATTGGCCCGAGGTCAACGTCTGCTTACTGATTCCGCCGTAAAACCACAGCTTGTCGCGAATGATCCGGCCGCCCAGGTCCCCCGCGTAATCGTAATAATGCTTGATCGGATTGGTGAACTTCAACCCCTGCGCCGCCAGAGCGGGCGTGATGTTATTGGCCTGGAAACTCGGGCTCTCCCAATCACCCAGCGCAGTTCCATGAAAATCGTTGCTGCCCGATTTCATCACCGCCACCATGTTCACGCCTGCAAACGGCACGTCCGCATTGTTGCCGGAGGTCTTGAACTCAGTCTCCGCTAATGACAAGGAATCGAAATACACAGCGGTATCAAGATCGTGGGAACTCGTGACGTTAATACCTTCCACCTGAAGGTATGGCTCTGAAAGGACTCCGTAGGTGATGATGGCACTGCGCGCCGCCAGGTTGCTGTCGCCGACATCCGGCTTTCCCTGCAAACTCACTCCCGCCGACATGGGAAGCAATTCCTGAAGGCCTAATCCCTTCGGTGTGAGTTCAATTTCTATCCTCTGTAAGGTTGTGCCCCCATAGGTATTGACGGTATCGACAACCGGGCTCGATCCAGTCACCTCGACTGTTTGCTCAACCTGCCCTACCTTCATGACAGCGTCAACTCGCGCTGCAAAGCCGACAGGAAGATTCAGGTCCGTGCGCGAAAAGGTCTGAAAACCCGCGTGTGCGAAACTCACCTTATACACACCAGGCGCCGGCAAATCCAGCACCTGATAATTGCCCTCCTGGTCAGTGACGGCGGTCACGTTGGATACCTGGAGCGCGGGGCTGGTTACCGAGACATTGACGTCCGGCACGGGTGCGCCGGACTCGTCCAGCACTCTTCCGGTGAGGCTGGCCGAGGCTACAGCCTGAGCCTTCAAGACAACCGGCGCGACAGCCGTAAACAACAGAGCAGTCGCAACAGCTAAGTATCGAACGCGGAAACTTATTCGCTGCATATCAACTCCTGAACTTACCGGTTTTAACAGCCGTTAGCGGGTTTGCGTTGATGAGGCCGTAGAACTCAGCAACACCGGCTGCGTGTAGGCGCCGTCGCCGGCCGAGTCCCATACAGCAAAACGAACCCATTTCTTCCCCGTCGCATCGAAGGGGATCTTGAACTCATGCGATCCGAAAGGCGGCATCTCGGTGGCCGGAATGATCTGACGGTCGACCTTTGTGCCATCGCTCCAGACCAGCTCCGCGAATTCGAGCGGATAGGTCCATTCGACATTCGCCGTGTAGACCCGGTGCGCACCTGTGCCTGAAACACCATAATTATGGAAGAGCACCTCGCCGGTCGTGCCGTAGAAGTTGCCCGTGCGCATCGCGTCAATTACTGGACCCCACCCTTCGTTGAACAGCGGAACGCGATCCAGCTTAATGTAGTTGACCGCCAGCAGAGGATACGTTTCGTCGTCCGGCCACTTAGTATAGGTGTCTCCTTCGGCCAGCATGTACTTTGGTTTCGGAGCCCAGTTGCTCGAATCGTCCATCACGCCGAAACATCGAACTTCGCAGAGCCTTTTTTGCGACAGATCCGCCGGCAACGATTCCCACGACGCGCCGATATTCCGGTCGCTAAGAAAGAAATCCTGATTGCGATATCCATCCGGATAACCCGCCGTATTCTTGGTGCGGGGGTGCGTCGAGTACCAAATTCCATTTTCCTGATTCACGAGAGTGAGGATGTCATTGGCCGAGCCGAGGTGATACACCTTGCCGTATGTCGGATCGTTCTCCATGAACTGCTGGTTGGCCGGCCGGGGCTCGGCGTGCGAATAGTAAACCGGGTGCGGCGTCAGCAGCCACCAATGGCCACCCAGGTATGCGTTTGGCTCCTCGCCCGGAATGAACAGCAAATCTCGGTCGGAGATCCGGGCACTGCCTTCGAAATAGACTTTTTGTTCCATGAACCGTTTTGGTCCAGGATCCCGCGGGTCGGAATCGTCGTGGAAATCTCCGAGGTTCACGATATTCACTCCCAGGGCATGGAAGACATCTACCCATGGCGGTCGATAATCCAGAGTCTTGCGGTCTCGGAGCAATTCGTTGAAATCCAGGTGGAAGTGGCTGGCCATCACCTTGTAGCCAGGCACGGGCTTAAACACGTCGTCGTGAGTGTATGCCATTACCGCTTGCTGGGCAGCGTGATCGCTGTCGGGACTCAAGTAGAAATAGACGGCCATGTGCTGCAGGGTCCCGGCCGGCGCATTGTACAGAGCGTAGTTGTCCCAATGACCTTCCGACGTCGCGCTACGGCGTTTCCATTCGGTGTCCGTAACGCCCCAGGGATGAAATCCCTCGCCTTTTTCGGGCTGCAGCGCCCCCACCGCGAAAGCGCCGTCGCTATCTTTGCGGTAGTAAACGTAGCCCAAGTTGATTTCGTCTTCACGCGCGAAGAAAAACTTGTGAGGAGGCGGGAAGACGGCCAGCGATCCACTGCCGGCATCCACGATGGCCAGCCGGTTACGCGCGCGCAAGCCGACGGGCTCGGTGTTAGTTGCGCCGCCGAACTCATACTTCTGCCATGCCCGGGCTGAATCGCGCCACGCCACGGCCGGGTGCTTGGCGACGTCGAAGCCTTTCAACCCGGCCCTGTAAATGTACGCCACGCTGGGCTCATTCGTCTTCGCGATGGCCTCCTGTCGCAACAGGTTTGTTCCGCGGTACACGGTGTATTGCAAATCGCCCGAGAAAATGCCCATCTCCAGGCCGGGGAATGTTACGGCTAACCGGGCGCCTTCGGTTGCCACCTTGCAACTGTCGGAATGAAAGCTGGCATCGGAGCGACGCACTTCACTGGGGTCCCGCGGCAGAGGATAGGAATCGCCTTTGCCCGCAACTCCGGGCACGACCAACGGCGCATCCCAGAAGGTGTTCCACTTTTCTTTGTCGTACAACTCCGGCGTCACCGGAATGTTGAGGAGCTTGAATTGATTTGCCATGGCTATCGCCATCCGCCGCTTGCCGCTGGTCACGTGGAACTCGGGCTGGAGAGCAGTCCCGAGCACAATCCACTGGCCGCCGCCTTTTCGCACGGCTAATTCCTGCACCACGGGCTGGCCGTCCCGTATGGTGAATTGCGCCCGCAATTGCTGGTCGCCTTCCCCGCGCCAAGCGAACTCCAGCGCGCCTCCCCGCATCTCGGCTTTCAGGCCATCGTTAGCCTTATAGCCTTGCAGATCGCAATTAAGTGTTTGGCCTTCCGCCAAGCCATAAAATAAAGACAAGCAAAAAAGCAGTCCGTTCAACCGCGGCATCGTAGAACCTCCAGACACAGTTTTTCTTATGTACTCTACTGAGACGTACCACCAGTCACTAACAGCTCAGCCGATATTACTCGTCTGGAAGCGTGCCGTCAAGTGTTTGTTTGAATGTCAGGAGTTTTTGAACTTGATCACGGACTACTTGCGGTGGCGGCCCCAGCCCGTCTAATGTGGTTAGATCGAGCCTCGATGCGCCGCGTGAAAGGATCTTCGATTATGTTCAAATGTCTCCCCGCTCTCCTGCTGACCACCGCCTGCCTGTTCGCTCAAGCCCAGCTTGCCCAAACCAAGGTTTCGCCGGAACGCGAGGCCTCCATGAAGGCCGACCTCGCTGGCCAGATCGACGCCATGAAAAAGCAGGCCCAAGTGATGGTAGATAGCGTCTTCAGCTTCGGCGAGCTAGGCTTCCAGGAGTTTGAAACCTCCAAGTACCTGACGGGAATTCTTGAGAAAGAAGGTTTCAAAATCCAGCGTGGCGTGGCCGGGATCCCCACCGCTTGGGTAGCGTCGTGGGGCGAGGGCAAGCCGGTCATCTCGCTCGGTTCCGATATCGACGACATCCCCCAGGCCTCGCAGAAGCCAGCCGTTGCCTGGCATGAGCCAATGATCGAGGGGGCGCCCGGCCACGGCGAAGGCCACAATTCCGGCGTCCCGCTGAATATTACTGCGGCGCTGGCCGTGAAGAAAATCATGGAGCGCGAGCATCTGAAGGGCACCATCCGGCTTTGGCCGGGAGTCGCCGAGGAAGAACTGGGCACCAAGGCCTACTACGTCCGCGCTGGACTATTTAAGGATGTCGATATCGTTTTATTCGCACACGTAGCCAGCAATTTCGGCGTCTCCTATGGACCGGGAGGCGGCAACGGCCTGGTGTCAGTCGAATACATGTTCAAGGGCGAGAGCGCTCACGCCGCCGGTGCTCCCTGGCGCGGCCGCAGCGCACTCGACGCGGTGGAGTTGATGGACGTGGGCTGGAACTTCCGCCGCGAGCATCTGCGCTTGGCCACGCGTGTCCATTACGTAATTACCAACGGCGGCGATCAGCCGAACGTCGTGCCGCCCAACGCGACCGTCTGGTATTACTTCCGCGAAGCCGATTACGACCACATCATGAACCTCTGGCATATCGGCGACAACATGGCGCAGGCCGCCACGCTGATGACCGACACCACCTACACATCCCGACTGCTCGGCAGCGCCTGGACCGGGTACTTCAACAAACCGATCGCCGAAGACATGTACGCGAACATCAAGAAGGTCGGCCTGCCGCAATGGTCGGACGATGATCAGACTCTCGCCAAAGCGCTGCAGCGTGAGCTGAAGGTCCCGGTGCGAGGGCTCGCCATGAAGATCCCCGATCAACGGCCGCCGCGTGAATCACGTGACGACGGAGCCGAGGACGAAGGTATGGGTGTCGGCCCCATGGGTGGCGGATCGGACGACATCGGCGACATTTCGTGGGCCGTGCCGACCATTACGCTGCGCTATCCTTCGAACATTCCCGGTGGTCCCGGCCACAACTGGGCCAATGCGATCTCCATGGCGACGCCCATCGCGCACAAAGGCGTCGTGGCCGGCGCTAAAGTGCAAGCCATGACCATGCTCGATATCCTGCTGCATCCGGAATTGGTCGACCAAGCCTGGGATTATTTCAAGAACGTCCAAAACAAAGAGATGCGCTATACGACTTTCCTGCGCCCCGGCGATCAGCCGGCTATTTGGCTAAATCAGAAGACTATGGAGCAGTATCGTCCCAAGATGAAGGCGTTGTATTACGATTCCTCTAAATACGACACCTACTTGGAGCAGCTTGGAATCAAGTACCCGACGGTGAAGCCGGCGCCCGCAGCCGGTAGCAGCAACTAGGCGCTACTTCTTCTTCGGAATCTTGGCGCCCGATTTCCGCGCCTCGCTGAGAGCGATAGCCACGGCTTGTTTCCGGCTTTTGACCTTATGGCCGCTGCCCGATTTCAGCGTGCCGTGCTTCTTTTCCCGCATTACCTTCGCGATCTTGCTTTTTCCCTTGGAGTTTCGTTGCGCCATCTCTGACCTCCACCCTCTAGATCACACTGGATCTAAATTGTTTCAGCCGCGCGTGGATAGACCACGCATTCGGCGCACGTTTGGATGTCGCGCGTAAAGACCAGCAGTCGCCGCTCATCGCAAACAGCCTCCATCAGGCCGAATTGCTTCAGCGGGCCGTCGACGGCTAGGAACGCGCCCCTTCTCACCGTGAGAAAGTGGCCGCCTTCCGAAGTGCTGGCCGCAAACGATCGAGTGACACGATAAATGGCAGTGCTTTTTCGGGACACCACTAGTTTGACGCCGGGTCCGGATATAGGTGACAGGACAAATTAGCTGGCCTTGGCCGGACGGGCAGGTGATGGATGAGTGTAGGCTTCCACTAACCGTAACACCACCAGTTCCTCCGCTCGAAGTTGAGCGGCGGAATTTCCGGAGCCTGAATGAACGCCTTTCATCGCTTCGAACATGGTCTGCTCCATATAACTTTCCAGGATCGCCGGATGGATGTAGTATTTCCTGCAGGCCGCGGGACGATTGCCGAGCCGCTTGGCGGTCACTTTCACGGCTTCAACAATGTTACGCTTGGCTTCCGTTTCCGATTGCGCCGGCCCCAGCGCCGCCAGCTCGTGGGCCATTTGCCCGGTGCCGTGCCAGGTCCGGAAATCCTTGGCGGTGAAATCCTCCTCGGTGACCTCCCGCAGGTAATCGTTCACATCCGCTGAATCCACCTTCACGTAATCTCCGCTCTCCTGCCGATACTGGAACAATTCCTGGCCCGGCAGCTCTTGAAGCTGCTTGACGATTTTGGCCAGCCGGCGATCCCGCAGCTTAATATCATGGTCCTGCTTGCTCTTGCCCCGGAAGTGGAGGCGCACATTATCGCCATGGACATCCACGTGCTGCTCCTTGAGCGTGGTGAGCCCATAAGATTTGTTGGACTTGGCATATTCATCGTTCCCGATTCGGATGCAGGTCTCATCCAACAAACGCACGATGGCTGCGATCACCTTCCTTTGCGGCAGACCGGGAGCGGCAAGATCTTCGTTTACTTTCTTGCGGATCTTGGGAAGAACAGCGCCAAACGCCAACATTCGGCCGTACTTGGCTTCGTCGCGCACCTCGCGGTAACGCGGATGATAGCGATACTGCTTGCGGCCTCGCGCATCCCGGCCGGCAGCCTGGATATGGCCGTTCTCCAGCGGACAAATCCAAACATTTTGCCAGGCCGGCGGAATAGCCAGCCACTTAATCCTTTCGAGGATTGCCTTGTTGCGCACCGGCTTGGAATCGACGCCCCAGTACGAGAATCCCTTGCCGGCGCGGCGGCGGATGATACCTGGCCCTTCCCCGGTCACATAGCGCAGGCCGGCAAATTTGGCCGACTCCAAAGGGTCCATCGGCGCGAGCGGAATGCTTTTGAGTCTTCTACTCAAGTTACTCCGGAGATGGGATTCGCCCCGCGGGAGAGTGTTTCCAAATAGTATCTGGATATAGTGACGCCGTACCGTGCGGAAAACCTCAGTATCCAGAAGACGCCTGGGCCAAGTCCAGTCTTAGCGATCGAACTCGCACGAGACGAATGATGCAATACAACAGTAGGCCGATCGGTCCAAACATGAAGGTCAAAATCAGTGCCGGTATCACCAGTAGATGAGATATTTTATGTTTCTGCGCATCGCGCACCTGCCAACTTCCGACGAAAAGGTCGAAGGCCAGATAATGCACCCAACCGGCCAGTAGCAACCAATCGTTGGTAAACAGCGCATGAACCTGTGCAAGTGTTCCGAAGCCGCCTGTTTTTTCGCCCCAATGCGCGGCAATCAGAAAGCTATAAAGCAGAGCGAACAATAGCGGCAGAATCGCACCCGTCACCAGCGACGCAACCCAACGAACTCGCCCCGCGACGATGAGAATCACCCACCCGGCTACAGCCATAAGGTTTGCAATCGAGAAAACCTGTTCCGCAGTCATGGATTTTCACCTCGCCGCTGCTCGAGCACGGTTCGGCGCCGCAATGCCCCACGTCAGGAAGATTGCCACCGCGGTGGCTCCAAGCCATAGGGCCAGCGCAGCCAGAGTGGTGCCATCCGGTTCAATGACCGATTGGCTGCGCAAAGCTTGCACAGTCAATATTGCAACCAGAACAAGATAACTGCCCGCGATCGCGAAGGCGACACCAATCTGCTTGCCGGCAGCCTGATCCCGACGCCTCCGCAGCGCTAGCCAGCCGATGATAGGAATTATCTGAAGGCCGTGCAGTCCGAAAAAGTGCGGGACGCGCAAATCGCCATGTTGCGTGCTCCATCCCACTCCCGGCAGTCCAGGTCCGCCGTCCGGAGCGCCGACCGTATGGCCGCCGACCGCATGAACGGTGTGGGTCGCATGCATCTCGGCCGATTGCTCCGGCGTCATTCGCAGCATCAGCCCGCCGCCCGCCGATCCTAACACCGTGGTCAACATGCCGAGCCGCAGCAACCAGCCCCAGGCCGGATTTTCAAACTTCTGGCGGAACAGTGCGATAAGAACGGCCACGCTGCCTAGCCAGAGGAATCCGATGGCCGCGCCCATGACGGCAAAGAGCGTACCGTCAAGAGGCGTCGCCGCGTTGAAGTGACTGGTGGTCCCGCGTGCGGCCTGCAAATCGATGATCGCGACCTCCAGCACCAACACCGCGGCCAGCACCCAGCCCACCGCCCGCATAAACCCCGGCCAGATAGTGATGTAGCGATACAGCCACGCGATCGTTCCAGAGAAGATCGCCGTCGAAATGGCGAACTTAGCCGGTTTTAGCCAGGCAAGCACGCCGGTAATCACACGCGGGTCAAGGAAGATCCCCGCGCAGGACGCTACCAGCGCGGCGAGCATCAGAACGCTGGTGGCGGTGAGAGCAGCGCTATCTCTCCATGCCCTGCGAAGTTCGATCGCTATGTTTTCCATGTCCAGCTCGACTCCCTATCGCCCCGGCTGCCCCAGCGATTTCACCAACTCGTATAGGAACGCGTCGCCCTCAAAAAACTCATTAACACCCAGCCGCTCGTCTTGCCCATGCGCGCGAAAATCATCTCGCTCGATGAAAATTCCCTGGATGCCGTAGGTCGGAATGCCGGCGCGCCGCAAATACAGTCCATCCGTCGCGCCCATCACCATGGTCGGCACCGTCTGCGTTCCCGGCCACATCGTGTCGGTAATCCGCGACGCAGCTTGGAAAAGGTCCGGACGAAGCGGCGATGGAGGGCCGATAACCACATCTCCCAGCGGTTTCACCGACACCTGCTCATCGCCGATAACCTGCCTCAATCTTCCGATTACTTCCTCGGGTTTCGTATCCGGCAGGACGCGGCAATTGACGGTTGCTCCGGCAGTCTGTGGCAGCGCATTCACAGCATGGCCGCCGTCGAGCATCGTGGCCACGCACGTGGTCCGCAAGGTCGCGTTCAAAGCCGTCGCGCTGGCCGCCAATTGTTCCATCGACTCCTTCGAACCTTGTACCGCCCCTCTCATTTCCGCCGCGACCGCCGGTGTGGAAACCTTGGCCACTTGCTCCAGATATGCCCGCGTCACTTCGTTGGTCTCGACCGGAAACTTGTATTTCGAAATGCGGACCAGCGCTTCGGCCAGCCGATAAATGGCGTTGTCGGGAACCGGCAGCGAGCTGTGGCCGCCCTTATTCTTCACCTCCAGCCGATACGTGGCCACGTACTTCTCGCTGACTTGCACATTGTTGGCGACGTGTTTGCCATTCACCATATCGCCCCAGCCGCCTTCGTTCAAGCAGAACTCCGCATCGATCAGCTCGCGATGATTCTTCACCAGCCACTCGGCGCCGTTGTAAGGACCACCGCCTTCCTCATCGGCCGTGAGCGCCACGATCAGGTCGCGGTCCGGCTTGAAGCCCTCGCGCTTGTAGCGGATCAGGTTCGCGATCCACATCGCGGCCTGCGCTTTGTCATCGATGGTTCCCCGCCCGTAGAAGAAGCCGTCTTTCTCAGTAAGCTTGAACGGATCGAACGACCAATCCGAGCGCTTCGCCTCGACCACGTCCAGGTGCGCCAGCAGAAGCAGCGGTTTGCGCTGGCCGGTCCCGCGGTAGCGCACCACGACGTTCATCTTGTGATCGGCTGCTCCCAGCACCTGAATGTCGGATGCCGGAAAGCCCTCGGCCCGCAATCGATCCGCCATCGCGCGCGCGGCCGGCGTAGTCGCACCGGTGCTGAACGATGTGTTGATCTCGATCAGTTGTTTATAAATGTCATGGACCAGCGTCTGGTATTCAGCAGGCGGAAGTGTGGCGGCGCACAAGCTCAACGTGACGACCGGCAAAAGCCCGGCTCCGCGAAATGCGGCGCAAAATGCTGCGCGAAATATTAATCGCATGCGAACCGAGTATACACTGGCCTACCGTCGAGTGCGATAAGATATGGCCGGATATAAACACGAAGGAGCCGGATATGATGAAAGCGGAGAAGACCACCCTCAACTGGGATCCAGCCAAGAAGGAATGGCACGTGCGCATACAGATGGGCGAAGAGGTTATCAAAAGGGCGCTTTCGAAAACGCCCCAGGACGCCAGTGAAGATGTTTTGCGCTCCAAAGCCGTCGAAACCGCCAAAGACGAAGGCTACGACGTAGACCCCGCCCAGGTCGCTATTCAGCGCTGAGTCGCTAAAGTTTAAACAAATCCTCAGCGTTCGTACTTCCGATTTTCAGCCGATCGGCCTCGCTGATGCCGGCGCCCTTGAACCATTTCACGGCCTCGGCCAGTTCCTCGAAGGGATAATCGACCGAAAACAGGATGCGATCGACGCCGGCCTCCGCGATGGCGTCGAGAAGCGTTGGCGTCCGAAAATTGCCGCTGGTCGTCAGATAAAAATTCTCTCGCAAATATTCCGCCATCGGCTTCCGCGCCGGGATGCCGCGGGGCGTCTTCGAGATTCGATGGTCGACGCGCCAAATGTTGTATGGCAATCCCTCGCCCAAATGACCGAGGATGATCTTGAGCCGCGGATATCGATCGAATAATCCGCTGCCCATCAGCCGTAATGCGTGCATCGCCGTTTCCGCGCCGAAGGCCCAGGCCGATCCCAAAAACCAGGGGTGCCCTTCGTAAATCCGCCTTTGATTGTCGAGCGGCTCGCGCGGGTGCAGGTAGAACGGAACGTCCAGCTTTTCCGCCGTTTCCCAAAATGGCCAGTAGTGCGGCTCATCGTAATAGGCGGCCGAGTCCCCGATCTGAGTAAAGCCGTTTACCAGCGCGCCGCGAAACCTGAGATCCTTCACCGCCCGGCTCAGCTCCTTCGAAGCCACCTCCGGATCCTGCATCGGCAGCGCTGCCAGCGCCTGAAAGCGCCGCGGATTCCTGGCCACCTGCTCGGCCAGATAATTGTTAGCCCGACGAGCCACCTCGACGGCTTCGTTGACATCCGGCATCGCTTGAATCCCTGGTGCGTTCAGAGACAGGAGCATCGTTTCGATGCCATGCCGGTCCATTTCCGCGACCCGCTCTTCATGGACGTCCAACAACCGACGCTTCATCGTCGCCCAGACGTCCGCCGTGAAATATTGCTCCGAGTTGCCAAGCGTATCGGGCAAAGCAAAGTGCTCTTCGAGGGCGATAAACACCCGGCGATTATACAATGCCGCCCAGCCCATGATCGACTGTGATATCCTCGGCAGACGTGAACAAGATTTTCCTTGCCGCCGCGTTGATTTTGATTCTTGCGGCACTGGCTTTCGCAGCCAATGCCGACAACGGCAAGCGCCTGTTCGTCAAGGACGGCTGCTACCAGTGCCATGGTTATCAAGGCCAGGGTGGAGCGGCTGGCGCCAGGCTCGCCCCGCGACCGATCGTTCTGGCCGCTCTCACCGCCTACGTCCGTCATCCCACCGGCCAGATGCCGCCCTACACCAGCAAGGTTCTCTCCGACGCCGACCTCGCGGACATCCACGCGTATTTAAGCTCGATTCCCGCGCCGCCTCCGGTCAAAGACATCCCGCTCTTGAACCAGTAGACCTGCTCCAGTCGCGATGAACATCACCGTACTGGACGACTATCAGGACACAGTCCGAACGCTGCCTGCATTCGGCAAGGTCGCTGCCCACAATGTCACCATCTGGAACGACCATACCAAGGACATCGATGTTCTGGCCGAACGGCTCAAAGATACCGAAGCGCTGGCTCTGATCCGCGAACGCACGCCCATCCGCGCGCCGTTGCTCGACCGCCTCGACAAATTGCGCATCATCAGCCAGGTGAGCGTCTATCCCCACATCGACGTAGATGCGTGCACCCGCCGAGGCATCATCATATCGTCCAACATGATGCCTGGCCGTCCGTCGTTTGCCACCGCCGAGCTTACCTGGGGATTGATCCTTTGCGCGATGCGCCGCATCCCGCAGGAAGTTGCCGCGCTTAAGGCCGGCCGGTGGCAACCCGGAACCATCGGCCTCGGATTGCATGGGAAAACGTTGGGCGTCTGTGGCTACGGCAAGCTCGGCGGCGTGATCGCCGGATACGGCCGAGCGTTCGGCATGAAGGTGATGGTTTGGGGTCGCGAGACGACCATCGCTAAAGCCCAAGCTGATGGTTTCCCCACCGCCCCGAGCAAAGAGGCGTTCTTTGAAGAATCGGACGTGCTATCTCTGCACATACGATTAGTCGACGATACTCGCGGAATGGTCACAGCCGCCGACCTTGCCCGCATGAAACCTACCGCGCTGTTCGTGAACACCAGCCGCGCCGGGTTAGTCGAGCCGGGGGCGCTCGAAGCCGCGTTGCGCGCCGGACGTCCGGGCATGGCGGCGGTGGACGTTTACGAGCGAGAGCCGGTCCTCGATGGCCGGCACCCGCTGCTGGCCCTGGACAACGTCGTGTGCACGCCGCATCTGGGTTACGTGGAGCGCGCCGGCCTGGACGCATTCTTCCATATGATCTTCGATCAGATCCTCGCCTACGCCAACGGGCAGCCGGTCAACGTCGCAAATCCGGAGGCACTCCGCAAGCGTGCCGTTTAAACTGTCAACAACTGTCGAATTCCGGAAGTTTCTTCCGTGTTTTTCCCTGCCCCCGTCACAATAACTCATCTCAAGGCGAGCGCGATGCATGTAAACTCCTCAGGACACAGTGCTCTCGCGGTTACGCCCGCCGTGGAAGCAAAATTGCTCTTCGTCAACGCGGGAGAAACAGGGGATCATGAAATACTTATTCGCTTGGATTATCGGGGTGCCGGGAATTCTGGTCTTCGTCTGGTTCATGATGAACCACTGCTAAAGGAACCAACCATGAATCAATCATCGAAACACAATAACTTTGACGCGGTCGTCGTCGCTGAAATACAAATTTTGCGAAGCGGAGAACAGCGTTTGGAACGCCTCTATTCGGATTTGCAAACCAAGCCGCAGCTCCGGGATCATTTTCTACGCGAGTTGGCGGAGCTGCAACTGCGTGCGGACCGTTTGGATGCGGTCCTCAGCCCGGTGGCTGCTTATAACTCCTCTTCGGCGGCGTAAGATAAGGGGCGCCTTGCATGTCCAATTGGCTGGTAGGCGAGCTGGGAGGGGAAATGTTCGAGTGGCTGACCAACGAAGAGAACGACGCCATCGCCATGCTGAAACGCGATCACGATAACGTGAAGGCGCTCTTCGATCAGTTCGAGAAGGCCCCGCGCAAAGCCCAGAAGCAGAAGATTGTAAAGCAGGCCATCGAGCAGCTGCGCATCCACTCCACTCTCGAAGAGGAGTTGTTTTATCCAGCCGTGCGCGAACAATTGAAGAACGGTGTCATGAACGAAGCCGATGAAGAACATCACGTCGCCAAGATACTCATCGCCGAATTGGATGCAATGAATGGCGACAACGACCATTTCGACGCCAAGTTCACGGTTCTGGCCGAGAGCGTTCGCCATCACATCAAGGAAGAAGAGACTGACATGCTGCCTAAGGCGCGCGATCTTAAGATCGATTTCCAGGCCTTGGGCGAAAAGATGGAGCGCCGTAAGCGGGAGTTGAAGGCCAAGGGCCTCCCGCCCACCGCCGAAGACGCGATGATCCGCAAAGTTCGCAGGAAGAGCCCGGCACGCGTGATAAAGTAAGTGGGGCAGGTCCCCGACCTGCCTGGTGAATGTGGGGCAGGTCCCCGACCTGCCTGGTGAATGTGGGGCAGGTCCCCGGCCTGCCATGATTTTTCGCTCCTTTAGAGTGAATGCGAACTCAGGTCGGAATTGTCGGAGCCGGGCCGGCCGGCCTGATGTTGTCGCATCTTCTCCACCGCCAGGGCATCGAATCCATCGTCATTGAAAGCCGCACTCGCTCCTATTGCGAAGAGCGCGTGCGCGCCGGCGTGCTAGAACAAGGCACCGTCGATCTGCTGATAGAAGCCGGCCTGGGCGACCGCTTGAACCGCGAGGGCCTGGTTCACCACGGAATCGAGTTGCGCTTCAACCGGGTCCGGCATCGCATTGACATGTTCGGTCTGACCGGGGGCCGCGCCATCACCGTCTATGGCCAGCAGGAAGTGATCAAAGACCTGATCAAAGCTCGCCTGGACGCCGGCGGCCGGGTGCGCTTCGAGGCCGAGGCAGTGAGCCTGCATGATCTCACGGGCCCTAAACCATCCATCCATCTCCGCGACGATGGCGAACTTCGCGAGATCACTTGCGATTTCATCGCCGGGTGCGATGGCTTCCACGGAATCTCACGGCCATCCATCCCTACCGGCGAGGTTACGCTGTATGAGCGTGAATATCCTTTCGCATGGCTCGGGATTCTCGCCGAAGCGCCGCCTTCGTCCCAGGAAGTGACCTACACCAACCACGAGCGCGGCTTTGCGCTCCTCAGCATGCGGACGCCATCACTTTCGCGGCTCTATTTGCAATGTAGGCCAAACGAGGACCTGGCCGAATGGAGCGATCAGAGGATCTGGCAGGAGTTTCACGCGCGCACGGAGGCCGAAGGCTTCACATTAGCGGAGGGCCCCATTCTTCAGAAAGGCGTTACGCCCATGCGCAGCTTCGTCGTCGAGCCGATGCAGTTCGGCAGGCTGTATCTAGCCGGCGACGCCGCTCACATAGTTCCGCCCACCGGCGCCAAGGGAATGAATCTGGCCATCGCCGACGTGACCGTGCTGGCTCGGGCGCTCGCTGAATTCTATAAGACCGGCCGCGAGCAGCTCTTGAACCGTTACTCGCAGGCCTGTCTGCGCCGCGTCTGGCGCGTCCAGCATTTTTCCTGGTGGATGACCTCCATGTTGCATCGCTTCGAAGGCGCGACCGGATTCGACCATCGCCGCCAACTTGCCGAGCTGGATTATGTCACCAGTTCGCCGGTAGCGGCGCAAAGCTTGGCTGAGAACTACGTCGGTTTCCCCCTCGAATAACCCTACCTTTCCTTAATCACCCACAAGAAAATCTCCGATCCGCCAACCTTCTCAACTTTGTCCGGTTTCCAGTCTTCCATGTCGAAAGTATGCGACACCACCCTCGTTCCGGGCTTCAACTCGCGCCACAGCTTGGGCCGTAGCTTCATATTGACGCTCGGCAACAGGTACAGCGTCACCACGGTGGCCTTCCTGATATCGGCGGCGAACAAATCGCCTTGCCGGAATTCGACCAGGTTAGCCACGCCCTCTTTCCGCGCATTTTGGTTAGCTTCTTTAATCCGATCCGGATCGATGTCCACGCCGATTCCATGCGCGCCATATTCTTTGGCCGCCGCAATCACGATCCTTCCATCGCCGCACCCCAGATCGATCACCAGGTCGTTCTTCTCGACGCCCGCCAGCTTCAGCATGGCGGTTACTGTCTCGGGCCCACTTGCCACATAGGGGACAACTTTCTTCGGATTGAAAAGCGGCTCCTGCAGCTGCGCGTGCAACAGCGCCGGGAGGATGCCTGGCACCAGCCACAGAACCTTATTTACGATTCTCCTCCAGCGCTATTCACTAAAGCTCGCCGAGGCCACGGGACGCGCGACACCATGGACACTGTCTCCATCCGTCGCCGGCACAAGCGCTTGATATGAATATAAGACCTCTAGGTCGTAGGATCTTTCAGTGCAACCATAGCCCGTGTAGCAGAGCAGGCTGAAGCACAAAGCAAAGACGAATGCCGATCCGTGAAACCGCAGTCGCGATCGTGTTCCCCATATCAGGACGTAAAATCCAAATCCGCCTAGAATCAGCAGCACTAGCTCCGCAATCGGCATATTTCCGGTCGCCAGTTTAGACATGTCTTTCCAGAGCCCCCATCCCGCCACCAGAATGATCGCCGAAGACAGAGTCAAGGCCGCCAGCCGCCGCGATTGCTGCCCGAGGAACAGACTCCACCCGATCACAGTGGGCTGATTGCTGAACCGCCCGCACCATGCAAAACCGCACAGGACCATCAATGCAAACGCACTGAACGCAGCGCCCCGCAACACAGTCATTTGCTCGTGTAGCCGGTTCAGTCTCTCGCAAGCATCGGGACCACGCAGCAACACCGTGCTTTCATCTTGTTGGAATTTGGCGCTCATATCATCTACAATCGCCTTAGTTTCGGGGGCGTGCACAAGGCCGAGCTTGGCGCGAGCCAGAAGGCCGGAAGTGGTTACCTCGCGTATCTTCTTGTAGTTCTGGGCTTGAATCTTTTTGTCAGTGGGCAGCACCCGGCCCAGCATGTCCGGATCATTGAAGAATTCACGTGCCACCGGCGTCATCATTGATCCCAGCAGATAGACTAACGAAAAGAGCGAGAGCCCAATAGCGGACGCCCGCAATTCCGAGGGAATGAAGGCGCTCAAACGCCGCATGCCGAAAGAATTGAAGAAATTTGGATTCACCAGGTCGATCATTACCCACAACCAGGGCAGTGCGAACAGCCCAACAATCACGGTTTCGAATGCCAGCTTAAAAGCATCCATGGCAGGCTCCTTTAACCGGGAACTTTCTTCTATTTGCAGGTCTTGGTCCGCGTTCGAGAGCCCAGCCAAATCGATGGAAACAGGTGAGAAGTACGGCCCACTTCCCGTCAAGAGAATAAATCCGCTTAAATGCGAACCTTTTGCTTCTCCACCGTCACTGCTTCCACCACCCGGCCACCGTGTCGCGCGGCATTTTGCCGAGAATATATTCGGCCATCTCCTTCAACCGGTCGGGCGTTCCTTCCGGCCCCGCCCAGCAATGCCCCTTGGTGGCGCCATAGACGAAGAACCCCTCGTAATGCGGTGCCTCGGACTTCTTCATCCATTCCTCCAGCTTGCGCGTCGAGTTGTTAAGGAAGAAGTTGTCGGCGTCGCCCACGAAAACGTGCACCTTGTCCACTAACTTGGGACCCAGCGCGGACCAGTTCTTTTCCATAAAATTCCGCAGGTCGTAATGGTCTTTCCAATATTCTGCGACTCGCGGATTCACTACGCCCGTGCGCTTGTCGAATAGCGGATCGAAATAGCCGTCTTCGCCGAGCGGTCCGAATACGGCCGACCAGATGTCCAGTTGCTCGCCCGACCGGCCGTGCGTGCCGTTCACCAGCTCGAAGCGATTGCGTTCTTCAGACGTCTGCCGGATCTGCCCGTTGGTCTCGCGGCTATTCACCGTTGGCGCGCGCCGCCATTCGAACTGTTTGTAGAAAGCGTTCTTGTCTTCGTAAACATTAATACCCTCCAGATCCGAGAAATCCACCGAGTCCGGGCAGTAGACCCACGTGCCGCCAAAGAAGTCCGGATGAAATAGCTCCAGAGCGAGCGCTTCCCACCCGCCGGTCGAGCCTCCCGCCAGCAGCCGCGCCCATGGCTGCCGGATAATCCGGAAGCGCCTCTCGATTTCCGGAATCAGTTCCTGCAGAATGGCGTTCCCGTAAGGCCCGACATTCACCGAATTCACCGCGTACGAATCGTCGAAATACGGGTTGGGATGCTGCAGCGTCACCACGATCATGCGCGGGAAATCGTCCTTTGCCCATTCGTTGTGCAGATCCTTTCCCGCTGGTCCGATATCGAAGTTGAGCGGCGCGGCCAGCGAAAAGTGCCCCTGCTGGTACAGCACTGGATAGTTGAGATTGGTCTTGTCATAGTCGCGCGGCAAAAGCACGGTTGCGCCCAGATAAATCGGTCGCCCCCAGAACTTGGTGAGCATGGGGCTTTGCATACGGAATCGCTTGACCCAGGGCGTATCGGGTGGAATCCCCACTGGGGCGATCACCTGATCGCAGATCAGGGAAATGCTGTAGCCTTTCCCCCCGTCGAGCGTGACGCGCTGCGGCCTGCTGTAGAGATTGCCGGGCGAGCGATTCCAACGCTGCCCTTCCCACTGATCGTCATGCATCCAGACCACATGGCCGTCAGAACGGCGAAATTCGGAGTAGACATTGACGAAAGCTTGGACCCAGTAATCGCCGGCCGGGATCTCTAAAAGGTTGAGCACCGGCGACCCCAGGTCGCTGGCGTCAATAACCGCCGCCTGGCCCGGACCAAGTTTCTCGACGTCCCGCCCGAAAAAGGGCGCTCCCGTACGCCCGATCTGAAGGCGTGGCTCGGGATTGTCCTTGCTCGAGATCATCAAGTAAACCCGTCCGGTTATCGGACCTGCATGCGCGGCCGCCGGAAAGGAAATCTCGAATCGGGTCTCGGCCCCCACCAGGCAGCCAAAGCCGGTCGCCAGAAAGGCTAGCCGGTAGAAATTGTCCATGGCGAAATTCTACCTAAGTCGCCCCCTTGAGGGCTTCCATCTGGTAAGGCCCCTAAATCAAAAGAAAAACAAAATGATCTATATAGTGAGAGTTTTCTACGGCCGATATGACTCTTGTAGGGAGTGGGAGTATGGCAACCTTACCGATGGATGGATGGACCGTAGGATCTATTCGGAACACCAAGGGAATCTCGCTGGAAGAGATTTCCAAGAACACCAAACTGAAAGTCTCGACCCTCAAGGCCATCGAAGATGGCAATTTCGAGGTCTTGCCGGGCGGCATTTACAACATCAGCTACATTCGCCAGTATGCCCGCGCGATCGGCATCGACGAGAGCCCTCTCGTCCAGTTTTATCGCGCCCGCTGCTCCAACGGCGATCCAGTCCCGTTCGCTCGCTAGCCGCAACTCCTTTCCGCACAGTACGTTAGAATCGCGCCCTTCCAACCCTAGCCACGCAGCAGTCATAATGGGTTATCAGATAACCCCATGACCAGACGTCTCTTCCGCTTGGCTTCGTTTTGCATTTTTTGCCAATTCTGCGCGGCCACAGCCGCCAACGTTCGTTTCCAGGTTTCCTTTCCAACATCCGTACATGCGTCACCCATCACCGGCCGCGTCTTCGTCGCCCTGGCAAAAAACGCGGCGCCCGAGCCGATTGACCAGGCCGGATCCTGGAGCGGGCAGACGCCGTTCTTTGGCATCGATGTCAATCAACTTGCGCCCGGGAACCCAGCCGTCGTGGATAGCAGCGTCTTAGGTTATCCGGCCAACAGCCTGGCGGATGTGCCGGCCGGCGACTACTACGTCCAGACTTTGCTTAACATCTACACCGAGTTTCACCGCTCCGACGGGCACGTCATTTGGGCGCATATGGACCAATGGGAGGGCCAGCAGTTCAATCGATCGCCCGGCAACCTCATTAGCGACGTCCACCGGATTCACCTGGATCCTGCCGCGGGCTACGACGTACCGCTAAAGCTTTCCAAAGTCATTGAGCCCGTTGTAGTTCCATCGGATACAGCCTGGGTAAAGCGGATCAAAATCCAGAGCCAGCTCCTTACCAGATTCTGGGGACAACCCATGTACCTGAGTGCGACCGTGCTGCTGCCGAAAGGTTACATGGTTCCCGAGCGTCCGATGATGCGCAGCGTGGAAGGGTAGATAGTCCAGACCATGCGTCAAATGAGTCAACTGGAAGAGGTGCTCGGCAGCCACGGCCGTTCGGCGAGGATTTTCTCAAGACAACCGGCGCCGGCGCGACCTTCGAATATGGCCGTCCCATGAAGGGCCACGGCTGGCATCCGATGAGTAATGCTGAATTAGTAAAGATGATGGCAGCTCAGCTTCAATGATGGGGAGACATCCATGAACCGGAGAATTTTTCTCTGCACGGCGGCGGCAGGTTTTCGAACGATCGCGCGAGCGCAATCGGCCAGTGTTCCAGATGCGATTCGCAACCTGCGCCCCATGACCGCGGGGATCCAACCCATCACCGGTGACGAACGCCGCGCGCGCATCGAGAAAGCGCGTAAGCTGATGCGCGAAAACAAAATCGGGGCCGTGCTCATGGAGGGTGGCTCCAGCACGTTCTACTTCACCGGCTCACGATCAGATGGAGTGTGCGTGCTGCCTTTGCGGGGCGAAATGATCTGGTTGACGCCAGTTACCGGCGAGGGGAAATATAAAGCGATCGCCAACGCGCTCAAAGACAGTGGAGTCGCCACTGGAAAAGTTGGGATCGAAGAGCGAGTTCACTTCGACATTGTCGACGGCGTGAGCAAGCTGGCGCCGGCGCTCGAGTTCGTCAGCGCCGATCCGGTAACCGCCGGCTGCCGCGTGATCAAATCGCCCGCGGAAATCGCCTTGATGCAGCGCGCCAACGACATCACCATCGCAGCCTATCGGGCAGCATTGAGCTCCTTAAA
>DATHOT010000045.1:0-24755 GCA_035484655.1 Bryobacteraceae bacterium | reverse complement strand
CTTTTCCCGACGAGCCTCTTTTGACGGACGACTATGAAGAGGCCGCCAAATGGAGCAATCAATGCAGATCTCGCGGCATCGCCGGAAGCGGAACTGACTTTCTGATCTGTGCTGTCGCGATCGCCCGCGGCTGGCAAATCTTTACGCGGGACGACGACATTCAAACCTACGGCCGCGCCATACCGATCAAGCTGTTTGCCGCGACCGGTGCAAAGCATCGGTAAACAACCGATCCGGGAGCAGCGCATAAATCAGAACCGCCGACAGCGGATGCATCAATCCAGACAGCAGGAACACTGGCGCGTAGGTGAAATGGGTCACCAAGTAGCCCGTGCCGAGACTGGCGAGCATCCCGCCTATGGCGCCGCCCGATCCGGAAAATCCGCTCACGGTGCCGACTTCGTGGCCGGGGAACAGATCGGTCGGTACGGTTTGCAAATTCGCTGTCCACAGCCCATGCCCCAGAGTGATAGAGCAGGTGGCGGCAATCGCCAGCGCCGCGGTTGGGACGAAGGGTGCGAGCATTGCCACCGGCATCACAGCCGCGCCCAGGGCCATCCCGAACTTCCTGGCGCGCGCAAGAGTCCAGCCGGCGCGCATCATTCGTCCGGATAGCCAACCGCCGAAAACGTATCCGACTCCTCCGAATACAAAAGGCACCCAGGAGTATTTGCCGACCATTGCGAGATCGAAGCCGCGCTCTTTCCTCAAATATTCGGGAAGCCAGAAGATCACGAAGTAGATTACCGGGTCAGTGAAGAATCGCGCCAGAATCAGCGTCCAGCAACCTCGCGCGCGCACCAGCGATTGCCATCGGACACGTTCGGCCGAAGCGGGACGAGCTTCCTCGGGCGGCGGCAGCAGAGGCTTGAGGGCCGCGTATTCTTTTGGCCTGAGCCAGCGGTTCAAATGCGGCGGCTGATACAGAATCAACCAGGCGGCCAACCAGATGAAGCCCACCAGGCCGGTGAAGACGAACGCGTATCGCCAGCCATAGCGGATGGTGAGTAGCGCGACGGTTATAGGCGCCAGCAGCGAGCCGAGCGACGTGCCGGCATTGAAGATCCCCATCCCAAGCGCGCGTTGGGATGCCGGAAACCACTCCGTCACTGCTTTCGACGCGGCCGGCCAAGCTCCCGGTTCGGTCAACCCGAGCAGGAATCGGCAAGCTCCCAGGCTCCACTTACCGACCGCGAAGCCGTGCAGTAGCTGGGCGACCGACCATCCGGCGGCGAACAGCGCGAAGCCCCGGCGCGTGCCGAGCCGGTCGAGAATGTAGCCCGAGCCCGCATACATGATCGCGTAGGCAAGGAAGAAGAACGTCAGGATGTAGGAGTAGTCCTGCTCAGTGAGTGTAAACTCATGCCGAATGTCTACCGAAACCACACCGATGGCCAGGCGATCGAGGTAGTTAATCGTGGTGGAGAGGCATAGGAGTAAAGCGATCACCCACCTTAGCCTCGGGATTTTCATCAAGTACGAGTGTACCTTCGAATTTCGAGCGCGTGGCCCGTGGCCGGGTCCACTGACACGATGGTGGCATGCAACTCGGCGCCACCCTTGGCGCTATCGAGGCGGATCGGCATGCCGGTGAGGAATCGCCGCAACGCCAGACTTTTTTCAGAGCCGATCACGGAGTCATACGGGCCGGTCATCCCAACGTCGGTTTGATAGGCCATACCGCCCGATAGAATCCGTTCGTCGGCGGTGGGAACGTGGGTGTGAGTTCCCAGCATGGCTGAAACGCGACCATTCAAGTGCCAGCCCATAGCTTCTTTCTCGCTGGTCAGTTCGGCATGAAAATCGACCAGCCGGACTTTGACCCTGGGATCGAGCCCTCCGAGAATTTCATCGGCTTTTCGAAAAGGGCAGTCGGTGGCAGGCATGTGGACCCGGCCTTGCAAATTGATGACGGCGACCCCGGTGCCATCGCGCGCTTTGGTGACAATCCAGCCCTGGCCCGGCAGTTCCGCTGGATAATTCGCAGGCCGTAGGAGCCGAGGCTCGCGGCCGAGGTAATCGAAGATCTCTTTCTTATCCCAGATGTGATTGCCGGATGTCAGCAGATCGAGGCCGATGGAGAAAAGTTCTTGCGCGATTAGCGGAGTGATCCCAAAGCCACCCGCAGAATTCTCCGCATTCGCAACGGCCAACTGGATCTTTTCGGTGGAAATGATCTCCTGCAGGAAGCGAGCGACTAAACCTCGTCCAGTCGAGGCGAAAATGTCGCCGATGAAGAGAATATTCATGAAAACCGGGGGCTAGGTGAGGAAAGGAGCGTACCCACCAGCGCGATCGGCCCCGTCCTTGACCCCAGATCTCAACAGGGGCGGAGCCCCCCGAGCGTCTTTAGGCTTCTCCATGGCGGTTCAGAACCACCGGAGCTTGCACACCAACGCATAAACCGAGTCGGACCCCAAGACAATTGACTGTCGGATCAATTATAGGAAACCGACCGCCAGACTGGCCAGAAACGCTCCTGGGACAAGGATACCAGAGTTCCGGCCCAGGAGCCAGAATTCATTGGGTCCTAAGCTTTTTTCGATAGCGTACTACGGAATTTAGCGGCCTTTCAGGCAGTCGGCGATATCCTTTTCGCTTACGGCGCCTTCGCGAATCACCTTCCAATATGGCTCGGTGATATCGACCGTGGTGGCGCCTTGGCCGGAGCAGGTGCCGCCGTCGAGGACCAGATCGACGCGGCCGTCCATGGTTCCGAACACCTCGATGCCGCTGCGGGAGGTTGGCTGGCCGGAAATGTTGGCGCTGGTGGCGATGAGCGGTTGATCCAGCCAATCGAGGAGCGCCTGTGCCACGCTAGAGCGCGACTGCCGTACGGCCAGTCGTCCGGTATTACCGGTCACCTTCAGGGGGACTTTGGGCGAGGCCGGAATGATGATGGTAAGGGGGCCGGGCCAGAAATGGCGGGCCAGCAAGTGGAAGCGCGTGGATAGCTCACTGGCCAGCTCTTCGGCCATGAATGTTCCGCTAATGAGGAGGGGCAGGGAACGGTTGATCTCGCGCCCCTTGGCGGCAAAGACGCGACCGACCGCGTTCAAATTCAGCGGATCGGCCACCAGCATGTACAAGGCCTCGGTCGGGATGGCGATCACGTCGCCCCGGCGAACGTGCGCCGCGGCGCGCTCGATCGCTTCCGGCATCGGCTGCTCCGGATCTATCTCGATGAGGTCAGTCGCCAAGTTTAATCTCGTGATCCGATCGCTTCCGCGACCTCGATCGCCATGGAATAGCGCCCAAAAGGTGCGCTCAGTTGCACTCCCGCGACCATCTTTCGCACCCGTCCGACCATTTCCTGCGCAATGGCCACGCCTTCCTGCCGCGCTTTGTCGGCATTGTCGACGTGACGCATCCGCTCCATGAAATGCTCCGGAACGGGTACGCGCAGTTCGTTGACCATAAATTCCGCGTTGCGGTAACTGGTAAGCGGCCAGATGCCGCAGATAACCGGCAGTTTGATATGCCCGGTGCGCTTCAAAAACTGCTCCAACAGATCCAAATCGAAAACCGGCTGCGTCACGATGTACTCGGCGCCGGCTTGGGCCTTCCACTCCAGCCGCCGGATTTCTTCGTCGAGATTCAACGCTCCGGGATTGGCGCCTACTCCAATGAGCAACGCGGTTTGCGATCCTGTGGGATTGCCGCCGATGTCGAGCCCATGATTGAGATTGTTCACGATGTTGGTCAGACCAATCGCGTCCACGTCAAACACGGCAGTCGCATCCGGATAAGTGCCCATGCGGGGCGGATCTCCGGTAATACAGATCAGGTTCCGAACGCCCACGGCATGTGCCCCGAGCAGCTCGGACTGGATGCCCAAAATATTCCGGTCGCGACAACAAAAATGCAGCACCGCCTCGATCTGCGCCTCGCGCTGGATCAACTGGCAAGTCACCTGAGCGCTTAAGCGCGCGCTGGCCCGCGGCCCGTCGGGAACATTGATGCAATCAATCCCTTGGGCGGCGCACAGGCGAGCGCCTTCAATTTCCCTGGATGCATCCACTCCACGGGGCGGCAGGATTTCCACGAACGCGACGAATTTTTCGGCCGCCAGCTTCGCGCCCAGCTTGCTCTTTGCGGCGACTGGAACTTTCGCCAGCGCCTTCGCTTTTGCAACCGGCTCTTCGATGGTGATGCTCAGCTTCTGAGTCTGGGGTTGGAGCGAGTGCGCTTCGGCTCGAATCAGCTTGATGTGATCCGCGGTGGTGCCGCAGCATCCGCCCACGATCTTCACGCCCGCCCACAACATCCGCCGCGCGTACTGCGCCATGTACTCAGGCGAGCACAGGTACATCTTGCGCCCTTCGACGACGGCCGGCAATCCGGCGTTGGGCATGGCGCTCATCGGCTTGCGGGAATATCGCATCATCCGCTCGATGGTCTCGAGGGTGGCCTTGGGCCCCACCGAGCAATTCAGGCCGATCACGTCGGCCGGCCATTCATCCAGACTGCGAGTGAAGATCTCCGGAGTGGCGCCGCCGGGCATATCGCCCTGATCGTCGATAGTAACTTGCGCGACGATGACCATTTCGTTGCCGGCCACTTCGCGAGCAGCGAAGATCGCTTCGCGAATCTCGCTGAGATCGTAGAAAGTTTCGAGAATCAACAGGTCCACGCCGGCTTCCACCAGTGCTTGTGCCTGCTCGCGAAAAACCTCGCGCGCCTCGGCGAAGGAAACCGACCCCAGCGGCTCGATCCTTACACCCAGAGGTCCGATGGCGCCTGCGACAAATGCGACATTGCCGGCGGCCTCGCGGGCCAATCGAACGCCGGACAGATTGATCTCCTGGAGTTTCTCGGCTAACCCGAAGGCGCCCAGGCGGGTCCGATTCGCCCCAAAGGTGTTGGCCTCCAGAATTTCGGCGCCGGCCTTGACGTATTGCTTGTGGACTTCCCTCACTAAGTCGGGTGAGGAGACGTTGAGCTCGTCAAAACAGCGGTTGATGAACACGCCGCGGGCATACAGCTCGGTACCCATGGCGCCATCGGCAACTAGCGCGCGGGAGAAGAGTTGCTCACGAAACTCCTGCGGCTTGCTGCGGCTCTTGGGGGGTGAAGTCGCGGTCATTGGAGGTAAAATTAGCCACCCGGGCTATCATCGCTCGAAGGCTGGCGCGGGCCTACCGGGTAAGAACAGGATACACGCTCAGTGTACCGCATTGCGCCAAACTCGAACAAACGTCAGGCGAACCGATCGCGTCAGTCCATCGGCACTGAGCCAGTGTATCTCAGGATATAGAGACCGCCGGTGAACCGGTCGTTGGCATAGATCAGACCGTTTTCGTCCACGATGGCGTGGTTCATTTGCGAGGTTCCGGCCGGATTCTTGGGAGGCGCGGCGGGAATGTAGAAGCCGATCTCCTCGATGTGAGGCGGTGCGTCCGGAACTCCAGCCACGCCGGGCGCGACCCGGAAGATTCGCACGCCTCCGTTGAACCAGCTTGCGACGGTGGTGTTCAGCAGCCTCTTGGAAGTTGAGCTGGGAAAGTTGGGATGCAGGTTGTGCGCTCCGAATCGGCCGCCGCGCGTGCACAACTCACCATCGTTGGCATGGTAAGGGGCAGTGCCGATCACCATCGGATTCTTCTCGGCGCGAATATCCATCAACCATACGAGTTTCGGTGAATCTTTGCAATTCTCCGCCGTGTCTTCATCCGATACCAACGCATAGCCACGATTAAACAGCGGCTGGAAGGTGTGCGTGAAGCCGGTGTAAGGCGGTCCAAATTTTGCCTGGCCTACGACTTTCGGCGTGAAGGTTTTTGCGCGGCCGGCTTTCACGTCGGCTAGCCCCGAGATGTCCATGATAAATACTCCCCCTTCGATGTAGGACATGTAGGCGCGATCGGGATGATCGGGCCACACCTCGATCTGATGAGGCCGATAGCCGCTGTCAAACCGTGGGTTCCGGGCCGGCAGGCATTCCGGCAGACACGCGTCGCCTTTGTGCGTTCCCGGATACCACCAGCGACCGACCTCATGCGGGTGCCGCGGATCGCGTAGGTCAACGATCAGGTAAAACTGGTCGTCGCTCTTATTGGTGGGCTCGACGTCGGCCGTCCCAGTGGTGACGTGCGCGAATTCGCCGTCGACAAACCACAGGCAGTGCACGCCGCGGGAATTCGGCCCCGAGTAGTCGACGAATGACAGCTGGAGATCCTGGAGCGTCTTCGCTTTCTGAATGCGCGCGAAATCGGAAACATCGAGGACCCACATCCCCGCCATTTTTTGACCTTGTTGGAGCGTCTGGTTCGCCACCGCCAGCACGTTGCCGGAGAGGCCGAGCGAGTTGCAGCGCGTGATCCCGGGCGCCGGTGATGGCAACTGGTTGATCATCACTGGATTTTCAGGATGCGTGACATCCACTATGCTCAGGCAGGTTTTTTGTCCCTCATGGGCGAGGTAAAGCACGCGGCGGCCATCGGGGAATTGCTGAATCGCGAGGCCCTCGCCGCCGTCGCCATTTCCGTTGAGATCGTTGTGCCCGACCAGCGAGACGTTCCGCGCTTCCGCGGCCGGCTGTGCGTTGGCTGCCGGAGTCACAGAAAAGACTGCCAGGTAGCCGACGAAATACAAAAACGACGGGCTGACAATGCGTGCCATTCTGCTTACGATAGCACCGCATGGGCGTGATCGGTATGGGGCTGTACCCGCGCCGGCGGCTTACATCACGGATCGTTGGCGCAGGCGGTCGCGCAGCCAGCTTCTCCTGCGCGCTACCCTAACTGGTAGGAGTTTCCTTTGTGCGGTATAGAGCTGTCATTGTCCTGCTGTCGTTTTCTGTCTGCTTCGCTCAGACTCGGAACGGCCTATTGAGAAGCGCTCTGGAAGGCGACGGGAGGTCGCAAATAGCATTGGGAGAACTGTACCTGGCGGAAGAGAATTATTTGCAAGCTCTCCGCTTCTATCAGATGGCGGCCGATCAAGGACTGAAAGAAGCCGAATGCGCTCTCGGCAACATGTATCGCTTCGCACAGGGAACCAATCAGAACTACACGGAAGCGGTTCGTTTGTATAAACTCGCCGCGGAACAAGGTTGGCCGGAAGCTCAGTTCAATTTAGGAGTAATGTACGACAATGGCCTGGGAGTTACTCAAGATTACACGGAGGCCGTGCGCTGGTATAAAGTAACTGCCGCAAAGGGCATGGCTGACGCCGAATACAACTTGGGACTGATGTATGCCAATGGAAGAGGAGTTACTCAGGATTATAAAGAAGCCCTGCACTGGTATCGATTGGCTGCCGACCAGCGAAAGATGCCGGAAGCTCAGTTCAATATAGGGGCCATGTACGACAACGGCCAGGGTGTGGAGCAAGATTACAAGGAAGCGGCACGTTGGTATAAGCTGGCCGCCGATCAAGGGCATCCTGAAGCACAATTCAATCTGGCGCTTATGTACGCCAACGGCCAAGGTATCGATCAGAATGACCAGGAGGCTTTTCGCTGGTTCAGACTCGCCGCGGAACAAGGTCAGCGAGAAGCGGCCTCTAATGTCGGAGTAATGTATGTGAACGGCGTGGGGGTTTCCAAGGACTATATGGCGGCGCTGAAGTGGCTGAGTGTGGCGGTAAGTGAGGGCGATCGGGACTCCGTGGATGCGCTAGACCAAGTAGTCGCCAGAATGACTCCGCAACAAATCGATCAGGCCAGGCAAATGGCGGAAACGTGGAAGCCCTGCCAAGGCAAGGCGGAGTGTGACGCCAGGGTAAAGCAGTAGCCAGACAGTTTATTTATTGGCGGATTCGAAGGCACCGAGCCGATATCAAGCGATGGTCAGCGGGAACCAAGCGTCAAATGGGACGAACACGCCCAGCGCCCTGGTGTCCGGAGCGGCGGGCCGCAAGACGTCATCGGTCTGAAATGTAATCTCGAATTGCTCGTGTACGGCGGCGTGCGGAATCTTCTCCTGATAAACGTGTTCCCCGGCGGTAGTGTAGATGTGAGCGGGGAGTTTGAATCCGTTGATCACCGCGTTGAGAGTCACACTTGGACGCGCGGCGAGAATCACCTCCGGCACTAGGAACCGAAGGTACAGCTCGGGAGTGGAGCGAGTCAGCAGCGGTCTCTGAACGACGAAGGAGAATTTCTGGGCGGTCCATCGACAGGTGCCCTCCTGCCCATACCAGCCTTCGGCCAGGCGAGCATCCAGGTCCAGGTTGGTGTTGCGGCTCTCGAGTAAGCAGAAGGCCCGTTCATCGTTTGCCGCATGCACTGGATCGGAGGCCTCTACAGCTCCGACAGTTGTGAAGTCCAAAACGCTCCACCCGGTCCGTTCGAACAATCGCCTCAAACCGGCGCCTGAAAAAATCCAGTAATTGGTGCAGTCGTCATTGGTCTCCCGATCGCCCACCAGATAGGCGGCGGGAATGTCGCTCAGATCGGTCTTATGGTCGGGCGTAAACCGTGCGATGCGGGTGCTCAGCAGACAGTACTTAGCTCGCTTAGAGAGCTCTTCCAGTACAAAAATTGGATTCTTGAGGTGATACAGGACGCCAAACAGCAGGACCAAGCCGTAGGTCTGACGTGGAAGGGCGAACTGGCGGTCCAGGTCGACCTCGCCGATCTCGACCGCCGAATGCAGCGCCGCCTTGAGCGCTCGAACGCCCTCCATGCCGTTGTAATTGGTGGACGGGTGATCAATCGCGTGCACGGGCAGGCCCAGGTCTTCGAAGAAGAATGACAACCCGCCATCTCCGCATCCGACATCCAGTACCGGATAACCCTCCGTCAATGCGATCAGCTTACGGCGCTCTCCCGTCAAAAGGCCTGCCAGCCTATCGATGCTGGAAAACGTGTGATAGGGATACCAATCCCGGCCGGAGGACAAAGAGCAATTGTCCCGGATTGCGTTCAAACGCTGCTCGAATTCATGAACCGCCGCGACTATCTCGGCGATGTTCCAAAATCGAGTGTCGTTGGAGCGGGCGCTAGATGGAAGAGGTGCAATCACGCGTATCCTACAATATAAGACATAGAGCAAGATTCTCGATTCCCCTGGGTCTGGATTTACACGTTCACAGCGCTGGTGTTGGGCATTGCGGTAGGAGTGTTTGCATGGCTGGCCGTGCAATCCCGGAATGAAGCCGGCTTGGGCAGAACGGCGAACTCACCCCCCGCCGCCATGCGGCACATCCCGCAAGAACAACTCGCGCTGCTCGCCCGCTTCGAGCCGCCTGGGTATGACGCCGCTGATAACGCACAGGGATCGCCTGGGTTTCAAGCGGCCATGGAACACTACCGCAAGGGCGATTACGCGGGAGCCGGCTCAGGCCTTCGTACAGACGTCCAAGCACACCCTGATTCCGTCGAAGAGCGGTTCTATCTCGCGATTTGTTTGCTTCTCACCAACGACCGTCCTGGGGGTATCCAGTTGTTGAAAGACGTGACCGCCAGCGGCAACACCCCCTATCTCGAATCCGCGCGCTTCTATTTGGCGAAGGCCCTGCTAAGCGAAGGCAATCTGGCCGGCGCCGATCTGCAGCTTCGAATAATTATCGAAATGCACGGAAAACTCGAGAAACAGGCCCAGTTATTGCACGCGCAGATTATCCCCCGGCCTTAGCGTATCTACTCAGCGGCCACGTACCGGTACCAATCCCTCCATGTTTTGGGAGGAAAGGACTGTTCTTCAGACACGATCGCGCGGCTACTCTGAACGTGGATAAACACATCATGCTCAAATTTATACTTCCGTTCGCGGCCCTGGGAGGCCTTCTTGCGACTTACCCCGCAAACGCGACTACCATCAATTTTTCCACGGCCCTGCCGGCAGGCCATCAGGGCCAGTCGGTGACGGTCGGAGGAGTTATCGCGTCGGGTTGGGACGTTTCCAAAACCAATAACGCTGTATGGATAAACGACGGCGTGATTCTGAATAACCGGCAGGAGGGGCCCACCGAATTGGGCTTGGGTGTTTGCCTGGCTTCCGATTGCCCCGCGACTGGAAACGGCGACATCAACGAGATCGACAACAATGGGTACACTTTCGAAGTAATCCGGCTCGATTTTGGCACCACGACGTTCGTCAACTCTATCGGCTTGTCATCGCTCGACAGCGGCCTGAAGGACGGTTTTGCGATCTTCGGAAGCAATACGGCCCAGCCGACACTGTCATCACTGACGGCGATTGCGCAGGGCACGAATACGAACGTGGGGTCGATAACACCGAATATCACTATTAACCAATCAGACCGGTATTTCTTTGTCACCTCACTAAATCGCGGGGTTAATGATTCGGGATCTGATTTCTTGCTGGCGAGTGTGACCACCGCGCCGGAGCCGTACACCTCGGCGATGTTGGGGCTCGGGCTACTGGCGATCGGCGCGACCCTGCGTTTGAAAACCGCCAGGCAGCGGAACGAAGACTCGAAGTAGCTAGCCTTCCAGCGCTGGGACATTCACCCAGGCGCGTTTTCGCCACGATTCCAGGCCCTTTTCGGCGAGTTGGACGCCTTTGGCCCCTTCCAATAAACTCCACTGGAAGGGCTCATCGGCCGCTACGTGCCGCAGAAATAATTCCCACTGGCGCTTGAACGCATTTTCGAATTCAGTCTGTTGCGGAACTTTCTGCCAGCCCTCCAAATAATCGAGCGGGCTGTCGATGTCGGGATTCCAGACCGGCCTGGGCGTGGCGGAATAGGGCTGGATCCAGCAGTGACGCAATCCAGCGACTGCCGAGCCCTGCGTTCCATCCACTTGAATCGTGAGCAGATCATCGCGGCGCACGCGTGTGCACCACGAGGAGTTGAAATGCGCGATGATACCGCCCTCTAGCTCAAAGGTCGCATAAGCCGCGTCATCGGCTGTAGCATCGTAGGGCCGGCCGGCTTCATCCCAGCGCCGCGGGATATGCGTCGCTCCCAGACAGGAGACCGCTTTCACCGTGCCGAAGAGATTATCGAGCACATAGCGCCAGTGGCAAAGCATGTCCATGATCAGTCCCCCGCCATCTGCTTTGCGGTAATTCCACGACGGCCGTTGAGCTGGAATAGTGTCGCCCTCGAAAACCCAATAGCCGAACTCGCCGCGCACCGAAAATATATGGCCGAAGAATCCCAGGTCGCGAAGCGTTTTCAGTTTCAGCAATCCAGGCAGCCAAAGCTTGTCCTGCACCACGCCGTGTTTCACGCCTTTATTCTTCGCGAGTTCGTATAGCTCACGAGCGCCCTGTAAGCTATCCGCGCTGGGCTTCTCGCAGTAAATGTGTTTGCCGGCGGCAATCGCCTGGCGAACGGCCTCCACGCGACGGTCGGTAGTTTGAGCGTCGAAATAAATTGAATAAGCGGGATCTTCGAGCGCGACCGCCAGGTCGGTGGTCCAGGGCAGGCCGCCGCTTTCCTGAGCCAGAGCTTCGAGCTTCGCGGCGTTGCGCCCCAGCAGCAAAGGCCGCGGCATAATCGTTTCGCTGTCGGAAATTTTCACGCCGCCCTGCGCCATGATCTCGAGGATGGATCGCCGCAGATGCTGGTTGACGCCCATCCGTCCCGTGACGCCGTTCATGATGATTCCAACCGAATGAACCGTTTTCGAACTCACGCTCGCTCCTTACTTACCGCAGCATTGTGGCTTTGCGCCCGCCGGAAGTGGCGGAGCTTCGATGCCCGCGCGCGGCAAAGTGCCGTCCAGTTCCTGACGCCAGTGCGCTACGTCACCCGCCGGACCGTAGCAGTAAACCATACGCAGGGGCGACGAGCCGGTATTAGTCAATTGATGAAAAACTCCGGGCGGAATGTAAACAGCTTGCCCAGTCGCTAAAGTGGTTTTCTCATCGCCCAGGCACATTTCGCCGGTGCCTTCCAGGATGAAATAAATCTCCTCTTGCTCCTGATTGTGCCAGGGAACCTGTCCGCCATTGGGCTCGAGCGTGACGTGCCCCATGGAAAAGTTGGACGCCTGGATTGGGCTTGCGCCGCCCACCAGGTTCTTCGTGCGCCGCCGTGCGGGGTAGGCTCGTCCGGCGATCTCGGAAAGATCCGCGATAATCATGAGCTAGGTCCTTGCTTAGTTTTCAAAGGCGCTAAATTTTCAAAGAACCGGGCCGATGCGCCAGGGCACGAATTCTTTATGGCCCAGCCGCTCACTGCAAGTCTTCTCGCCGGAGGCTACTCTGAGCAGCAGGTCGAAGATCTCGCGCCCGATTTCCGCGACGGTCGCTTCTCCGTCGGCGATGCGGCCGGCATTCACGTCCATGTTGTCGCGCATGCGCCGATAGGTCGCGCTGTTGCTGGCAATCTTGATCACCGGGATGGTGGGAAATCCGATGGCGCTGCCGCGGCCGGTGGTAAAGGCAATCAGATTGACGCCGCCGGCGGCAAGCCCCGTTAGGGATATCGGATCATAGCCAGGCGTGTTCATGAAGACGAATCCAGGAGAAGTGATTCGCTGGGCGTAATCGACCACGTCCATCAACGTTGACGTGCCTGCCTTCGCGACCGCACCCAGCGATTTTTCGAGAATATTACTGAGTCCGCCAGCCTTGTTTCCGGGCGTCGGGTTGTCGTCGAAGCTGCCGCCGAATCGATTCAGATAAGTCTTATAGCCAGCAATAAACCCGAGCAGCTTTTCTGCAACCTGGTGGTTGCGCGCGCGCCGGACCAAAAGATGCTCGGCGCCGAATATCTCGGTAGTCTCCGCCAGAACGGCCGTCCCGCCCCGAGCGGCTAGGGTGTCGCAACAGACGCCCAAGGCCGGATTGGCGGTGATGCCGGAAAAGGAATCGGATCCCCCGCAATTGAGGCCCAGAACAATCTTGGAGGCCGGTGTTTCGATGCGCTTCTCGGCCGCGGCGCGCTCCATCATTTTCGCAATCTCTGTTCTGGCTGCCTCGACAGTCGCTCGAGTGCCGCCGCTCGATTGCAGCGTCATCCCGATCAGGCGATCGGTCCGCGGGGCTCCCTCGCCCAGATAATGATCGATCTGATTCACCTCGCACCCCAAACCGAGAATGATCGCGGCCGACACGTTGGGATGGTTGAGGACACCAGCGAGAGTCCTCTGCAGTTGCTCGGTATCGGGTCCGATGGAATGCCCGCAGCCTTCGCCATGTGGGAATGCAGCGACGCCATCGACATTGGGCGGCAAAGTTTCACCGTCAAAACTGGCGGCGATCAGCTCGGCCGTATGCGCCGCGCAGTTGCTGGCGGCCACTACGGCGATATAGTTGCGAGTTCCGACGCGTCCGTCCTCACGCTGATAGCCGAGAAACGCCGGCGTGTCTTTTGGAGGCTGGGGAACGGGGAAATCGGAGGCAGGGAAGTCGTAGGCAAACGACAGCTCTTCGAACGCGATATTGTGCGTGTGCACGTGACGGCCGGGTTCGATACGAATACGAGCGCGTCCGATCACCTGTCCGTAGCGAAGAACATTTTCGCCGGCGCTGACTGTAGCGATCGCGACTTTGTGGCCGGCCGGGACCGGATCTTGCACGGTAATGGATCGGCCGTTCACACGCAGCTCTTGTCCTGGAGAGAGCGAGACACGCGCGACCGCGATATTGTCGGCAGGATTCAAGTGGATGACCGCATTCTCCGCGGTCGGCAGCTTGGCAATCTCGAGCAAACCCATGTCGTTTAGCGCTCCAAAACCGTTTCGTTTATCTGCTCCCCGGTGTGGACGTGGAACAACTTGCCCTCCGGATGAATCCAGCATCCTTCGCCGGTCGCTGGAACAGGGATTTCCTCGACTTTGGCGACGGTTATGAACTGGCTTGTCTCGACGCCCGGAATCAGCTTGCCCATGTGCAGATGCACGTGGCATTGCGTCTGGACGCTGGGCGCGTTATAAGCGATGGCCCATTGGTCGCCGAACAGCGATTTCGCTTTTGCGATGGCGGCGGTCCACAGATCGGCGCGCTGCTCGCTGCTCAACAAGTCGATGGATCGCTCATGCGTGCGCGGGAGCGCAAGCCATCGGTTGGGTTTTGTAGGGTTGGAATCCTTGAGGAAGAAAACTTTCAAATCAGCCGGCTGCTTCTCCGTTTCCTGGCACAAGCTGCACTGGCGCGCTTCGAGAGTTCCAGGTCGTGCAGGATCGCAATCGCAGGTAACCAGGTCCGCGCGCAGAGCCAGCGCTGCCAGCAGTGCCACGGGAATTAAGAATCGGCGCACTCGCAATCATTATACTTAAGACTTGTTTTCCTCAGTTCAGAAGCGCTGGGCGCTGCTGCTGGTTTGCGCCGCGGCGCTATACTTCCTTTACTTTTTCGGATTAACGCGAACCGGTCTGCTTGGACCCGATGAGCCACGATACGCGGCAATCGGGAGGGCCATGGCCGAGAGTGGCGACTGGGTCACACCCCGGCTTTGGGGCGAGCCTTGGTTCGAGAAGCCCGCGTTGCTCTACTGGATGACGGCCGCGGGTTTTGAAGCGGGACTCGGCCTGGATCTTGCGCCCAGGCTGCCGGTGGCGATCGCGAGCGTAGCGTTCGTCATCTTTTTTTTCGTAGTGCTGCGGCGCGAATTTGGCGATCGCACGGCGTTCTACGCGACCACGATCTTCGCGACTTCGGCGGGATGGCTGGCCTTTAGTCGCGTGGCGGTGACAGATTTGCCTATGTCCGCTGCCTTTGCCGGCGCAATGCTCGCGGTCATGAGCGGGCGCGGCCGCGTCTTGGCCGGCGCACTACTGGGAGTCGCCGTGCTCGCCAAGGGATTAGTGCCGCTGGCGATCTTCCTGCCGGCGTTGTGGTACTGGAGGAAGCGAGTGCCCGACCTCCTGGTCCTGTTAGCGGTGGCCTTTCTCGTCGCGGCACCATGGTACGTTCTGGTAACGTTCCGCAACGGACCGCCGTTTCTAGAAGATTTCTTCTGGAAGCAACATTTCGCGCGCTACCTGACCAGTGCGCTCCAGCACGAGCGGCCTTTCTGGTTCTACGTGCCCGTGCTGCTGGCTGGTTTCTTCCCCTGGACTCCGCTAATGGGGCTTCTGTTCGAAAAGCACGTCTACAAGGACGCCCGTGCTACGTTCCTGCTCGCGTGGCTGGCCTGGGGTTTCCTCTTCTTCTCGATTTCGCGCAACAAACTGCCGGGTTATCTGCTGCCGTTGCTCCCGGCTGCGGCGGCGCTCATCGGTATCGCAATCGCACAGGCCAAACCTCGCACAATCAAGATGGTTTGCCTTCTCGGCGCCTGTGCTGTTTTGCTGGTGCTGACGCCCATGATCGGGCAAGTATTGCCGCCAGCGCTGGCCTCGGGCTTGTCGCACTTGGGCGTTTTCGCTGTAGTCGTTTCCAGCAAATGGGTCGTTCCCGTCCTGCTAATGGCCTTGATTTGCGCAGTTTTGGAGTGGAAAAGCCGCCCGGATTGGGCGATTGCGACCGTCGCTGTGACGACAATGATCGCCGTGGTGCGCTTAATCGCCGACGTCTATCCCGCTCTGGATCGCGAGGCTTCGGCCCGGGCCCGTTGGCATTCTAACCCCGAATCAATAACTTGCATTGCAAACGAAAACCGATCCTTACGCTACGGTCTCAACTATTACACCGGCCGCAACCTCCCAGATTGTAATTAAGCGCCAAATATAGTAATCTCTATAGGGATACTAGTATATGGCCACAACTGAAGACGCCATACAAATCGAGAACCTCCAGCTTCAGACCGAAGCGGAGTACGACGCGACGGTGCGCGCGGATATCGAACTGTTCCGGTCGCATGCTGAGAAGTTCGTAGCCGGCGAAATTACCGACGATCAATTCCGCGCCCAGCGCTTGCGGCGCGGCATTTACGGCCAACGCCAACCCGGCGTGCAAATGATCCGGACCAAAATCCCCGGCGGCATTTTGACCGCGCGGCAGATGGATCAACTGGCGCTTATCGCCGACGAATTTGGCGGCGGCAAAGGGCATCTCACCACCCGCCAGAACATTCAGTATCACTTCGTGCCGCTGTTGCGCGTGCCCCCGTTGCTGCACTTGCTGGCGGATGTTCGCCTGACCACGCGCGAGGCCTGCTACAACACCGTCCGCAACGTGACCGCCTGCCCTTTGAGCGGACTGCTGGAAGATGAAGCTTTCGATGTACATCCTTACGCGCAAAAAGTAGCCTTCGCATTTCTGCACAAAGAACTCACCGACAGTTTGCCGAGGAAGTTCAAGATCGCCTTCTCCGGCTGCAAAGAAGATTGCATGCTGTGCGCGATCCACGATATCGGGCTGCGCGCTGTGGTCCGCGACGGCCGGCGTGGGTTTCGAATGGTGGTGGGCGGCGGACTCGGTCCTTTGCCCTGCGAAGCGCATTTGTTGGACGAATTCGTGCCCGAGGAACGCCTGGTCAATCGATGCGAAGCGGTTATTCGTCTCTTCAGCAAACATGGCAATCGTCAGAACAAGAACAAAGCCAGATTAAAATTTGTTGTTCGAGAGCGGGGCTTCGATTGGGTGAAGGAACAGATCGAGAAAGAGTATCAGGATATTCTCACGAATGGCGGCATTCCGACTCCGGAGACTGTGCCGGACGGGTTTGGTGGTTTTCAATCATCGCCACCACCGCTGGGCACTGGCGATCTGTTGCCGGTTCTGGGGGCCAATGGTCACGCCGATCCTGAATATGACCGCTGGCTGCAGAGCAATATTCGGCAGCAGAAGCAGACTGGGTACGCCATTGTAACGGTGAAAGTGTCGCAGGGTAATCTCACTGGTGACCAAATGCGAGCGCTGGCGGGTATTTCTCGAAACGCTGGCGATGGACTGATCCGAGTTGCCGTCGACCAGAATATCGTGCTCGCTTATGTTCCCCTTCGCAGGCTGCCTCAGGTTTACAAGGCCTTGGGTGAGATTCGACTAGCTGACGCCGGCGCGCGCGAAATTGACGACGTCACGACATGTCCGGGAGCTTACAGTTGCAATCTTGGTATTACGAAAGCCATGAGTCTTGGCGCCGCACTGGCTGAGACGGTCCGGGATCATCACGATCCGCTGGTCCGCAAGCTCCAGATCAAGATCAGCGGGTGCCCTAACTCCTGTGGGCAGCACTGGATCGGCGACCTGGGTTTTTACGGAAACGCGCGTAAGATTGACGGGAAAGAGGTCCCTTATTACCAGATGCTGCTGGGCGGGGGATACGATGAAGCGGGTCTCATGCGCTTCGGCATGGCCATACAGAGCATCCCGGCGCGGTTGGCCCCCACTGCCGTGCAGAGAGTGCTGGATCACTACGTCGCGAACCGGCGTGAAAATGAACCTTTCCGCGACTATGTACTACGCCACAAGGTCGAGACATTCCGTCTCATGACGAACGATTTGGCTAAACCGGCCGAGACGTTCCCCGAAATGTACCGGGATTGGGGAGACGAAGTGGGTTATTCTTTACAACTCGGCCGTGGAGAATGCGCCAGCTAGCCTGATGGGTTAGTTGGGCCCCCAGGTGTGTTAGGACGACCCAACACCACCTGTAGAATCTAACACCTTAGCAGGGGACCCAACCGATGTCGGCCCCGTTACGCTCTCTTCGAAGATCGAGCGCTTTGAGTTTTCGCAGCTTCGATTAATGCGCCATTCGCCATGGCAAAGGCTGGGATCGAGATCGATCGATCGACCAGATCGGCCATTGCGTGTACCGCCAATCCCTCAGCTTCCTTGACGAAATTCAGCATCTTGTGCTCGGAATCTAAGTCGACGAACACGCAGTCTCCGCCGCGTACCTGATCGGTGGCGATGAGATTCGACATCGGTTGCACCAGCAGCCGCTCGATGGCGCGTTTGAGATGACGCGCGCCGTACTTGAGATCGGTCCCTTCCTGGAGCAGGAATTCCTTGGCGCCGTCGCTGGCTTTGAATACGAACGACTTTTCCGGTGCAGTGTTGAAGATGCGCTGCTGGACCATGTTTAGCTCGATGTCCAGGATCTTCTTGAGCTCGGCGCTTCCGAGTGGTTTAAAGGTGACAATCTTGTCCAACCGGTTGATGAATTCTGGCGTAAACTTGCGCCGCGCCGCATCCACTCCACTTCGGCCAATTTTGGCGCTCAGTTTTTCGTCCAACGTTCCAATTTGGCTCTGACGGGACGTCTCGCCGGCATTAAAGCCCAGCCGCGGATTCATCAGAGCGCTCATTTCAGTCGCGCCCAGGTTGCTGGTCATGAAGATCAGGGCCCGCGAGAAATCCACTTTGCGGTTGTCGCCGAGTGTCAAGGTCCCTTTGTCCAGAATGCCTAATAGCAGATTCCACAGCGCATCCGAGGCCTTTTCAATTTCATCGAACAAAACGAAACTGAGCTTGATGGTTTCGGTGTGATACTGATTCAAAACTTCCTGGCTTAACAGGGGATGCGTCTCGCGATGTCCCAAGTATCCGGGAGGCGAGCCGATCAGCTTGGCAATTTCATGGCTGTGCTGAAACTCCGCGCAATCAATTTTGATGACGGCGCGGGCATTCTTCAACAGCGCTTCCGATGTGGCTTCCACAATGCGAGTCTTGCCTGAACCGGTGGGGCCGAGGAACAAGAAGTTCCCAATCGGGCGCGAGGGCGGCGTCATCCCGGTCAGATACATCTGGTAGATGTTGACAATCTGTTGGATGGCTTCATCCTGACCGATAATCATGCGGCGCAAGTTCGTTTCCAGCGCTTCCGCTTCTCTTCCCGTCCGGGAAGGATCTAAAGGAACATTAACCCGTAACATTTTCTGGGCCCCTTTCAACTTACAACTCCCGACTTTTACAGAGCAAATTGCGTGCCATACTCGTCCAAACTCGCTAATGCCTCATTTCAAAGGCTTTGCTGGTCTGACCTCCACTCGGCTTACTAGCGTCCTTTCCGGCATTCTCAAAAGCATGAGTACGATCTCCCCGATATCTTCCGGTGCAATCTTCCAGTCCGCTCGACCGGCGGCCGAACTGAATTTCGTATCAACGCTTCCCGGCATCACGTAACTGACTCTCACATTCTCATATCGGTGATCCAGCATCATTGCTTCACTAAATCCGTTGAGTCCAAATTTCGACGCATTGTAAACAGCTCCACCACTGAAGGCGTTCTTGCCAGCCAGGCTACTTATATTGACGATGTAGCCGCCCCCACGTTCCTTGAACCTGGGAAGCGCTTCACGGCAGCAGTAAAAAACACCCGACAGATTTGTCTCAATCGTTTTTTGCCAGTCGTCGACACTGAGATCGGCCGTGCTCTTGAACACTCCGACGCCGGCGTTGTTCACCAGGACATCTAGTCCGCCCAACTCGCGATCGATCAAAGTAAACAGATCCACAACCTCAGTGTTTCTCCTTACATCGGCAACTTTTCCAAGCACTTTACTTTTTGCCCGGTTGGTGAGCTGGCTTACTGCGCTTTTCACGGTTTCCTCAGTGCGCCCACAAATTGCCACGTTTGCGCCCGCGGCCAGTAGTGCTTCTGCCACCGCGAGTCCTATGCCGCGTGTACCGCCAGTGACCAGTGCATTTTTTCCTGCAAGAAATGTATTCATGGATCTATGCTAGAACGCCAGGCCAGAACCAGCGCCGCATCCGATTTCGAACTGCGATGTTCTGCTATCGCCGACCAGCGCGCTATCATGGATGTTTTGAAGGGAGTTTCGTCCATGCACAATTCCGTCCTGGTGCCGATGGTTGTCGAACAGACCTCGCGCGGGGAACGCGCTTTCGACATCTACTCGCGCCTGCTGAAGGAAAATATCATTTTCCTGGGGACGCCCATCGATGACAATGTGGCCAACCTGGTCATCGCCCAGATGCTATTTCTGGCGGCGGAAGATCCGGAGAAGGACATCTCGCTCTACATAAACTCGCCCGGAGGGTCCATTACTGCAGGACTGGCTATCCTCGATACCATGAATCTCGTGGAGCCCGACATCGTGACTTACTGCGTGGGACAGGCGGCCTCCATGGGCGCGGTGCTGCTGGCCTGCGGAACCAAAGGCAAGCGCTACAGCCTGCCGCATTCGCGAATCCTGATTCATCAGCCTTCGATGAGCGGCTTGGGAGGACAGGCCGCCGACATCGACATCTATGCGCGCGAGATCCTGCGCATGCGTGAATCGCTCAATCAGATTCTTGCGAATGCCACCGGACAGCCGGTGGACCGCATCGCTCGCGACGTAGATCGCGATTATATTCTCGAGCCGGACCAGGCGCTGGAGTACGGCATGATCGATCGCATCATCTCCGACCGTACGCTGCAGCCCATACCGGCGCGGTAGCTGACGCCCGTGACTGGCCAGCTCCGCATTTTCGCTGGCGCGCTGTTCGTCTGCAGCGCATTTGCGCAATTGATTCCGCCCGGCACGCCGGTACCGCGGAGGTCCCTGCCTCCGGTCCTTTTCATCAATGGCTTTGAGCTGGATTGCTCGGGCGTGTCATTTTCCAGCACCTTCGGAACCGCCGATCAAGTGCTCCAAGCCAACGGGGAGGCAAGCGTCTTCTTCGATATCTGCAGTGTGCCCGGGACTCCTACGATCGAAGACCTCGGAAACGCGCTCGGCACTCTGCTGGCAAACCTTCGTTTCACTGACGGTCAGCCAGTGGATCAGATCGATGTGGTCGCGCATAGTATGGGCGGCCTGGTACTGCGCAGTTATCTGAGTGGAAAGCAGAACACCTCCGGCACGTTCCAACCGCCTGCGCAGATTGATGTCCGCAAAGTAGTTTTTTTGGCGACACCACATTTCGGATCCGGTGTCGCCCTCAATTTCGGTGTAACGCCTCAGCTTCGCGAGCTTGCCAGCGGGAGCGGCTTTCTATTCGACCTGGGCACTTGGAATCAAGGGACCGACGACTTGCGCGGAGTGGACGCGATCGCCGCGGCGGGCAACGGCGGCACTGGCCTCGCTACCATGTCGGGTTTCGATGATGGCGTAGTCGCACTGACTAGCGCGTCGCTCGAGTTCTATCAACCGGGCCGCACCCGCGTGCTGCCCTATTGTCACGTGAATGGCGGCGGGATCGTGAGCTTTGCGGGATTGTGTTCTTTCAGTGCTCAAGGCATCGCCAACATCAATTCAGCGATGCACGAGTCGGCGCAGATGATCGTCTCGTTCTTCAATGGAACCGGCGCTTGGAAGAATGTTGGCGTGGCGGCGGAGAACGATCCATTTCTATCGGTGGATGGAGGGCTGATCGTAGAAGCGCGCAACGCTGACGATACGTTGCTCAGTATGTCGTCGCTGAAGGCCACGGCGTCCACTGGCGTATCGAAGCAGTTGAACATTCCCTCCGGCGATGTCGCTTACACGGATCTGTTCCCCGCCGGACCTGTGACCCTCACGGCCATCGATCCGCTAACCGTCACCAATTCAGTCATGTTACCGGCCGGTGGAACAGAGCCCTACACAGTCAAACCCGGCCCCCAGATCGCGCGCGTGTTTCCGGCCCCCACGAATGTTTTTCCGTTGAGCCTGGCGCCGGGGATGTTCGTCTCCATTTATGGAACGGCTCTAGCTGCTGAAACGGCGCAGGCTACCGGTCTGCCGTTTCCAACGCAGTTGAGCGATGCTCAGGCGTCGGTCAACGGGACGCCGATTCCACTCTCCTACGCGTCGCCGTCGCAAATCAACGGCGTGATTCCGGACGATGCCAGCGGTCTCGCCACGCTCCTGGTGAGCAACGGGTCGGGAAACCGCACGGTGAACGTCTTCGTCGAACCCGCCGTGCCGGCAATTTTCACGCTGGATGGATCGGGATCCGGCCCTGCCGCGGCAATCAATGCGTCGAATAACGGTGTGGTTTCGAGCAGCAACCCGCTGCATGCCGGGAATTACGTCGAGCTTTACGCCACCGGTTTGGGCGCGACCACCACCCAGAACGGCCTGGATTACGCCAATCTGCAGCCGACGGTGACGATCGGCGGCCAGGATTGCCCGGTGACCTACGCCGGCCGCGCCCCCGGCTACGCCGGGTTGGATCAGATCAACTGCATTGTGCGTGCCGTCCCTCCTATCCCCCTGGTCGGCAACCTGGTTGTCATCGTTACTTCGGGTACTCGAAGCAGCAATGCTGCGACTCTCGCTGTGGAATAAATCCGGCTGTGTTAGATTGCCCTTGTGGCGTCCTCATTGAGCGAAGCATTGGCCGACATCACGCTGCCTGATTCTTCAGGCGCACGGGTACGGCTCGGCTCGCTATGGCAAACGAACCTGGCTGTGATCGTTTTCCTCCGCCACTACGGCTGAATCTTCTGCCGCGAGCATGTAGCGCAGTTGCGCGAGCACGAAGCCGAATTCCAAACCAAAGGCGCCAAGCTGGCTGCCGTGGGGCTGGGCGATGCTCGCTATGCTGCGCTGTTTCGTGAAGAGACCGGCATCACATTCCCGTTACTGATCGACGAAGAACGGCAGGCTTATCACGCGGCTGGACTGAAGACCGCTAATCTGTTTCATCTGCTGCGCCGGGACAACGCGCAGGCGCGGAAGCGCGCGCAGGGCGGGGGATTCCGGCAGCATAAGCTGGGGCAGAATCCATTTCAACTCGGAGGCAGCTTCATCTTTGCTCCGGGCAATGTGGACCGCTATGCGCACGTCAGCCAGACGTTCGGCGACAACGCGCTAATCGAAGAGTTACTGGCTGAGCTGAAATAACGCGCTTTCGCTACTGCAGGGAAATCACGGCGCCAAAAAGACTCACTACGCCGCCGACTTTGGCTTGCAGCGTAACATCACCCGTGCCGAGACCCGCTGGAACAGTCAGGTTGAGCTGATAGAGACCGGCGCCCGACAAGCCCGTAAATCCCGGCGTCACGCTCAGGTTGTTGATCTGGAGCGTCACCGGATTAGTGGTGGGAGCCGCGCCGGAGAATGCCTGGCCGGCAGGCACCGTCGGATTGGTTGGCCCAAATCCGGTGCCGAAAAGTTCCACAACGTCGCCTGCCTTCGCGGCCACGGTTGGATAGCCGAGTGAAGTTCCGGTGGGTCCAACGATGTCGTACGCTCCTCCACCGAAAGCTCCCGATCCATCGGATCTCAGAATGATGCCGGCCACATGATTGCCGTCGAGCGTGAAGAATGCAGGGCCAAACTGAGCCAGCTTTACCGAAGATGTTGCACTCCCACCGCCGGTGGTGACCACGACGGGCACGGAGCCGGTGGCTGCATCATTCGGAACTTGCAAATTAATCTGTCCGGGGCTGACATATGAGAGATAGGCTACTTTCCCGTCAATGGTCACGCTGGTACCGCCGAGGGATATCGGAAAATTTCCAGTCCAGGTCGTCGGGACGCTGGCCAGATTGGTTCCGTAAATCGACACCCATTCGCCAGACTCAGCCGTTGCGGGTACGACGCCACCCGAAGAGATAGTCGGGGGTGGAACTGGCCGCCCAGTTCCTGACAGGATTGCGATCCCCAAAGGAGTGCTCCCCACGGGCACGGTGGCGATCACGGTATTGCTCGACGTGTCGATCACGGTGACGGCGCCGGGGCCGTTCCCAATGAGATTGGTTGCAATTGCCACGTAAGCGCGCGTTCCGTCCGGAGTGATGGCGATCCCAGATGGGCCGGTTCCTACGCCGACGGTGCCGACCACGGTGTTAGTCGATGTATCGATCACATTGACGGGGCCATTTCCGCCGAAGCCATAAGTCACTACGTAGACGCGCGTTCCATCCGGCGTGATGGCGACGTTAAACGGGGAGTCTTCAATGCTCGGCACGGCCACTGTGGCGACCACGCTGTTGCTCGAGGTGTCGATCACGGAGAGCGGGCCACTGGGACTCGCCACATAAGCGCGCTTTCCATCCGGAGTGATAGCCACACCCACCGGCCCCGGCACGCTCACCGTGGCGACTACCGTATTGCTCGATGTGTCGATCACGGAGACCGACCCGCCCCCAGCGACGCCGCCCACGTTCGTCACATAAGCGCGAGTTCCGTCCGGCGTGATGGCCACACCACCGGGGGCTGTCCCGACGGTGATCTTAGCGGTTACGGTGTTGCTCGACGTATCGATCACCCAGACCGAGTTGGCGTTGTCTCTGGTCACATAAGCGCGCGTTCCGTCCGGGGTGATCGCGATCCCGCTGGGGTAGCCTCCCACCACCACTTTGGCGAGAACGGCGTTGTTGGAGGTCGCGAGCACCCAGACATCGCCCCCGCCATTCGTTACATAGGCTCGCGTGCCGTCCGGGGTGAAGGCGATCCCATTTGGTTGGTTCCCCACCGCGATCGTGTAAATTAGCGTGTTGCTGGATGTGTCGATCACCGAGACCGAGTTAGAGGCGAAGTTTGCTACATAGGCTCGGCCTTGGGCATGGGCAATCTGGCTGGAACACAATAGCCCAATCAAGGCAAGGATATATTTTTTGGCCATGCGATAGTCGCAAGTATACACTGCTTGCCTCCAGCAGCCCGCTATTGCAAGGAAATCACGACACCAGAAGGGGTCGCGACACCGCCGACTTTGGCTTGCAGCGTAACATCACCCGTGCCGAGACCCGCTGGAACCGTCAAATTAAGCTGATAGAGACCGGCGCCCGATAAACCTGCAAACGCCGGCGTCACGCTCACGTTGTTGATACTGAGTGTCACCGGATTGGTTGTGGGCGCGGCTCCTGAAAACGCCTGACCAGCCAGAACTGCCGGATTGGTTGGCCCAAATCCGGTGCCGAAAAGCTCTACAACGTCGCCTGCCTTAGCGCCCACCGTTGGATAGCCGAGTGAATTTCCCGTGGGCCCAATGATGTCGTACGTGCCTCCACCATAGGCTCTCGACCCGTCCGATCTCAGGATGATGCCGGCCACATGTGTGGCGTCAAGCAAAAAGAAGGAAGGGCCGAACTGAGCCAACGTGACGGTCGACAATGCG
>DATHOT010000044.1:0-24745 GCA_035484655.1 Bryobacteraceae bacterium | reverse complement strand
AGGCGAGCTTGGCGGACAGGCAGATGTGAAGGGCGTCGGCGGCGTGTGGAAGGACCTGACCGATTCTGTGAACTCGATGGCCGGGAACTTGACGGCGCAGGTAAGAAACATCGCGGAAGTGACGACGGCGGTGGCGAACGGCGACTTGAGCCGCAAGATTACCGTGGATGCCCGCGGCGAAATCCTGGAGCTGAAAAACACCATCAACACCATGGTTGGCCAGCTCAGCTCGTTCGCCAGCGAAGTAACTCGCGTGGCGCGTGAAGTCGGCACGGAAGGTAAACTCGGCGGCCAGGCCAATGTCCGCGGCGTCGCTGGAACCTGGAAGGATCTCACCGAGAGCGTCAACTCCATGGCCGGCAACCTTACCGCGCAGGTCCGCAACATCGCGCAGGTCACCACCGCCGTCGCCAACGGAAATCTTTCGCGCAAGATCACCGTCGACGTTCAAGGCGAAATCCTCGAGCTCAAGAACACCATCAACACCATGGTGGACCAGCTCAATTCGTTCGCCAGCGAAGTGACGCGCGTCGCTCGCGAGGTGGGCACCGACGGCAAGCTGGGCGGACAGGCCGAAGTGAAAGGCGTGGCCGGCACCTGGAAGGATCTTACCGACAACGTGAATTTTATGGCGGCCAACCTGACTACTCAGGTCCGCGGCATTGCCAAAGTCGTTACCGCGGTCGCTAATGGCGATCTGAAACGCAAACTGATTCTCGAAACCAAAGGCGAGATCGCCGAGCTGGCCGACACCATCAATGGAATGATCGACACGCTCGCCACCTTCGCAGATCAGGTCACCACCGTGGCGCGAGAGGTCGGCATCGAAGGAAAACTGGGCGGCCAGGCCCGCGTGCCCGGCGCGGCCGGTATCTGGCGCGACTTGACCGATAACGTCAATCAGCTCGCGGCTACGCTCACTAACCAGCTCCGCGCGATCGCTGAAGTCGCCACCGCCGTTACAAAAGGCGACCTCACTCGTTCCATCGCGGTCGAGGCGCAGGGCGAAGTCGCCGCACTGAAGGACAACATCAACGAAATGATCGTGAACCTTGCGGCCACCACCCGCAAGAACAACGAGCAGGACTGGCTGAAGACCAATATTGCTAAGTTCACCGGCATGATGCAGGGCCAGCGCGATCTGTTGACCGTCTCGCAATTGCTGCTCTCCGAGCTCACGCCGCTGGTGGGCGCTCAGCACGGTACCTTCTATATCGCCGAGACCCACGAAGACACTACGGTTCTGAAGCTCCTGGCAGGATATGCGACCGATGAAACCAACGTCCCGATGCAATTCAGGATCGGAGAAGGGCTGGTCGGTGAGTGCGCTCGCGAAAAGGAGCGCATCCTGGTTACCAATGTACCCGGGACCTATGTTCGAATCAATTCGAGCTTGGGCGGCGACACGCCCGTCAGCTTGGTCGTTTTGCCCGCGCTGTTTGAGGGCGACGTAAAGGCGGTAATGGAACTGGCCTCGCTCGGCCAATTCAGTGAAATCCACTTGGCATTCCTGGACCAGTTAACGCAATCCATCGGAATCGTGCTCAACACCATCGCCGCTACCATGCGGACCGAGCAGTTGTTGACGCAGAGTCAGGCGCTGGCCGAAGAGCTGCAAAGCCAACAGCTTCAATTGCAGCAGACCAATGCCGAACTGCAGGAAAAAGCCCAGCTACTGGCTGAGCAAAAGACCGAAGTCGAAACCAAGAATCAGGAAGTCGAGCAGGCTAAGAAAGCCCTCGAAGAGAAGGCCGAACAGCTCGAGATTACTTCCAAATACAAGAGCGAGTTCTTGGCGAATATGAGCCACGAGCTCCGCACGCCGCTCAACAACCTGCTGATTCTGGCCAGGATGTTGTCCGAGAACTCCGACAAGAATTTGACAGCCAAACAGGTTAAGTTCGCCGAGACGATTCACACTTCGGGAACTGACCTGCTAGCTCTTATCAACGACATTCTCGATTTGAGCAAGATTGAGTCCGGCAAGATGGACGTCGAGCTAGGCGGCGTTCGATTCACCGAACTGGAGGATTATTGCTCCCGCACCTTCCGGCACGTGGCCGAGGGCAAGGGGCTCGATTTGCGGATCGAGCTCGGCAGTTCGCTCACGTCGGAAGTCATGCACACCGACGCCAAGCGGCTCCAGCAGGTTCTCAAGAATTTGCTTTCAAATGCTCTCAAGTTTACCGAGCATGGATCAGTCCTGCTCTCTATCGACAAGGCAAACTCTGGATGGAGTGCCGGTCATCCGATTCTGGGCCGTGCCAAGTCGGTTGTGGCGTTTTCGGTTTCAGATACCGGCATCGGGATCCCTTCCGATAAACAGCGGATCATCTTTGAAGCCTTCCAACAGGCCGATGGAACCACCAGCCGCAAATACGGCGGCACAGGGCTGGGACTTTCGATCAGCCGTCAGTTGGCCCGGCTTTTAGGCGGCGAAATCCGATTGCAGAGCACGCCCGGCTCCGGAAGCACCTTCACACTGTATCTGCCGCAAGTTTACGTAACTCCCGCCCAGCAGCCCAAGAGCGAGGGTTTACTCTCAACTCCAGTTCTCATGGAACAGGCCGCCGCAATCCCCGCGCCTGAGGTCGATATGATCCTGCCGTCGACGCGGCTGAATACCGAGGGCATGGTCGAAGACCTGGTCATCGACGATGATCGTAACCTGATCCAGCCGGATGACTCGGTGCTGCTGATCATCGAAGACGATATTACTTTTGCGCGCATACTCGTGGATCTCGCCCATGAGCACGGGCTAAAAGCGCTGGTCGCTCTGCGGGGCAGCAGCGCAATTTCACTGGCGCGCGAGTTTAAGCCCGGCGCTATGACGCTGGACATTAACCTTCCCGATATGGCCGGTTGGACGATTCTTGACCGACTAAAGCACGACCCCTCCACTCGCCATATCCCGGTTCATATCATCTCAGGCGATGAGAATCGACGCCTCGGTATGGCGCTGGGCGCAATGAGTTATCTGGAAAAATCGGTCACCAATGAGTCACTGTCCGAAACCTTCAACACCATCGAGCACTCCGTCCAGAAGCGCGTAAAGAGGCTGCTGGCGGTTTGCGCCGATGAGGAAGAAAGACGGGAAATCGTCTCCACCGTCTCTGCCCCGGATATCGACGTGATCGACGTCGCGACCGGTGGAGAAGCTCTGGGTGTGGTGAAACATCAATACCTCGACGGCATTGTGATCCACCTTCGTGTGGATGACATCCAACCGCTCGATCTGGTGGAAGAGATCCATGCACAAGCCGGACCCCACATCGCGCCTGTCATTCTGGTATGCGATCGCCCGCTTACAACCGATGAAGAGTTGGATCTGGGGCGGCTGACACGGAGCACTAACGTGAGGCTGGTTTCGACGCGCGAACGGTTGCTGGATGAATCCGTTCTTCTGCTGCATCGCGCCGAAACCGATCTCCGGCAGGAGCAGCGCCGGATCTTGGAACAGCTCCGCGAAACCGACGTTACCCTGGTCGGCAAGAAGGTGCTGGTCGTCGACGACGACGTCCGGAATATCTTCGCCTTGACCAGTTTGCTCGAGGATCATCTATTGAAAGTGGTCCACGCCGAGAACGGGCGCGCGGGCATCGAGGCGTTGAAAAAGAACCCCGACATCGACCTGGTACTGATGGACATCATGATGCCGGAAATGGACGGCTACGAAACCATGAAAGCCATTCGGCAAGAGCCGAAGTTACGATCTCTTCCAATCATCGCTTTGACGGCCAAGGCGATGAAAGGCGACCGCGCGAAATGTATTGAAGCCGGCGCCTCGGACTATATCACCAAGCCAGTCGACTTGGATAATCTGTTCTCAGTGCTGCGCGTGTGGGTGAGCCGCGGCCACGAGCTGACGCAAATGGCCGCGCCGAGTGTCTAGATAGAAGAGCCGATCCCACGCCGGATCGCCGAGGATGATAATAATGGGTCGAGAAACTGGCATGCAAACTTCCACCGAGCAGCCTGGGCCGGAGCGAGTGAAGATCCTGCTGGTGGATGACACGCCTGAGAATCTCATTTCATTAGAGGCCGCGCTGGATGGACTCGGCCAGGAGCTGGTGTTGGCCAACTCCGGCATGGAGGCACTGCGTCACCTGCTCAATGACGACTTTGCCGCCATTCTCCTGGATGTGAAGATGCCGGACATGGACGGTTTTCAAACCGCCGAACTGATCCGGTCCCGCAAGCGTTCCCGGCACACGCCCATCTTGTTTCTGACCGGTTATAAGAGCGACGAACATCTTTTTCGCGGCTACGATCTGGGCGCGGTGGATTTTCTTTTCAAACCCATCGTTCCCGAAGTTCTGCGATCGAAGGTCGGCGTATTCGTCGAGCTCAGCCGCAACACCGCGCTCCTGCGGCGCCAGGCCGAGGTTCTCAGTAAGGCGGAACAGAAGTTCCGGTCGCTGCTGGAAGCCGCGCCCGATGCCATGATCATCAGCTCGGAAGACGGACGAATCAGTCTGGTGAACTCTCAAGCCGAGGTCATGTTCGGATTCCGGCGCGAAGAGCTCATTGGCCAGAATATTCGGGAACTAGTGCCGGACTGGACCGCCTCCTCTCCCCTTTCGCTCGATTCGCATGGCCTCGCCTCCACCGGACTGAGTTCGCCCAAGGAACTCTGGGCCGTTCGCAAGAACAAGCAGCGGTATCCGGCAGAAATAAGCCTGAGTCCGTTGCAGACTGTAGAAGGCCTGCTGCTTACCTCCGCCATTCGGGACATTACCGAGCGCAAAAAGGCGGACGAAGCCATTCGCGAATTGAATACTACCTTGGAGCAGCGCGTGACCGAACGGACACAGGAATTGATGCAGTCCAATGAAGCTCTGCGGCAATCCAATGACGATCTGAATCAATTCGCCTACGCCGCCAGTCACGATCTCCAGGAGCCGCTGCGCATGGTTGCGTTGTACAGCCAGATGCTGCAGCGCAAGTACGCCGGCGATCTGGATCCCGAAACGGACCAATACGTCGGGTTCATCGTGGGCGGAGCCAAGCGCATGGAGATGCTCTTGAAAGACCTGCTGACCTACTCTCAGACCGGGGCGAACGTGGGCCCGGCAGAGCCCATCGATTGCGAGACGGTGATGCGGAAAGTGCTTCTCAATCTGCAGGCCTCTATCGAGCAGAGCGGCGCTTCTATTTCTTGGGATTCGCTGCCGACGCTTCAGGCCCATGAAGTCCGGCTGGTGCAGTTGCTGCAAAACATCATCGGAAACGCCATCAAGTATCGCTCCGAGGCGCCGCCCAAGATTCGGATTGCGGCCGAGCGCCGCGACGCCGATTGGCTCTTTGTGGTCGAGGACAACGGGATTGGAATCGAGCCGGAATATGCCCCGCAGATTTTCGGTATTTTCAAGCGGCTCCATGGCCAGAATTATCCGGGTACGGGGATCGGCCTGGCGATCTGCCAGCGAATCGTGGAGCGCTACGGCGGCCGCCTTTGGGTGGAGTCGAAACCGGGCGAGGGTTCGCGCTTCTGCTTCACGCTTCCGCCCGCGGCCGGCCAATCCGAAAACGTGACGCCGGCTGAGCTAGCCAAGGCTTCCGTCCGCTGAAAGCGGCTTCAAGAACTCCACGATTTCGTTGTGTCCGGCGGCTTCGGCGACTCGCAGAGCGCTCAATCCGCTAGCCGTCAGGCGCTGGACATCGGCTCCCGATTCGGCCAGCAGTTGGACCACCCCTGCTTTGCCCATGGCCGCCGCGGCGTGCAGCGCGGTGATGCCGGTTTTGTCGGCTGCGTTGATATCGGCGCCACGCTGCAACAGCAAAGGCGTCGCCTCGGGATTACTATTGACCGCGGCCATCAGGACCGTGACACCTTCGCGCGTCGAAATATTTATATCGGCGCCGGTATTCAACAACAAATCAGCCAGCTCCGTGTGTCCTCTCACCACCGCCGCAATCAGCGGAGTGATACCCGATTGCCCGGCTCCATTGGGGTTGGCGCCGTTATCGAGCAGGATCTTCACGGCTTCCGTGTGTCCGCCCAAAGTCGCCGCCAACAGCGCCGTGGTTCCCGCTGCATCCGCTGTCTCGATCTCAGCTCCCTTGCCGAGCAGCATGGGCAATGCCTCGGCATTTCCGCTGGCAGCGGCGGTCACGAGAACCGGGCGGTCGCTCTCGTCGGTGCATTTCGGATCCGCGCCGTTTTCGAGCAGCACCCAGGTCACCGCTGGGTTCGCGACCACTGAGGCCGACAATGCATTCAATCCTGAATTGCTGACCGCGCTAATGTTGGCGCCGGCGGCTAACAACGCGCATACTACTTCGACATGGCCGTTCACTGCCGCTCCGATCAAGGGCGTTACGCCCCGCAGATCCGGCGCGTTGGGATCCGCACCCGACGCCAGCAACGCCTCAACCACGCCGGCGTGCCCTTCGATCGCAGCCGCCAGCAGCGGCGTCACGCCGCCGCGCGTTTTTTCGTCATGACTCGCGCCTTTCTGGAGCAGCAGGCGGACGATCGCGGCGTGGCCTTGCGTCGCCGCCATCACCAGCACCGTGGCCTCGTCCTTATAGCGAGCTTTTACGTCGGCGCCTTGAACGAGCAAGAGTTGCACGGCATCCACCCGGCCCTCCACGGCCGCGGCCAGCAACGGAGTCGCACCGTTTTTCAGGCGAGTGTTCGCTCTCGCGCCTCTGCCAAACAACGATCGCATGCGGTCCAGGTTGCCGGCCGCCGATGCTTGGATTAACTCGAGATCTCGCTGGCTTGCCATGACTCCGATGGGGACGAACAAAGTCTCGCCAACCATTATCCCGCAAGAGACGAAGACGCGAGCGTTTCAGATACCGGTCGTGCTCACGATCTGGGCTTTTTCTTGAAGATCCTCGTTGAAGACAGAAAACGTTTCGCCGTTCCAGAGGACATTGATAAGGCCGGACCTGGCGGCTTGTCCTTCCGCCTCGATCACCGCGTCGATCGGAATCTCAACCAACGTAGCGGTTGGATCCGGAAGGCTGCTACCCGGGCGCGCCTCCAGCTTTACGGCGTGAATAGGCACAGCTACCTTATAACGAACTGGTGGCTGACGGCCACGCATGATCGCTCTCTCTCCTCCTAGGCCAATTGCTTGCGCCCAGCATAGCACGAGACGTATGAAATTTGAAGCCGACTTGTTCACCCGGTCACTTTTTCAACGTTACATTTAGTACTAACCTATCGCAACTCCTAGGCCTGCTTGGAATTATTGAACGGCGGAGATACGGCAATTGACTTGCAACCTGCCTTCGGAAGGAGATCTCTAGATGAAAGGCATCCTCGCAAGCACGAGTCTGGTCGTGTATTTGAGCGCGGCCGCTTTCTCGCAGACCGGCCCACCGCAAGGCAACCCTCCTCCAGATCCGCAACCCATTTATCGCGTGACGGTAGTGTCGCGCACGCTGGCTGCGATCAACTATGAGCATCGCAGCGGACCCACCAAAATCGACTTTGAAGGGACGGTCCTGCTCTCGAAGGCGAAAGGCGACGCGACGGTGGAGAGCAAGCGCGGCCGCATATCCATCGACGCCAGGTTCGATCACATGGAGGCGCCCACCAAGTTCGGGCGTGAATATCTGACCTACGTACTATGGGCCATTACACCTGAAGGACGGCCCAAGAATTTGGGCGAGCTCGTAGTCGACCCTTCCAACAAGGCCAAGATTTCCGTGACCACCGACCTGCAGGCGCTGGGGCTGATGGTGACCGCCGAACCGTATTATTCCGTGACCGCGCCCAGCGACGTCGTGGTAGTCGAGAATATGGTCCGGCCCGATACGGTCGGAAGAGTCGAGCAGGTAGCGGCCAAATACGACCTGCTGCCGCGCGGCCAGTACACCATGAATATCAATCCGAACCAACTCCGAACGGTCGGAACCGAGGCGGAGGCTCTGCCGTATGACCGGTACGAAGCCGTGCTGGAACTCTACCAGGCCCAAAATGCCGTGCAGATCGCGCGCTCGTTGGGCGCCGACCGTTTCGCCGCGGACACACTGTCGAAAGCGGAAACTCTGCTGCATGAGGCGCAGGACTTACAGGCCCGAAAGCAAGATACGCACATGATCGTTTCGCGAGCGCGCGAGGCTGCCCAGATGGCGGAGGACGCTCGGATCGTGACAGTCAAGCGCCGCGATGAGGAGCGATTGTCGCGCGATAGGCAACAGGAACTAGAGGAGAGCCGCGCCCGAACGAACGCGGAAGGAGAGGCCCAGGCGGCGGAGGCGCAGGCAGCCGAGCAAGCGCGCCTAGCCGAACAATCGCGCTTTGAAGCTGAGCGGGCTCAAGTAGAGCTCGATCGATCACGGGCGCGGGTTGAACCTCCGGCGCCTCCGCGAGTGGATAATACGGTAACCCAGTGGCAAACCAATCCGGGACAAACCAATCCGGGACAAATGAGCATGCAGTGGCAAACTCGGGCCAACCTGCTGGGTGGGTTGAATAGCATCCTGCCTGCGCGCGATACGCCGCGTGGATTGGTCGTGGTGGTGCCGGACTCGATGCTGGAAACCAGCCCGCGGAATCCGGCGCCTCCGGTTGCCAGGCAGCTGGCCCAAATCGCGGCGCTGATTACAACCTATCCCGGCCTCAGTGTTCGAGTGGAAGGCTACACCGATGACCGGGGCAGCGACCTCGACGCGCGATCTATATCCCAAGGGCGCGCTCAGGTGGTGCGCGATATCCTGATCACCAATGGTGTGCCGTCCCGCGCGGCGACAGCAGCCGGTTATGGCAAAGACCGGCCGATCGCTTCGAATGACTCCGCAGCCGGCCGCGACCAGAATCGCCGGGTGGAGATTGTAATCCAGGGTCAGGCGCTTAATTCGCGACCTTGAAGATAAAGGGCGGCGCTCGAAGCTGCGATCATGGCTTTGCTTGACACTGCGCTCTTCGACAAGTTGGCCGGCGGCGGCGGAGAGTCAGGATCTCCGCCGTAGGTGGCAGCTCCGGTCCATACGACCATTTGCGAATCCGAGCTTCGCCGATCCAGATCCAACTCGGGCGCGCTCAGCGCCAGCGGGCCGAAGTTGCACACGAGCAAGGCACGAGAACCGTCCGGATCGCTCCGGTCGAGGATCAGCCATTGCGCATCCTCATTGATATCCACGCACGTCAGATCTTTGCGGCCATTGGACAGGCAGGGCCAGCGCTTGCGCAGCGCGATGAGATGACGATACAGGCGTAGAACCGCGGCGTGACGGGGCTCGCCTGCGAGCGCCCAGTTGATTTTGGATTTTCGAAAGGTCTCCGGAGACTGCGGGTCTAGAAACTCACCAGGAATCGCGAAGTCTTGGTACTCCCTTCGCCGGCCCTCGGTGACCGCGCGTGCCAGCACGGGATCGGTATGGCTGGTGAAGTAGAGGAATGGCGAGGTATCGGCGAACTCCTCACCCATGAACAGCAGCGGCAGGCAGGGCGAGCATAGCAGGAGGGTGACGGCCAGCTTGTATTGTTCCAGCGAGACCAGTTCGGACAACCGGCAACCCTGCGCGGCGTTGGCGATTTGATCGTGGTTCTGAATGAAGGCCACGAATTTATCGCCTGGATCTTCCTTCGACGAGCTTCCGAAGTGGCGGCGCCGATAAGCCGAATAACGGCCGTCATAGACGAAGCCGTCCTGGATGGCCTTTTGAATATCCTGGAACCGGCCGAACCCGCTCATGTAGCCTTGCCGAGCCCCCGTCATGTAACTTACGACCGCATGATGGAACTCGTCGTGCCACTGGGCATCCAGTGCATACCCGCCAACCGAGCGCTCGCGGATTACACGAACATCGTTGAGGTCGCTTTCGGCGATGACCCAGGCCTGGCGTCCAAGGCGCTCCGCCTGCTGGTGAAAACGCTCGCTCAGTTCGGCCAGGATGTGCACCGCGCCAATGTCGAACATGCCGTGAATCGCATCCAGCCTCAGCGCGTCGATGTGATATTCGGTCAGCCAGTAAATGGCGTTCTCAATGAAGAAGCGCCGCACGGTATCGCTGCCCGAGCCATCGAAGTTAATGGCTTGGCCCCAGGGAGTCCAGTAACGATCGGTGAAGTACGGACCAAACTCGGCCAGGTAGTTCCCTTCCGGCCCAAGATGGTTATAAACGACGTCGAGCACCACCGCAAGTCCCTCGCGATGGCAGGCATTCACCAGCTTCTTTAATCCAGACGGACCGCCGTAGGCCGAGTGGGGCGCATAAAGGTAGACGCCATCGTAGCCCCAGTTGCGGGAGCCTGGAAACTCAGCGACCGGCATCAGCTCGATGGCTGTAATTCCCAGCTCCTTCAAGGAACGAATCCGGGAAATGATGCCTTCAAACGTACCATCCGGAGTAAACGTTCCGGTGTGGAGTTCATAGAAGATGTATTCGCTTCGAGGGATGCCCTTCCAGTCATGGTCCGACCAGACAAAGGACTCCGGATCGACAATCTGAGATGGTCCGTGGACGCCCTGCGGCTGCGAGCGGGAGACTGGATCGGGGCGACCGTTCTTTTCATCGAGGATCAACGTATAGAAGTCGCCCGGGCGCGCGACGGGGACAATAACTTCGAAATCCTCGCCGCACCGCGTCATTCGAAAAGTCGACGGGGGAAAAGTCGACGGCGATTCACCATGCAACTTCACCGCGAGGCTGGTGAGGTTGGGCGCCCAAACCCGAAACTGGACGCCATCCTGGCCGAGGGGCGTGGCTCCGTAGGTCAATGCGGATTCTCTGCGAATAGAAGCGCGACGGGACAATGCGCGAAAACCTTAGCCAGAGCCAGGGAGGGCTCGCCTTCGCGTTCTTCCAGCGTGACCGTCTGGCCGGTGAGCACGTCTTGAAAGCCAACGTGCTTGATCTTCTTGGGAAGCAGGATGGTAGCATTGCCCCAAACATCTCCGATGGGAGCGGGGTGCGAATTGCGAATCTTGAGGAAGAATCGACCCACCAGGGCGATAACCGTTTGGCCGCTCCACTGGCGGGCGAAAGCCACGACATGGTTCGCCCGGTTTCCGCCGGACGCCAGCGGAATATAAGAGCCCGCTGAGAAAAGCTCCGGGTGATCCCGGCGGAAGCTCAGGGCGCGATGAGTGACGAAGAGCTTGATAGCGCCGTCACAGGGATTGCTGATGAGCCGGTCCATCAGGGCGGCGGGGTCGGCGGCCTCTTTTTCACGCAACTTGGCCAGCAACTTCCGGCGCCGATCGAAATCCACGGGCTGGCGATTATCCGGGTCTACCAAATGGAAACTCCACAGCTCGTTGCCCTGGTAGAAATCCGGCACGCCCGGCGATGCCATTTTCAAGACCACCTGGGAGAGAGAGTTCCATATGCCCGCTTGCGCAATGGGAGCTTGAAACTGTCGGAAGTCTTCGAGAAAAGAATTGTCCGGGGAAGGCTGTAATATCTTGGCGACAAAGCCCTGCACCGCTCGATCATATTCGGCGTTAGGGCTGACCCAACTGGAATGGAGTTTCGCTTCGTGGACGGCCTTCTCCATGTAGGCCTGAATTCTCTGGATATATTCGGTGTGCTGTGGAGCGTTCATGGGGAGCAACGGCCAAGAACCTACCAGCGTCTGATAGAGCAAGTATTCTTCGTTAGGATCCGGCGCGGTCAGCTCACCCACTTTGGTTTTCCACCGGCGGTTGAGGTCGCGCCAGCGACGAATGGTCCGGTACCAATCGGATGGCATTTCCGAAAGGACATTGATTCGCGCCCGGACATCCTCGCCGCGTTTGGTATCGTGCGTGGAGCTGGCATTCATGGAGTTGGGCCACAACTCCCCGCGCACGAGGTTGCGCCTGTGGAAAGCATTTACGGAGAGCCCGAACCGCTCCGGATCTCCTCCGACTTCGTTGAGCGAGGCGAGTGGGTAGTAACGATAAAAGGCAGTGTCCTCCATGCCCTTGGCCATCACCGGCGCCGACAATTGCTGAAAACGCAAGGCGAAGGCCTGGCGTTCGGCACGCTGCGCGTCGTCGAGACCCTCGGGATGATCGAGCAGCAGGACGTTCTGAATGAAATCGAAGACCGATTCGTTGATGGCAGGATTCCGGCGCTTGGCTTCCCGAATAGCGACCGTAATTTGACGCCTGTCTTCGGGATCCACTTCCTTCTGATCGCTCCGGATGTAGCTGCGATAGACGGGAAAAGTGGCCAGGACCTCTTTGAGGGCGTCGCGCAGGCTCTCTAAAGTGAAATCGCGATACCAGCGATGTTGCTCGGAGATACGGTCCAGCTTGCGCGCCAGCACGTTCAACTCGCTGGACATGGCCACTTGCAAGATCAGCCGCTTGCTGTCGCACACCAGGTCATCGAATTCCTGCGACCAGCCGGTGAAGCGGCGGTAAAGCTGCTGGAAGGCTTTTGATTTAGTGTGGTCGACGAATACACCGTTCACCAGGTTCAGGAAATTGTATCCGGTGGTGCCTTCGACGGGCCACGCCGCGCGCAGTGGTTCATGAGACAGCAGGATTTTTTCGGCCACGATATAGAACGTGCGATGGGCGCCATTTCGATCGCCCTTCCCATTGGACTTAGCCAGCGGGCTTTGCGCCAGACAGGCGTCCTGCAAATAGCGGAAGTATTTCTCCGGCTCGAAGAGACCGTCGGGATGGTCCACCCGCAGGCCCGTGATATGGCCACGGCTCACGAGGTCGAAGAGCAGAGCATGCACAGCGGAGAAGACTTCCGGGTCTTCCACACGAATAGCGGCAAGATCGTTGATATCGAAGAAACGCCGATAGTTAATCTCGTCCATGGCGACGCGCCAGAAACTCAGCCGATAGGCTTCGCTTTCCAGTAACCGCTCCAGACGGTCGAAACTATGGGGATCGCCGCGCCGGCCGTTGATCTCCGCCAAGGCCGTCTGAATCGCTTCCATCGCTTCCGGGCTCGCTTCCATCAGCCCCGCAAGGCGGCGCTTGACGATGGCTTTCTCTCGTTCGCGCTCGCGAACCTTGGCCTCGTCGGTTTCAGTATTGCCCGGCAGGTGGCTGAGGGCGGTGGTGATGCTCTCCAGCTCGGCCAGATGTTCGTTCGATGCGCCAACCTTGTCGCGCAGCCGGGCCGCGGCCGGCTCCAGGATCATGGTCCACGTCCAAGGGGCTAAAGGCAAAGAGTTGTCATAATAAACCAATTCGAACTGATCCCGCACGTACACGACCTTGATTTCCTGATTCTCAAGGACGCGGCCGTACTGATCGCCCAGAAAGGGGAGCAGAACTTTGTTGGCGAGCTCCTCCTTCGGCGGGTGCCAGTCGATATCAAAAAAACGCGCGAATGGACTGCTGGGGCCGTTCTCCTCAACATCCCACCACCACAAGTTGGAGGGATGGTTGATGCACATGTGGTTGGGGACCACGTCGGCGATCAAGCCCATTTTGCGTTCTTGGAGAGCCGCGGAAAGCCGCAGGAAGGACTCCTCGTCGCCAATGTCGGGATTGAAGCGTGTTTGATCGGTGACATCGTATCCGTGAATACTGCCGGGGCGCGCCATGAGGAACGGCGAGGCATAGACGTCGGTGATTCCGAGGTCGTGGAGGTAATCGACGATGGCCGTGGCCTGATCGAAGGGGAAAAAATGATTGAACTGGAGCCGATAGGTGGCCGAAGGAGTACGGACGGGTTGCGTTTTACGGCGCTGCATGAGGGGCGGCGGGCCTCTTCGAAGTAGGACTCCAAGGAAGGGAGAACATTTCTAGGCAAAATGAGCAAAACCACTGGAAAAAGTTCGCGTTTTGAGTACCCTAGGTGGCATGGGCGGCTTGGGCGGCTTGCGGGGCCTCGGTTGGCCCTATCCATTCGAGATCGACGGCATCGGGGCTCTTGAGCGGCCATGAGGCAACGGCGGCTTGGGTTCGTTTTGCAATTTCGATCGCGGAGGCTAAGGGAGGAGCGGTTTCAACGATATCGCGGGGCATTAGCGCTCCGACAGCCTGATTGGTTTGCAGCGCCTTCAGTTCCTTGAGGCTACGGTGGAAAGTGCGCTCGATGCGCGACTTGTAGCGTTCCAGACGGTCGAGTTTGGTTTGGATCTCGTCGTCGTTGAGCAGGTCGAGATAGGTTGCCGAGCCGGCGCAAAGCTCAGTTTTCATTCGTCGGATGCGACGCAGATTCCAGGCGGCCGAGACGAGCTCGTCGAAGAGTGTTTGTTGGATTGCACCTTCAGGAGCGACGCCGGACTGGAAATCGGCGAGCATCGCTTCGAATTCCCCGCGATCTTCCGGACCGACGACCAGTTCGGCGGCGGTCAGCCCGTGCTTACGGGCGTTCTCAGAAGAACGCGCTTTACCTTCGGACGTTCTAGGACCGGTGCTGAGCCGGGCATTGGCGGCATTGGCGGATTGGCGGGCGGCGGATGGGGACATGGTTGTGTTCCTTTCGGCTTAAGGATAAAGGCACGGCTGGCGAAATTTACGCGTGGGCGATTGGAAGGTGCAGAAAACGCGGCAAATTGGGATGAGCGACCTTCGTGACGGGCTCTTTCGGTACACTAAGGCCGCCGCAGCCGACGTTCGTCGGAGCGCCGAAGCTACTAGCCGAGGGCTGATTTCACTTCGACGCCCCTTAGTCTCTCGACTCAATAATTGGATGCTTTTTCCGCCCAAAATCTACCAGGAAAAAGTTCTATACTCCCTCGCTCAAGCAGTCACGGCTCAAGCGACGTATCTCTGCGGCCAAGCTCGGTTAGCTTCAGCTTGGGTCTTCGGTCTAACGGCATAGGCAGAACGTCAGATAATTTCATAGGTTGAGCCAGCGTCGATTGTCAAGAACTTGCACGGTCTCGGTTTGGTCATAAACGACGGCCAAAAACGACTCTATCGCACGATATGTGATGAAGCTTCAAAGTACTTCCGTCCGAATCGCGCGGTCCAATGAGAAAATCTACTAGCTGGTACCTGGGACCTAGTAATCCACGGCACGACCTAGTATTGCGCTAGAAATGTGAAACCTTAGCCGCTGGGAGAAGGCAGGTCGGAGACCTGCCCCACGGTAGAAGGCGGGTCGGAGACCTGCCCCACGACGCGCAGAATAGTGCGGGCGGGGATGCGGACCCACTCCGGACGATCATTGAGCTCGCTGGCCGTTTCTTCCAGCGCTCGTTCGAGCAAGAAGGCATCGAGCAAAGGACGAAGCTGAGCATCGTTGGAGGGAAACAAGCGGCTATCGCGCACGGTGTCGAAATAGCCTTTTAAGAAGATTGCGCTTACCCAGTCGGACCAGTATCCGGCCCAGAATTCGAGCGCGGGGATGGCTTCCGGACGCCGGGTGACGCCGGGCACCTGATCGAACAGGACAGAGTAAGCTGCGTACTGAAAGGACATCAGCAAAGTGGCGACGTCGCGCAAGGGAGAGCGCTTGATCCGCCGCTCGCTCAGCGGACGATCCATGCGGCCTTCAAAACCCACGAATACAAAATCCTTGCCGGTGTGCAGGACCTGCCGCAGCTCGAGTTCATCATGCAGGCGCGTTCGCATGGCTGGGATTCTTTGCTCAGGGATGAGACGGAAGCGGCGGCGGATCTGATCCTGCTGGTCGAGCACTCTTTGAGCTTCCGCCTGTGCCGGCGCCGGCAGCGTGGTCAGCCGCTGGCGGACCAGTTGAAGGGTCTGATTGGTCAAGGCCGACATGCTGTGGTAGAAGGCCTGACGGTAATGATCGGTAAAGGGCTCGGGTGCGAATTGCGGATCCGCGGGATTGGAGCCGAGCGCGAGATGCAGTTCCGCGGTACGCTGGCCGAGCAATTGGGCCGAGTCCAAATAGGTGCCTATCAGCTCGTGGACGTGCCCGGGAAATTCGGTATTGCGTAGCTCGTATGGATGGCGGTGGCCCTCGGGAGCAGCATGCTCAGACTCCCGCCGGGCGAGCGCGGCTTCGAAAAAGCGGCTGAGAGAATCGAGCGTGTAGTGCCAGGCATCGCCCTGGTTCTCGATGAAGGCATGGAGCACCGCTACGCTGGTGGGCAGGCCATATTGCGGGCGATAATCGAGGGTTCCGGTGAGAGGAGCGCTGTGCTCGAATCCTTGTTCGGTGAGGAACGAATCGATCTCGATCTCGGGATGGATGCCTGGTTCCACGCGGCGATAGATCTTCAGGATGAAGCGATTTCCGAAAACGACGGAACTGTTGCTCTGCTCGGCTTTCAAGATGGTGGCGCCCAGATCGGGATGACTGCCGCCCCAGGCTGTGCGAAAAGCCCGGTTGTGCGATCCGACGAGTTCGCCGGAACGCCCGCGAAAACGGCGGCGCCGCGCGATGGCGCCCAGAAGAGCGTCGCAAAAAGCGGTATCGTACATGGCGCTATAGAGAATTCCGCGGCTGCCATCCTGGGCTTGCAACTGGGCCACCGCCACATCCGCGAGCTTTTCCTTGACCTTCTCACCTTCCTCACCGATGGCCACCGAACCAGGCATGATGTAGATCTCCGGATCGCCTTCGACATACTGGATCTGGCCCAGCAAGATTTGCGCCGTGCTATCCGGCACTGGAATAGTATCGAGGATATCGATGGAGCGGATGACTCGATCTTTGCCTTGAAACCAGCGGCGCGTTTTGAGAAACGCAGGCAGGCGGCGGAGAAGCACAGTGAGGCTGCGGCCCTGAAACACTTCGCCCCAGGACTCGACCACGATCAGGGGCAGGCCGGACGGTGTGAGCGCAGCTTGAATGGACTCTTGATGGACCTGCTTCGATTCCAGCGAGAGCCACAAAAATCCGAGCGAGCCGAGCGTGAGCAAGTAGGGCTGATCGCCAACCGGCGGGAATTCGGCTCGCCCGAACACTTCGACGGGCGTTTGGCCCTTGGCGGCCGATAGATCCAGTTCGACGTGCTGTGGAAAGCGCGACAAGTTGGCAACCACCAGGATGGTCTCATCCTGATAACGACGGTAGAAGGCCAGCACCTTGCGATTGGAGGGCCGAAGGAAATCGAGCGTCCCGCGGCCGAAGGCCTTGAACTGCTTGCGCTGCTCGATCAAGCGTTTCATCCACCACAGCAGCGAATGCGGGTTATTCTGCTGCGTCTCTACGTTGACCGCTTCAAAGTGATATTCCGGATCGATGATGACCGGGAGGTAGAGCTTCTGCGGATTGGTTCGCGAGAAGCCGGCATTGCGGTCCGGGCTCCACTGCATGGGGGTCCGGACGCCGTTGCGATCGCCGAGATAAATGTTGTCGCCCATGCCGATTTCGTCGCCGTAATAGATGACCGGCGTGCCAGGCAGGGAGAAGAGCAGCGCGTTCATGAGCTCGATCTTGCGGCGGTCGTTTTCAAGCAACGGCGCCAGGCGCCGGCGAATTCCGAGGTTGATTTGCATGCGCCGGTCGTGCGCGTAGACGCGATACATGTAGTCGCGCTCCTCGTCGGTGACCATTTCCAGAGTCAGCTCGTCGTGGTTTCTGAGAAACAGCGCCCACTGGCAATTGGGCGGGATGGGGGGCGTCTCCTGAAGAATCTCCATGACGGGGAAACGATCCTCCATGTGAATGGCCATGAAGAGGCGCGGCATCAAAGGGAAGTGGAAAGCGACCTGGCATTCGTCCCCGGCGGCGAAATAGGCGACGGCGTCTTCGGGCCATTGATTGGCTTCGGCCAGCAACATCCGATCTTTATATTTCGAGTCGACGTGAATGCGGAGGTGTTTGATAAATTCGTGAGTTTCCGGAAGGTTCTCGCAGTTAGTTCCTTCGCGTTCGTAGAGGTAAGGGACAGCGTCGAGGCGGAATCCGTCGACGCCGAGATCGAACCAGAAATCGATCACATCGAGCATGGCTTCCTGGACGGATGGGTTGTCGTAGTTCAGATCGGGCTGATGCGAATAGAATCGGTGCCAGTAGTAGGCCTTGGCGACCGGGTCCCAGGTCCAATTGGAAGTCTCGAAATCCTTGAAGATGATGCGCGCGTCTTTATAACGCTCGGCGGTGTCGCTCCAGACGTAGAAATCCCGCCAGCGGCTTCCGGGCGGAGCGTGGCGCGACCGTTGGAACCAGGGATGCTGGTCGGAGGTGTGATTGAGAACCACTTCGGTGATGACGCGGATACCCCGGCGATGGGCCTGCCTCAGAAAGGTCTGGAAATCACGCAGGGTGCCATAGGCGGGGTGGACGTCGATATAGTTGGAAATATCGTAGCCATCGTCGCGCCAAGGCGAGGGGAAAAAGGGAAGCAGCCAGATGGCGGTAATGCCCAGGTCCTGCAGGTAATCGAGGTTTTTCGTGAGGCCGCGAAAATCGCCCATGCCGTCGTCGTCGCTGTCAGCGAGAGCGCGAACGTGGGCCTCATAGATGACCGCGTCCTTGTACCAGAGCGGATCAGCTTCCAGATTTGGGGTGGGATCGTTGGTCGCCACTTCTAGTGTGAAGCATTAGGAGGGGAAGAGGTTTCGTGGGCCGCCACGGGAAACAGCGGCCCGACACTCTCGGAAGAACTGTTACTGGCCTTTGTGCGCCAGCCGGCTGCAGGCTGCATCGGCGCCGGCGGTATCGATGGCCCCGCTGCCTTCCTCGATGTTGGCGATCTTGCCATCCTTGTCTACGACGAAGGTGGCGCGATTGGCAACGCCCATCTGAGTAATCAGGATTCCATACTGCTCGGAGACCTTGCGCATGTGGTCGCTGAGGATGGGATAGCTGGCGTTCAATTCCTGTTTCCAATGCTTCAAGGTCGGCGTGAAATCGGTGCTGATCGCGATGACCTGGGCATCATTCTTATCGAAATTAGCGATACCAGACTGGTACGCAGTGAGTTCCTTCGTTCAACCACCGGTGAAGGCGGCCACGAAGAAGGCCAGGACAACGACCTTCTTGCCGCGGAAATCAGAGAGCTTCACGGGCTTGTTGTCGGTGTCGGGCAGAGTGAAGTCGGGGGCTTCGTCACCGACTTTGAGATTGGTCTTCGGCGGCGCGATCTGCTGGGCCGAAAGCGCGGTCGCGAGTACCGTGGTTGCGAGGAGCGCACTGATGGCTCTCATGATTCCTCCCAAACGGGGTCTAAGTTCTGGAGTCTAACTTCTCCCGACAGGATAACACAGGGGAGGCGGCGGCGTGCGCGGGCGATGGTTGCCTGAGCGCATGGTTTCGCGTAACCTGAAGGCAATGGAAGTCCATTTCACACCCGAGCAAGAAGAGGATGCCCGCTTTCGCGCCGCTGTGCTGGAAGGTATCGCGCAGGCCGACACGCGCGAGTTCATCGAGGAATCGCAAATGGACGTCCGGTTAGTCGAAGGCCTCAAATAGGCAGGTCGGGGACCTGCCAGCTGCAGATCAAAGACTTACATGCGCATGTGGCGCGGGTCTCCCCGGTATTGATCCATGAAGCTCCTGTGGGTTTATAGCGACTTCCTGCATCCCACCAATCGCGGCGGCCAAATCCGGACGCTGGAGACTTTGAAATGTCTTCATCGCAAGCATGAGGTGCATTATGCGGGCTTGTGGAATCCAAAGCTTCCGGAGGGTCCGGCGCGGGCGAAGGAGTACGCGTCGTATGTCTACCCGGTGCGGCGGACGGTAATAGCAAAAACATCGCCGGCGTTTCTCTTTCAACTCGCCAAGGGATTGGTGAGCGAGATGCCGGTGGCGGTGTTCCGGCATCAGTCGGATGAGATGAGGGCGACGGTGGACCGGCTGCTTCGCGAGCACTCGTTCGATCACGTAGTGTGCGATTTCTTGAGCTCCGCGCCGCACTTCAGCGATCTGTCGCGCGCGGTGCTGTTTCAACACAACGTCGAAGCCATGATTTGGAAGCGCCATTTGGAGCATGCGGGCTCGCCCTTGCGGCGCTACTACTTTCGAAGGCAGGCACGACTGATGCTGGAATATGAAGGACAAGTATGCCGCTCAGTGAAGAGTATCATCGCGGTCTCCGAGGCGGATGCAGAGAAGATGCGCGCGCTATATGGGGTTTCGCGTGTCACCGCAGTACCCACCGGAGTGGATGTGGATTTTTTCAGGCCGGCGACCGAGGCGCAACAGGCGACCGATCTCGTGTTCGTCGGATCGATGGACTGGATGCCTAATATTGATGGCGTTGTCTGGTTTGTGCGCGAAGTTTTGCCATTGATCAAGAAGAAGCTGCCCGATTGTTCGCTGGCGGTGGTGGGGCGGACGCCGGGCCGCGAGGTGACCGAGCTAGCGCAACGAGAGCCGGGAATCCGGATCACCGGTACGGTGGAGGATGTGCGTCCATGGCTCTGGGAATCGAAAGTATCGATCGTACCGCTGCGAATCGGCGGAGGAACGCGGTTGAAGATTTACGAGGCGATGGCGGCGGGGACGCCGGTGGTGTCGACGACCATCGGGGCGGAGGGGCTCGACATCGCGCCCGGGGAAAATATCTTGATCGCCGACGAGCCGGAAGCCTTTGCGGAGGCGTGCGTGAGGCTAATCAGCGACGCGGGAGAGCGTAGGCGGTTGGCTGATGCGGCGGCGCGGCATGTGGAGACGAAGCATTCCTGGGAGGCGGCCGCAGTAGAGTTCGAGCGCGCGCTGCGGGGCTAGGGGTGGATCGTCTCGCGGGTGTTCTACTTCTTGGCCGCCTCGGCGGGCTTCTCGGTTGGAAGGCCGGCCTTGGTGTAGGCGCCCAATCCGCCAACTAGCGAAAACGCGTTGGTGTAACCCATCTTCATTAGAGAATCGGTAGCCAGCGCTGAGCGAGAGCCTCCGCCGCAGTACAGCACCAGCTTGGCGTCCTTGCGGGGAGCAGCCTTTTCGATTTCGCGCTCGATCACGCCTTTGCTCAGATGGACAGCTCCGGTGGCATGACCGGCGTCCCACTCGTTGTCCTCGCGCACGTCGATCAAGGTGAACTTCTCGCCTGAGGCCTCGAGGGCTTTCAGTTGGTCGACGTTCACCTCTTTAATGCGGGTCTTGGCGTCGTTTACGAGCGCTGTAAAACCGGAATTTGAGGGCGGGGCCGATTGGGCGCCCGTTTGGGCCAGGCAGAACGGCGTAAGGGAAGCCGCGAGAAACACAGCGTAGAGTTTGTGCATGATCGTATCCTTTGGAGACTATTATGTCTGATCGGAAGGCAGGGCGCTACTTTGGAGCTAGTCGCCGCTTCGCATGGCTTCGGGCTCGGCCACCAGCGGCGCCGGCTTCATCTTGCGCGAGCCGCGCTTCCGGCCCAAAACCCGCTGGAAGCGTTCCATGTAAATGTAGACGACCGGAGTTATGTAGAGGGTCAGCAATTGAGATACAACCAAGCCTCCCACCACTGCGAGACCCAGCGGGCGGCGCGCCTCGGCCCCGGCGCCAAGACCGAGCGCGATGGGCAGCGTGCCCATTAAAGCAGCCATAGTGGTCATCATGATCGGCCGGAAGCGAACCAGGCAGGCTTCGAAGATCGCTTCGGCGGGCGTCAATCCTTGGGTACGCTGCACTTCCAGGGCGAAGTCGATCATCATGATGGCATTCTTCTTCACGATGCCGATCAGCATAATGATCCCGACAAACGAATAGATGTTCAGTTCATCGTGGAAGATCAGGAGCGTCGCCAGTGCACCCAGGCCGGCCGAAGGCAATCCGGAAAGAATCGTCAATGGATGGATGAAGCTTTCGTACAGAATTCCGAGCACCATGTAGATGACCACGATGGCCAGCACCAGCAGCAGGCCCATGCCTCGCAAAGACGATTGGAAGGCTGCCGCCACGCCCTGGAAAGTAGTATGAACGCCGGCAGGAAGTTCACGAGCCGCGTCCTCGACTTTTTGGACGGCTTCGCCCAACGATGCGCCAGGCGCGAGATTGAAGGAGACGGTGACGGAGGGCAACTGCCCGAGATGGTTTACCGAGAGCGGTCCCACGGTGTTGCGCGGCCTCGTTACGGCGTCCAAAGGGACCAGTTTCCCGCTGGCCGATCGGATGTAAATCAGATGCAACGAGCTAGGATCCATCTGATAGCGCGGCAAGAGCTCGATCATCACCCAGTAATCATTGGTGGGCGTGTAAATATCGGAGATCTGGCGGGCGCCATAAGCATCGTACAAGGCGTTCTCGATCTGATCGGCGGTGACTCCCATCACCGATGCCCGATCCCGATCGATGTCGATGAGTACTTCCGGACTGGCAATCTGGAGGTCGGTATTCACATCGACCAAGCTGGGTGTTTGCCGCAACTGCCTCTCGAAATCCAGGGCGGAGCGATAAAGTTCCTGTAAGTCCTGCGACTGGAGGGTGTATTGATAGACGCTGCGGGTCTGCTGGCCGCCAATGCGGATCATAGGCGGGTTTTGCATGTAGGTACGGACGCCGGGGATCGCGTTCAGCTTGGGACGCAGTTCTTCGATGATCTGCTCCGGGGTCATTTTACGGGGAGGGCGCGGCTTCAGACGGATCTGTAACTGGCCCGAATTCCCTGCCCCGCCCATGCCTGGGCCGCCGCCGGCTGCGCTGACGGAAGAAAAGAACCCATCGGAATTCGGATCTTCCTGAATGATCTTAGCGACCTCTAACTGGGAGCGGACCATGGCGTCAAAGGAGGCTTCCTGCGGCATCTCGATCTGGCCGCTCAACTGGCCGGTGTCCTGATTGGGGATGAAGCCCTTCGGAATAATACCGTATAGGTAAACCGTGGCGACCACGGTTCCAGCTGCCATTACCACCGTTGCAAAGCGATGACGGATGACGATAGTCAGGGTCCAGCGATAGAGATCCCGCATGCCGTCGAAAAAACGCTCGGACATTCGAAACAGCGCGTTGTGGCGCTCGGTAGGCGGGCGCAGAAAACGGCTGCAAAGCATGGGAGTGAGACTGAGCGAGACGAAGCCGGAAATCAGGATAGCCACCATGATCACCACGGCGAATTCGTGGAACAGGCGGCCGATGATCCCGCTCATGAACAAAACCGGGATAAATACGGCAGCCAGCGACAAGGTCATGGAAAGGATGGTGAATGCAATCTCCTTGCCTCCATCCAAAGCGGCCTCCATGCGCGACTTACCCATTTCCATGTGGCGAACGATGTTTTCCAGGACCACAATAGCGTCGTCCACCACGAATCCCACGGCCAACGTAAGCGCCATGAGCGAAAGGTTGTCCATGGTGTAGCCGAGCAGCGACATGGCCGCGAAAGTACCGACCACAGAGAGCGGGAGGGCCAAGCTAGGGATAATGGTGGCCGACAGGTTTCGCAAGAAAATAAAGATAACCAGAACAACGAGAACCACGGCTAATTTCAAGGAAAACTTCACGTCGTCCACTGATTCGCGTATGGATTGCGACCGGTCGTAGACGACGTCCAGATTCATGGCGGGAGGAAGCTCGGCCTTGAACTCGGGGAACAGCGCTTTGATCTTATCCACCACTTCCACGGTGTTGGTCCCGGGCTGCCGTTGGACCCACAAATTGATGGACCGGGTGGAATTGAACCAGGCGTAGCTCTTGTCATTCTGAACGCTGTCGAGTACGCGGCCGACTTCAGACAATCGCACAGGCGATCCGTTGCGGTATGCAACGATCAGAGGCCGGTAGGCGGCGGCATTCATTACCTGACCGTTGGCTTCTATAGTGAAGGCTTGATGCGGTCCCCACAGCGTGCCGGCTGGAGTATTGACGTTGTGCTTTTCGACGGAGGCTTCGACTTCATCGATCCCGATGCCCTTGGCGGCCAGATAGGTGGGATCGAGCTGTACGCGAACTGCATACTTGGCGGCCCCGAACACATTCACTTGCGCTACGCCGTTGATGGTGGAAATCCGGGGCGCAACCAGAGTTTCGGCGTACTCGTCCACAAGTGTCAAATTCAATGTCGACGAATTGAGCGACATGAACAGGATCGGCTGATCGGCGGGGTTGACCTTCCGAACCGTGGGCGGCGCCGGCATATTGGGCGGCAGCCTTCTTAAGACGGCAGCGATGGCAGCCTGGACATCCTGACCGGCGGCGTCGATATCGCGGTCCAAAACAAATTGCAGCGTGATATTGGTGTTGCCGCGGACATTGGAAGAGGTGATCGAATCGAGACCCGGAACGGTCGCAAATTGCCGCTCCAGCGGAGTGGCGACGGATGCCGCCATGGTTTCGGGGCTGGCGCCAGGGAGACTCGCATTTACCTGTAAAGTCGGGAAGTCGATGATAGGAAGGTCGTTAACCGGCAGGGCGCGATAGCCGACGACTCCAAACAACAGGATGGCCATCATGACCAGAGCGGTCATGACCGGCCGGCGGATGAACAGTTCTGTAAGGTTCATGCCTGCGGTTTCCCCGTCTTCAGCTGGAACACACTAAGCTTATTAAACCAGCCTATTAAACCAAAGGCGAAGGCCCAACTCCTCAGGTTACAAGGATATCAGCACTTATGTTTGGTAGACATGGCCCGAAAGGGCTATTGGGCTAGCGTGTGATCCGATTGAACACGCTTGGGCGACGGCTTAGGGCCGAACGAGAATGGGCCGCATCCTGAGCGGGACGGAGACGAAGCCGACATCCGGTTTAACGGTCGAGCGACCGGCGAGAATCGGAGCTTATCGGAAGCCTGGGCGTTATTGATCCTCTAAGAGGTTGCTGAAAAAGTCTCTCGCAGGTCGGAGACCTGCGCCACGTAGAGCTAAGTCATTGACCTGGAGTTGTGGAGCAGGTCCTCGACCTGCCAATGTGAGTTCTTGAAAGACTTTTTCAGCAACCTCCTAAGCGACTCAGCCGCGCGTTGAAGTGCCCGCGCATAGCCTCGATGTTGCTGGTGAGCGTATTAACATTACCGGCGAGTGCGTGTAGGTCTGTGCGCAAGGCCTCTAGGCCACCCTGCATTTTATTTGGACCTGCGCTGAGAGCAGCCACTTGTGCTCTT
>DATHOT010000043.1:0-7726 GCA_035484655.1 Bryobacteraceae bacterium | reverse complement strand
ATCCGCTACGGCAAGCCCAAAGCCAAAGACGACGAGATCCAGGCGGCCGCCCGTAGCGCGCTGGCCGACGAGTTCATCGAGCGGATGCCGGAGGGCTACGATACCATCATCGGAGAGCGCGGCGTGAAGCTGAGCGGAGGGCAGCGGCAGCGGCTGGCCATTGCGCGGGCCATGCTCAAGAACGCGCCCATTCTGATCCTGGATGAAGCCACTTCACATCTCGACACCGAATCCGAGATCCTGGTGCAGCGCGCGCTCCAAACACTGATGAACAATCGCACGGTCATCGTGATCGCGCATCGGCTTTCCACTATCCGGCGGGCCGACAAGATCGTGGTTTTGGATCGGGGCCGCATCTCCGAGATCGGAACCCACGAGGAGCTGGTCAATCATGGTGGAATCTACCAGCGCCTGCACGATCTCCAATTTCTGGAACCGGACCCACTCCTGAATTCATGACAGCACCAATACGAAGCATGACCGGCTTTGCCCGGGTCCACAAAACCACCGAGCAGGGCGAAATCACGGTCAACCTAAAGAGCGTCAACCATCGTGGTCTGGACCTGCACTTTCATCTGGAAGCGGACCTGGATCCGTTTGAAGGCGCCATGCGCGCCATGCTGAAGCGATCGGTCCATCGCGGCCACGTCGATATCCGTTGCTCGCTGCTTCGTTCCGGCAACGGGGGTCCGGGCGGGCTGAACGCTCCGCTGCTGCGGGCCTATCTGGCCGCATTCCGCCAAGCGGCGGCTGCTGAAGGGATCGCTTCGCAGCCGGATTTGAATCAGGCCTTGCGACTTCCGGGCATGTTCGGCTTCGCGGCCGATCTGGAGCCGGATCCGAAGATCGAAGGCGAGCTGCTCGGGTCGCTCGAAGAGGCGCTTGAAAAACTCAACCAGTTCCGATCGCGGGAAGGCGCAGAGCTGGCCGCCTTTATGCTCGAGCACAACCGGGTTCTGGCCGAGAGCGCGGAGCAAATGGAAAAGATCCGTTCGCGCGCCCAGCCGGCCTTCCAAAGCCGTTTGTCCGAAAAACTGCAGGAGCTGCTCCACGCCACCACGCTGGATCCGCAGCGCATCGCACAGGAAGCGGCTCTGCTGGCCGACCGCAGCGATATCGGTGAGGAAATCTCGCGCCTGCAGATCCACTCCAGGCAATTGACGGAGCTTCTGGACGCGGGCGGCGAGGTGGGCAAGAAGATCGACTTCCTGCTGCAGGAAATGAATCGCGAAACCAATACTGTTCTGTCGAAGACCAACGGCATCGGCGAACTGGGTCTGGGGATCACCGACCTGGCGCTGGCGGGGAAGGCCGCTATCGAGAAAATCCGCGAGCAGGCGCTGAATCTGGAATGATCAGCGTCTTCATCATCTCGGCCCCCTCGGGCTCCGGCAAATCCACGCTCGTGCATCGGCTGCTCGCCTCCGTTCCCGGGTTGGCTTTTTCCATCTCATACACTACGCGTCCTCCGCGCCCTACCGAATCCAATGGTATCGATTATATTTTCATCACACGCTCCGAGTTCGAAGTTCGTCTGGCACGCGGCGAATTCCTCGAATATGCTGAGGTTTTCGGCAATTATTACGGCACTAACCGTAGCACCTTCGAAAAAGCCGTCCAGGAGGGCAAAGACCTGGTACTCGACATCGACGTGCAAGGTGCGAGACAATTGAAAGTAGCGATCCCGGAGGCGATCAGCATCTTTGTGCTTCCGCCATCTCGAGAAGTTCTCGAGCAACGGCTGCGTTCCCGGTCGCAGGACAGCGAAGAGGTGATTCGCCGGCGCCTGAAGGGTGCAGCCGAGGAAGTTCGCAATTATACGCAATACGATTATGTCCTGATCAACCGGGAACTCGAGGAGTCGGCCGCGCGGCTGGAGACTGTTGTCAAAGCCGAGCGGCTGCGCAAGGCCAGAATGGAAGAAGAAGTCCGGCCGATCCTCGAGAGTTTTGAGAAGTAAAGAACGAATTGAGGTTCAAAATAGCACATGGCTGAGAGACTGAAGAACAACGCGATGTACGCGATTCCCGACGACGGCGAGCAGAGCACTTACCGCTTTATTATCGTGGCGGCCAAGCGCGCGCGGCAGTTGCAAAATGGCGCTCGTCCGTTTCTCCCAACCACATCCAAGAAGCCTACAGTAACATCCATGGAAGAGGTTCGCCGGGGGCTGGTGAAATACACCGACACTATCAAAGAGCCGCCAGCTGGGGAGCCGGAGCCACAGGAATAGAAGAGTCGCGATGAACGCTGTGTTGGGCGTGGGCGGTGGAATAGCCGCTTATAAATCCGCCGAACTGGCCCGGGCGCTTATGGAGCGCGGGTTGCGCGTCCAGGTGGTCCTCACTCCCGCGGCCGAAAAATTCATCACGCCGCTTACCTTCGCTGCGCTCACTGGACGCAAGGTGATCACCGATCTATTCGGTTCCGGGAGCGCGGATGAGACGCTTTCGAGCGCCGTCGAGCACATCGCGGTCGCCCAGGAAAACGACATTCTGGTCATCGCGCCCGCCACGGCCGATCTGCTGGCGCGGCTGGCCCACGGCCTGGCCAATGACTTCCTTACTACCACTTATCTGGCCTTTACTGGTCCGGTTGTGCTGGCGCCCGCGATGAACAGTAATATGTGGGCGCACGCGGCGACTCAGGAAAATATCGCGGTTTTAAAGGGCCGCGGCCACCTGATTATCGAGCCCGAGGAGGGCTTGCTGGCTTGCGGAACAACCGGCCCAGGCCGGCTGGCCGAACCGGAGCGAATCGCCGATATGGTCGCCAGCTTGACCTTGCACCGCAAGGATCTTGAAGGGGAAACCCTGCTGGTCACCGCGGGCCCCACCGAGGAGCCGCTCGACCCGGTGCGTTTCATCTCCAACCGCTCCAGCGGAAAGATGGGCTACGCGCTCGCCCAGGCTGCCGCCCAGCGTGGCGCGCGCGTGATTCTGGTGTCAGGCCCAGTGCAAATTCCTGAACCCACCGGCGTCTCGGTGATTCACGTCCACACGGCCGTCCAAATGCGCGACGCGGTGATGGAGCATCTGGCGGATGCTACCATCGTCGTGAAATCCGCCGCCGTCGCCGATTATCATTTGTCGCGCGTGCCGCAGCACAAGGTCAAGAAGACGTCCGCGAGAATGTCCCTCGATCTGGACCCCACGCCCGATATCCTCGCCGAGCTAGGCCAAAAGAAGGGCGATCGCCTGCTGATCGGCTTCGCCGCCGAGACCGAGAACCTGACCGAGAGCGCCAGGCAGAAGCTGAAAGCTAAGAATTGCGACATGGTGGTGGCGAACCTGGTGAATCAGGAGGGCACGGGCTTCGAATCCGATCAGAACGAGGTGGTCCTGGTCCTTCGCACCGGTGAAACGATCCCTATCGCACGCGCGCCCAAGCGCGAAATCGCCGATCGCATTTTCGACCAGGTGACAAAACTGCGCCTGGCCCTCCACGCGGCTCGATGACGAAGGATGAAGTCCGCCGCTATCTGGAGTTTTACCAAGATCTAGGTTTGAAAACTCTGTATCGGCGGGACTCGCCGGGCCAGCGTGCAATCGCGCCCGATCCGCCTCAGGTCTCAGACCTTAACCCCATGCCTCGTAACCTTAAGCCCGCAGCGCCATCGACCTTAGTACCCTCGCTCGCACCGGTTCATGACAATTTACTAAAGATATTGGAAGATATTGGTGACTGCAAACGATGTCGTCTGCACGAGGGCCGGAACCGATTAGTGTTCGGGACCGGGGCCGAGCAGGCGAGGCTGGTGTTTGTAGGTGAAGGCCCGGGGGCCGACGAGGACGCGCAGGGGTTGCCGTTCGTCGGCCGGGCCGGACAACTTCTCACCCAAATGATTGAAGGGACCGCCCGCAAGGAGGGCATCCCGCTCCAACGCAGCGACGTTTACATCTGCAACGTGGTCAAGTGCCGCCCGCCTGAGAATCGAACGCCCCAGCCGGATGAGATGGAGATTTGTGGCCAGTTCCTGTTCCGCCAGCTTATGGCGATCCGTCCTAAAGCCATCTGCGCCCTGGGTTCGACGGCGACCAAGGCGCTGCTGGGCACCAAAGAAGGGGTCATGCGGCTCCGGGGAAAGTGGCTACAGTGGCGCGATATCCCGGTTATGGTTACGTATCATCCCTCATATTTGCTCCGGCCATACAATCAGAACGCTAAGAAAGAAGCCTGGGAAGACCTTAAGAAAGCCCTGCACTATGTCTACGACTAGTGGCGCGAGCGACCCTGGCCAAGGCTCTAACCTAAGGCTCTTCATTACCTTTGAGGGACCGGATGGGAGCGGCAAGAGTACCCAGGCCCGGCTGCTGGCGGAGCATCTGCGACTCGACGGTTATCCGGTGCTCGAGACCGTCGAGCCCGGCGGCACAGCGATCGGCCAGCAGATCCGCCGCATCCTGCTCGATCCCGCGAATCGCGAGTTGCGTCCTATTCCTGAGTTGCTGTTGATGTTCGCAGCCCGTGCACAGAACGTCGAGCAAGCGGTGCTGCCGGCGCTGGCCGAGGGCAAAATCGTTGTGTCGGACCGCTTTACCGATTCGTCCATCGCCTACCAGGGCGCGGGGCACGACCTGGGCTGGGAAACGGTACTCGAAGTCGATCGCATCGCCTGTCACGGCCTGGTTCCGGACCTGACGCTGTGCATCGATATCGATACGGAAACCGGGCTGGCGCGGGCTCACTCGCGCAACCAGCAGCATGAAATGCGCTACGAGCAACAGGGCGCCGAGTTTCACCAACGGGTCCGCGCCGCCTACCACGAACTCGCCCGGCGCGAGCCGCGCCGTTTTCGCATGATCGATGGCAATGGCTTACCGGAAGACATCGCCGCCAAAGTCTGGGACGAAGTGCTCACGCTCTTACCGCGCTCATTAGTCACATGAACTTGATTCGCTCATTTCGCGCGGAAAACTCAATCAGCTTTTCTAGCCGGCTGAGCCTGGTCTCTTCCTTCTTGGCGCTGGCTACCCAGCCCGAGGTCATCCGCCGATAATAGGGCGGAAAATTCTCGTAGTTCTGCCAAGCAGTGGGCTGCTTTCGGAACCTGGCCTCCAGGTCCTTCGGCATCTGGGTCGGCAGCACCGGAGTCTCGCGCCGTTGGTCCGAATTGAAAGCGGCCAGGCCCGCGGGCGCCATCTTGCCCGCCGCGATCAGCCGTTCGGCGCGCTGGATATTAGCTTTGTTCCACGGGCTTCGCACCTTTCGCGGAGTGAATCTCTGGGCAAAGCGGGCTTCGTCGATCTTCTTGATCTTGGTATCGATCCAGCCGAAGCACAGCGCCTCTTCCACGGCATCCTCATAAGGGACGCGCGGCCGGCCTGAACCCTTCTTGAAATAGACCAGCCAGATTTCATCGCACGTGTCGTGATTCTTCTGGAGCCAAGCGCGCCACTCGCGCCGATCTTTGGCGTAAACCGTTTTCATCCGCAATCTAACTCAACATTTTTAGCTCATTGACGCGATCCAGGTCCAGAACCAAGTCGCCCTTTGGATCGACATTAAAGGCCGGCGCGAACTTGGCGCCCCACAAAAATTCGGTGTGCCGGTACGAGTAGATCGAGTGAACAACCTGGCTGAAACTATCATCGAAGGCCTGGATGAGGATCAGGATCTCCGCGGCCATGTTTGCTAAATCCTCAGCGGACTTGCCGTACAGCGGGCTGGCGGAGTCGATGGGGTGAACTATCGTCCAAGTCAGCGGCAGGAAATAGACTTTGCGCCGCTCCAGTTCCAGATCGACAAAATCCCGCTTGAGCTGCCCGTCGTGCTTCACCACCGTCATGAGAAGGACGCGGGCTTCCAGATTCATGAGGGTATTGCTCCGGGCATTGGAGATACGGAACTGCAGGCTCTGGCCGTCCTGATAGGGCGCGACGAGCGCGTTATTGCTAAATATAATCCGCGCCGAAGGCCGCGAGAATCGGCCATACAAGAGCCCCGTCATCACCGCGAATACCATCAGGCCCGTCGCAGCTTCAAGGGCCGCCACGGCATTGGCCGGCGCCCCGCGAGGAAATACATTCCCGTAGCCCACCGTCGTGAGCGTGTGCACGCTGAAAAAGAATGCGTTCACGAAGGCGCTCATCTCTGATTCGGTTCCCTGCAGGCGGTCGACCCCGATTGCCAGGTATAGCCAAGCAAACGCAACATTCACCGCGAGGAAGACCAGCGTCACCATGAGGAAAAACCGCGGCCAGGTGGTGTCGATCATCTTCAGGTATAGATTCACATCGCGCAGCCGCGTGCCCTTGCGATGGACGTTGAAGGTGCCATCGGGATTGATGGCCCGGCGTAGTTGACCACTGAATTGGGTTGTTAAACCTGGATCGAAGGATTCCTTTTTCATAAGAATGAACTCAGAATAACGTACTGGCCTGATAGCTGACGTGAGCTAGTGATGCCCGTAATTCAGCTCACCGGCTTCGATCCGAACCGGCAGGCGATTCTGTTTCGGCGGGAGCGGGCAGGTCGCATAAGCTGTAAACGCGCACGGCGGATTCTGAGCTTTGTTAAAGTCCATCACCACCTCGCCGTTCTTGGGAAGATCGGTGTAAAGGAACCGCCCCGCCGGATAAGTCCCTTTCCCGCTGGTGAGATCGTGAAAGATGAAGAATAGCTGATCGTCCTCCAGCACCGGATCGAGGCGTAGCGACTGGCCATTCAGCGTGAATACCACGTATCCCGGACTTGTGTCCTGCTCGGTCTCGCCCAGAATGTTTGGAATGGTGATCATCTTAGGCGATTGATACGGAACGAACTTCGCGACCACGCGATAACTTTCCTCGACCGGAAACCAGTGCAGTCCCGTGAACTCCTTGCGCGTGGCGCTCCCGGTATCCTTCAATCGAATGCCGTAACGCTCGCCACGATGAATCACGAACATTGTCAACGTATCGAGCTGAATACGATCGAGCTGGCCGTCCGCGTCGGACTTTAGTGGCATCACGTCGCCGGCGGATTCCCCATTCAGCTTCACACCCACACCCGGCGCGGCACGGAAAGTCGTCCGTCCGTCGTGGAGTTCGAAGGCGCCAACCTCGGCCGGACCGCGGGGCAGCGCGATATCGTTGGCCAGGTTCGCGCCCACCCGGTTGATGCCTTCTTTGAGCCAGAACAGCCCGGACACCGTCAGCCAGCCGTCATCCGCTTTGAGTTCGACCTCACGCTCGGCACGCCATCGCTCGATGGTTGCGCGATAAGTGGTGTCGCCCACAACAATCGCGGCACAACACGCGAGCACTGAAGCCGCGGCCAACAGTCTCACCGGACTCATGGTTTTGATTGTATTGTAACGTGGTAGTTTGACGACAACGGACCTGGATCAAAAGCAAAAGGACGCTGCCCGGCGCGAGCGAATCATCCGGCGCGCGGCCGAGGAGCTGCAGGACGGCTTCTATGTCAATCTGGGCATCGGCCTCCCAACCCTGGTTGCGAATTACGTTCCGCGCGGAATCGAGGTGGTTCTGCAATCGGAGAACGGTATGCTCGGCGCCGGACCGTATCCAATCGAGGGAACAGAAGATGCGGACCTGATCAACGCCGGCAAGGAAACAGTGACTGAGCTGCCAGGCACGTCATATTGCTCCAGCGCCGACTCCTTCGCTATGATTCGCGGCGGCCACATGGATCTCAGCATCCTGGGAGCGATGGAGGTGGATGAGCAGGGTAGCCTCGCCAATTGGATGATCCCGGGAAAAATGGTGAAAGGGATGGGCGGCGC
>DATHOT010000042.1:0-23946 GCA_035484655.1 Bryobacteraceae bacterium | reverse complement strand
AGCAATGTGTGCCGCACTTGTCACCCTGACGTTTGGGCCAACTTCTACAAAAACCCACATTACAAGAGCATCGCTTCCGGCAAGGAAGCGCCCGAACGTACTGGATGCGAGGCCTGCCACGGTCCTGGAAAAACCCACGTCGAGGCCCGCGGCGGCAAAGCTACCATCGTGGCTTTTTCCGAGCTTCAGCCCAAGCAGATTCTGGACAACTGCCTCCGCTGCCATGCTGAAACTTTGAGCCGCGCCAATATCCGCCGCTCCAGCCACACCTTGAACGACGTGGTCTGCATCAATTGCCATTCCATCCACAAATCGCCAGTTCCGAAATTCCTTCTGGCCCAGCGCCAAGCCGATCTCTGTTACGGCTGCCACACTGACGTTCGCGGCCAGTTCTCCATGCCCTTCAAGCATCGCGTCAACGAGGGGTTCATGACCTGCACCGATTGCCATAATCCCCACGGCGCCTTCGCCCCCACCTGGCGCATGGCCTCGCGGCCCCGCATGATGGACCAGGCCCTCGCCAACGAAGAGCCTTGCCTGAAGTGCCATTCGGAAAAGCGCGGCCCCTTCGTCTACGAGCACGAACCGGTTCGCGTGGAAGGCTGCGAGACCTGCCATTATCCGCATGGGTCCACCAATTCGAGGCTGTTGCGGCGGCCGGTCGTCTTTACGCTATGCCTGGAATGCCACAATGGCGCCGACAGTTTCGGCCGCCAAAACGCCGGCATCCTGGCCCTCACGTCCAGTCATAACCTGGCCGACCCACGCTATCAAAACTGCACCACCTGCCATGTGCGCGTGCACGGCTCTAACGCCGACCCCTTGTTCATGCGATGAACCCACTCATTCGCATCCTTTTGCCGGCGGCCACTGTCCTCCGATTGGGCCTCGCCCAGCCAACCATCGCTCCGACCTCGGAACCCGTCGGGGCCCCGCGCGGCGACGATTTGAGCGACTACAACATCGTCGACTCGTTTGAAACCGGCTACCGTTTCCGCGCCTTCGGCGGCAGCTTCGATCAATATCGCAGCACCGTCAACTATGGCGACGGCATCCGCCTGTTATCCAGCTTCTTCACCATGAATTCCAAAGATGGCCACGGCCGTTTCTTCGATGAAATCGTACTCACCACCCAAGGCCTCGGCAACGATCCTTACCAGAACGCCACGCTCCGCATCTCGAAAAACAGGCTGTACCGCTACGACATGCATTGGCGCCTGAACGACTATTTCAATCCCGGCCTGGTAACTGACGGCGGCGCCGGCCAGCACCTGCTGGATACCGAATACACTAACCAGGACCACGACCTCACGCTGTTTCCGGATTCCAATTTGAAGTTTTTCCTGGGCTACTCACGCGGCAATCAGGAGGGACCCGCCATCTCCACGGTCCAGCTATTCGACGCGCGCGGCAACGAATTTCCTTTGTTCGAGAACGTCCGCCGCCTGCGCAACGAGTACCGGTTGGGAAACGAATTCAGGATCTTTGGCGTGCGAGTCAACTGGATGCACGGCTGGGAGGATTTTAAAGAAGACTCCAATTATCTCTCCGGACCGAACCAAGGCAACAATCCGGCTAGTCCAACCACCCTGACTTCTTTTCTCCGTAACGAGCCGATTCACGGCACCAGCCCCTATTGGCGAGCCGCTCTGTTTGCGGATCGAAAATACTTCAGCGCCAACGGCCGCTTCACTTACGTGTCCGGACGCAACGCCTTCGTGTTGGATGAGACCGCCATCGGATCGGCCCTCTTCGGCGCGGCCGCAAACCGCCAGATCATTACCTCGGGAAACGCGCAGCGTCCGGCCCTGACCGGAAATCTCACGCTCAGCTTTTTCCCGACCTCAAAACTCACGATCGTCAACAGCACGGCGGTGAACAATATTCGCATCGACGGCAATTCCGTATATGCCCAGTTCGACAATGCCACCCAAAGCCTGAGTTATCTGGTGTTCGAATTTCTCGGTATCCGCACCATCGCCAATGAGACCGATCTCAATCTCCAGGCTGCCTCGTGGCTCGGATTCTTCGGCGGCTTTCACTATTCCGATCGTCTGATCCGCTCCATCGAGGAAACCAACGTGCAAGGCAACATCTTCAACGCGCCGTCGGAACAATCCAATCAACTCCGCTCCGGCGTCTTCGGCATCCGGCTGCGCCCCAGGAAGCCGCTGTCCATCATTATGAGCGGCGAACTCGGCCGCGCTGAACATCCCTTGACCCCGATCTCCGATCGGAACTATCATGCTTTGGACGCACGCGCGCGTTACAAGCTTAAGAAGGTTCTGTTCTCGGCCTCCGCGCAGGAAAACTACAACGTCAATTCCGTTTCGCTTTCTACCTACGCCTCCCACGCGCGGACTTACTCGGGCGATGCTTCCTGGTCGCCCAAGGACTGGTTCTCGCTCGATGCCAGCTATTCCAAGCTGCATCTTAATACCGCGGGCGGAATCGCGTATTTCGCTAGCGGCTATTTCGCTAGCGGCCAGTTCTTCACCGGACAACAATCCATCTATGTGAGCAATCTCCACGTGGCGAACCTAACCGCACATTTCGACGTCAGGAAGCGCGCCGACCTCTTCGTCGGTTACAGCCACACGCAGGATACTGGGGACGGGCGATCTTTGATGCCCTTCGCCGGCAACGTCATACCGAATAGCCTACCGTCGCCGCTGCCTGCGTTCTACACCGCCCAAACTTATCCCCTCCGCTTCCTTTCCCCCATGGGCCGCTTCTCGGTCCGGATCAATCAAAAATTGCGTTGGAACCTGGGCTATCAATACTACGGCTACAACGCGGAGTTCTACAATAATCTGAACTATCATGCTCACACCGGTTACACGAGCCTGCTATGGTCATTCTGACTTATGAAGTCTGACGCCATCACCGTAACAACCGCTTTGATCGTTGCGTTTGCCCTGTTTGTAATTTACACGCGGTTTAAGAACTGGCTCGACAGCAACGTTCCCATTTTCTTCTACGTGATCCTGATCGCATTCATGAAGTCGGTGGACGGCACCGTCCCGCTGTGGCTGATGTTGACCGCATTCGCCCTGGGACTGGTCTTGCGCTTCGAGTTCATGAACGTCACCTTCGCCCGGGTAGTGAAGGTGTTCGAGCTATGCGCGCTGGGCGGGATTATCTATTTCTGCGTGGGGATGATCTTGTCGGGATGATTCACTTTTCCAGCGGCAATCCGGAACTCTGAATCGCCCGCCATCCCCCATCCAGCGAGATGACGTTGGTGTAGCCCATTTGGCGTAGCGCGTCGGCCGACAGCGCTGAGCGGAACCCGCCCCCGCAGTACAGCACCAGTTTCGTATCCTTGCGCGGCACTTTGGTCTCGATGTCCCGCTCGATAATTCCCTTCCCCAGTTGCAGGGCACCCGCCGCGTGGCCCGCTGCCCACTCGCTTTCTTCGCGAATATCGACCAGCACGTGCGGGTCTTTGGACGCGACCATCTGTTTGTATTGCTCGATGTTGATCTCGCGAATCCGCGACTTGGCATCGTTCACTAAAGCCTGAAACCCGGGATTATGTCCCTTCGGTGCGCTCATGTTCTAACTCACCCGCTCAATCCGCGCGCCAGCGCGCGCCAGTTTCTCTTCGATTTTCTCATAGCCGCGGTCGATGTGATAAACGCGGTCGATCACGGTCTCTCCGCGCCCCACCAGTCCGGCCAGCACCAGCGAAGCGCTGGCTCGCAAGTCGGAGGCGATCACCTCCGCCCCGGTCAGCTCTTCCACTCCGGCTACAATCGCTTGCCGGCCTTCCAGCCGGATGTTGGCGCCCATGCGCGCCAATTCCAGCGCATGCATAAAGCGATTCTCGAAAATCGTCTCAGTGATGAAGGAAATCCCGCCGGCCAGAGTCATCATGGCCATGTACTGGGCCTGCAGATCGGTGGCGAAGCCCGGGTATTCTTCGGTGGTGATGTCGGCGGCTTCGAGCCTGCGTTTAACACGCACGCGCACAGCATCCGGACGCAAGGTCGACACCTCGGCCCCGGCCTGCCGCATCTTGCTCGCCAGTGCATCCAGATGCTCGGGCACGCAGCCCGAGATCACCAGGTCACCGCGCGTCATTGCGCCCGCGATCAGGAATGTGCCAGCCTCGATGCGGTCGGCAATGATGGTGTGCTCGGTTCCATGTAGCTTGCTGACGCCTTCCACTTGGATGGTCGACGTTCCGGCGCCCTCAATGCGCGCGCCCATCTTTATTAAGAGCGCCGCCAGATCCTGCACTTCCGGCTCGCGCGCGGCGTTCTGAATCATGGTCGGGCCTTGGGCTAAAACCGCCGCCATCAACACGTCTTCGGTTCCGGTTACGGTGATGCGGTCAAACTGCACCATGGTGCCCTTGAGCCCGCGCGGCGCTTCCGCTTTCACGTACCCGTGCGACTGCTTGATCTTGGCGCCCAGTTGCTCCAACGCGGAAACGTGCAGATTGATCGGCCGCGCGCCGATGGCGCATCCGCCCGGCATCGAAACCTTCGCCGTTCCGGTTCGTGCCACCAGTGGCCCGAGTACTAAGCTGGAAGCGCGCATGGTCTTCACCAGCTCGTAAGGAGCCTCGGGCCGGGCGAGCTTCTTGGCGCACACCGTCACTACCCCGTCCTTGGTTTCCAACCGCGCGCCGGTGTGCAGCAGCAGCTTCTGCATGGTGCCGATGTCCCGCACCGGCGGAATCCGGTTCAGTTTCACGGGCTCTTCGGTCAGCAGGCACGCGGCCAGCGCCGGCAGCGCCGAATTTTTCGAGCCGCTGATCGCGATCTCACCTTCCAGCGGACGCCCGCCCTGAATCCGAAACTTGTCCATTCTATTCCTTCACCGCCTGCAAGGCCTCCGCGACGCGCCCACCCGCTGCCGCCAACCTGGCTTGCGCAGCCTCACGATCGATCGCCAGCCGCGACATCACGATCGCCACTCTCACGTTGCCGGCAGATTGATCCAGCAGGTGACCAGCTTGCTCGTAATTCACCCCCGCCGACTCGGCAATGATGCGCTTGGCCCGGTCCGCCAGCTTGCTATTCTTCGGCTCGACGTTCACCATCAGGTTGCCGTAGACGTAACCCAGCCGGATCATGACCGCCGTACTGAGCATGTTCAGCACTAGTTTAGTCGCGGTACCGGCTTTCATGCGAGTGGATCCAGCGATCACTTCCGGACCCACCAGCGGGGTGATCGCAATCTTCACCGCGCGCGAGAGTTCCGAATCCGGCGTGCAGCTAACACCGATAGTAAGCGCGCCCAACTCCCGCGCCGCGGCTACCGCGCCGAGCACGTACGGCGTCCTGCCACTGGCCGCGATCCCAACCAACGCGTCGCGCGCCGTGAATTCACGTGCCATAAGATCACGCTTTCCCGCGGCCGGATCATCCTCGGTCGCCTCAGTGGCTCGCGCCAGCGCCGCTTCCCCACCCGCGATGATACCCTGCATCAACTCGGGCGAAACATGGAAAGTGGGCGGGCATTCGGCCGCATCCAAGACGCCCAACCGTCCGCTCGTTCCCGCGCCAATATAGAAGAGCCGGCCGTCTTTCCGGATTACGTTCACAACGGCATCCACCGCTTCGGCCAGGCGCGAAATCTCAGCCGCCACAGCGCCGGCGATCTTCTGGTCTTCGTGGTTGATTATTTGGAGAATCTCGACGGTCGAGCGAGTTTCTATGTCACGGGATGCCGGATTAACTCGCTCTGTCAGGAGCTCGTCGAAATTCATGAATTTATTTTAATCTACTGGCCCTATGGCGGGAGGCGGCCAAAGACAAAACGAGCGCCGGAAGAATCGATCTCCCGGCGCTCGTCTGATCCGTCAACTGATTCGTCAACGCTAGTGCTTAGACACTAAAGGAGCTGCCGCATCCGCACGTACTTTTGACATTCGGGTTGTTAAACTTGAAGCCCGAGCCTTCCATGGACTCGACGTAATCCACCTCGGCGCCATCCAGGTAAAGCATGCTGGCCTGGTCGATGAATACCTTCAGCCCGTCGAAACTGTAGGTCTTATCGAGCATATTGGGCGTATTCTCGAAGGCCATCGAATAACTGAAGCCGGAGCAGCCGCCTCCCACCACCGAAATCCGCAGCCCGGCCGGCTTCGGCTCCTGACCCCCTAGGATCTCCTTAACCTTCGTTACCGCGGTTTCCGTCAGTTGCACCATAAGCGTTAGCGTCTCCCTTTTTCGAAAGTAGCCTGAAACTTCATTATCCCCCGAAGCTACCAACCTGGCAAGCCCGGCGCACCGGCCTTTCGTCTTTTCCCGCTTATTGGATGCTAAACTCCACGTTAGGATGCGGCGTTAAGATGCAAGAAGCCACGCGGATGCAAGAGTTCAGCGGGGGAGCCGAATTTCGGTCCCAAATGCTTGCAACCGCAGATGGTTCGGACACGTCGGCTAAGATGTATGAACGGTGTTGCTGGCGTCCTTCCGTTCCCGGCCTCAAGCTCGCAGACTACTAAGGCTAAGACCCGAGTGGATCACCGCAACACTGAAGAAGCTGCTCTGGTACGTCGCATCCAAGCCAGGGACGAAATCGCTTTTCGCGAGATCGTGGAACGCTACCAGGCCAAGGTCTTCTCTATCATTCACGGAATTCTGCGCAATCATAACGACGCCGAAGACATCGCTCAGCAGGTTTTCGCCAAGATTTATTTCTCGATCACGAACTTCGATTTCCGCAGTTCGCTGCTGACCTGGATCTATAAGATCACGGTCAACGAATGTTACGACTATCTGCGCAAGAAGCGGGTTCGCAAGCTGGTCTATGAGAGCGATTTTTCCGAAGAGGACGCCCAGCGCATGCAGAACATCGATACAGCCACTTCGCCTGCACCGGCGGTGGATACGCAGCTGGCGCAACGAGATCTGGTATTGAAGCTTTTGGACAAACTGTCGAATGAAGATCGTAGTCTGTTGCTGCTCAAGGAAGTGGAGGGGCACTCTGTCGAAGAGCTGTCGCAGATGACTGGAATGAACGAGAACACAATTAAGGTGAAGTTGTTCCGCGCCCGGCAGAAGCTGCTCAAAGCTTCGCAGCGCTTATTGCGTGGGAGCGGACAGGCGAAAGTGTAATGTGATACAACTTATCAAGTTGTAGTCACAAGGTTTATTGGTACGGCAAACGGACGATCGATCCGTAATGGGTTTTTGAATAGCATTTTTTTGAGGGAAGAAGTTATGCATCAGCCAATCAGGGATAACCTTGAGGAATACCTGAAGGGTTCGACCCGTAAGGTTCCGCAAGCGTTTCACGCGCACCTCGTAGCGTGCGAGGAATGCGCCAGCGAACTTCGTCTGCTTGAAACGCAGGCGAACATGTTGCGATCACTTCGGTCCGATGCCGGCGTCGGACCGAGTCCCGGTTTCTATGCCCGCGTAATGCAGCGGGTAGAAGAACAGGCTCCGGTCTCCATCTGGTCTATCTTTCTTCAGCCCAGCTTCGGGCGCCGCCTGGCGATCGCTTCGGCGACATTAGTTGTTCTTTTAGGGACGTACCTGATCACGACCGAACCCGGCGACCCAAGGGTGGCGCTGGCCCCGACCGTGGTCTCCGACCCCGTCAGCGGGCCTGTATCGGATCCCGGCGTTGTTCAGGATAGCCTGCAGCAGCAGCGTCGGCGGGATGCAGTGCTGGTAGATTTGGCCAGTTTCCACGAATAGCCACTATGTTTGCGGCCGAGCGTGCCTCCTGGCAAAATCCACGTGTACTCACCACCTTGGTGTTAGTGTTCCTGACCGGCGCTATGGCGGGCGCCATCACCATGCGTGCCGGCCTGCACGACAAGATGCACCGCAGCGCCGCCCCCTATTGGCGTGAGGGAAAGAACGAGTTTTCCTACGACAGACTCAAGAAGGATTTGGACCTCACACCGGAGCAATCTGAACGGCTCAAGACGATTTTAGACGATTTCGATAAGTATCACGAGGATCTACAGGCTCAGATCGAAGACGTGCGGGCGACCGGCAAAAACCGCATCATGCAGATGCTTGACGCCCGCCAGCGGCAGCGTTTCGAACAGCTCTCCAACCAGCTTTCTTCTCAGTAAGTTGGCGTTAGTGCCATTCGAGGCCGGCGCTTTAAACTGTGTAAGTTAACGCCAGTTTTCTATTGCATTCTGCTAATACCGATGGTATTCTGGGGTCGGAAACGTGGATTGATTTAGGTCCTGCTTCGGTGGGACTGGCTAATTGCAACCACGCTAAAAAGTGCTAAAGGTGAGTCGGTCTTCACGAAACTAAACCCCCTGTGGCACTCCCGCAGGGGATTTTTATTGGTGGAGCCCGAGTCGCCGGAGAGGATCGCTATGTCTGTCCGGCCCGATGATTCGAGCCTTCCGCTTGCCCTGTTTGGTCTGGAGGGCGAACTTGTTTGTTTGCGAATTACGGTAGAGCCGAGGTTACTCGAGGACTTACTCGAAACACTGTCGTCTCTTGATTTTCCAGTGAACCCCCAGCTGTATCACCGTCACGCTGAAGTCTCGATCGAGTTCCCGGCTTACTCGGCCCAAGTGGATCACGTCCGGGATACCCTCCGCCGCGATGGCTTCAACCCCCATAGCCTGACAGTGTCGGCAAGCCTGATTCTAGCGGCTAGATGCTAATTTAGCCACCCGGCTTTCGGGCCGCCATCTTCCGCTCTACGGCCTTCATCAGCCGCGTCTGGACCTCGGAGGGGAGCACCTGGGGCTGCATGCCCTTGTAAACCTGAATGGTTTTACGCGTGGTGTCGAGAATCACGAAGCAATTCGGACACTCCGTGATATGGACCTCGAGCTTGCGGCGGAGCTCTAGGTCCACCGTTTCGTCGAGATAATCATTCAGCTCCTGCAAAAACTCCTTACAGGTAAGCAAAAACGTCGTCCCCTTTCCGCTTGAAGAAACGCGTCAACCTCTCGCGAAGTTGGAGCCGCGCTCGTAGCAGCCGGCTTTTCACCGCTGGAACCGAGATCCCCAAGGCCTCGGCTGTCTCTTCGGTGCTCAGTTCTTCGATGTCACGCAGCACGAAAACGGTGCGGAAAGCTGGCTTCAGGCTTTCAACGGACTCCTCCAGGATCTTACCTAATTCCTCCCGGGAGTACTGCTGCTCGGGGTCTTCGTCCCAAACCGCGATTTCACGAACTACAGTGTCCTCGCCAGTATCGAGCGGCTCATCTAACGGTACTGTCCGGTCGGATTTCCGCTTGCGCAGCTTCATCAGGGACTCGTTAACGGCGATGCGCACAATCCAGGTATAAAACTTAGATTGGCCCTGGAAATCGCTGAGATGCTCGAAGGCCTTTAGAAAAGTCTCCTGCAAAACGTCTTCGGCATCTTCGTCGTTCTGAGTGATGTGCTTGGCCAGGCGATAGATCTTGCGCGAGTAGCGGTTCACCAGCTCGTTAAAGGCTGCCAGGTCGCCTTCGCGAGCTCTAGCAACTAACGCTGATTCATCGAAGATACCCGTCTCAGTAGCGGCAGGCATTACCCTCATCTTAGCAAGGCCAACAGAAAGCCGAAACTAGAAACCAGAAACCAGAAACTTGTTACTCTGAGATTTACATGAGCGAGAGTTTCACCATTACTCTGCCCGACGGGAGCGAGAAGAGCGTACCAACCGGCAGCGGTCCCATGGATGTCGCCAAATCCATCAGCCCGCGGCTGGCCGACGATGCGGTGGTGGCGCGCGTCAACGGACAGTTATACGATCTCACGCGTCCCTTTGAATCCGACGCCAAGCTGGAGATCCTGACTTCGAAGAATCCCGAGGCGCTCCAAGTTTACCGCCACTCGACGGCGCACTTGTTGGCTGCCGCCGTGCTCGAGTTGTTTCCCGAGACGAAGCTCGGGATCGGCCCGCCCACCGACACCGGCTTTTACTACGATTTCGAGCGCGAGACTCCTTTCACTCCCGAAGACCTCGAAAAGATCGAGGCGCGCATGTTGGAGCTGCAGCAGAAAAACCTGCCTTACGAACGCAAGCTCACGCGGAAATCCGAGGGTCTGCAGAAGTACGCCGACGACTGGATGAAGGTCGAGCTCATCAAGGAAAAAGCCGACGAGGTTTTTTCCGAATACACGCTGGGCCCCGACTTCATCGATTTTTGCCGCGGCCCGCACGTCCCCGGCACGGCGCGCATCAAGGCGTTCAAGCTGCTCTCGGTGGCGGGTGCTTATTGGAAGGGCGACGAGCATAATCCCAAACTGCAACGAATATACGGCACGGCGTTCTTCAACAAGAAGGACCTGGATGCCTACCTGGCGCGCCTGGAGGAAGCTAAGAAACGCGATCATCGCAAGCTCGGCCAGGAGCTGGATCTGTTCAGTATCCAGGAGCTGGCCGGTCCCGGCCTGATCTTCTTTCATCCCAAAGGCGGCCGGGTCCGCAAGATCATTGAAGACTGGATGAGAGATCAGTACCTGGCACGCGGTTACTCGCTGGTCTATACGCCGCACGTCATGCGCCGCGATCTGTGGAAGATTTCCGGCCACGCCAACTTTTATAGCGACAACATGTTCAAGCCCATGGAGCTGGACGACGCCGAATACCAGCTGAAGCCCATGAACTGCCCCGGCCACATATTGATCTACCGGGACAAGCTGCACAGTTATCGCGATCTTCCGGTGCGTCTGGGCGAGCTCGGCACGGTCTATCGATATGAACGTTCGGGCGTCATGCACGGTTTATTGCGCGTGCGTGGATTCACGCAAGACGACGCGCATATTTTTTGCACTCCCGAACAGATCGAGGACGAGATCGTCAATTGCCTGCAGTTCGCCATCGACGTTCTCCACACCTTCGGCTTCGACGATTACGAAGCAGAATTGTCGACGTGGGACGGCGGGGCCAGCGGAAAATATGACGGAACACCCGATCAATGGCAGCTGGCAGAAGGCGCCTTGAAGCGCGCCGCCGAGCGGCTGAACGTCAAGATCAAGCTCATCCCCGATGAAGCGGCTTTCTACGGTCCAAAGATCGACATGAAACTGGTGGATGCCATCGGCCGGCTGTGGCAGCTCTCGACTATCCAGTTCGATTTCACCTTGCCTCGCCGCTTCGAGCTCGAGTATGTCGCCGAGGACGGCAAAAGGCACCAGCCGCTCATGGTGCACCGCGCGCTGTACGGCTCTATCGAGCGCTTTTTCGGAATCCTGATCGAACATTATGCTGGCGCTTTTCCGGTGTGGCTAGCGCCCGTGCAAGCCGTCGTCCTGCCCATCACCGACCGTCATACCGAGTACGCACAAAAAGTAAACAAGCGGCTCGAAGACGCCGGCCTGCGCGTTTCGCTCGATGACCGAAAAGAAAAGGTCAACCTCAAGATTCGCGACGCTCAGCTGCAGAAAGTCCCCTACATGCTGGTAGTAGGCGATCGCGAAGCCCAGAACGACAGCGTCTCGGTCCGCAACCGCAAGCACGGCGATCAGGGAGCGCAAACCGTGGACGAGTTTCTGGCCGCTATCGGTAAGCTGATCGAAACCAAAGCCCGGACAGAGTAGTGTTCGCCGCCACGATCGTCTTCGGCTGCCTGTTGGCTGGATCGATCGTTTATTGCGTTCTGATAGTGATCGCGGCGCGCGATTATCTCGCGCAGCCCATTCCCATCGCCCAGGAACTCCCGCCCATCAGCGTCCTCAAGCCACTGGCGGGCGTCGATCAAGGCCTGGAGACCAATCTCCGCAGCTTCTTCGATCAGGACCATCCGGAATTCGAGCTCCTGTTTGCGGTGCGCGAGGCCGATGATCCCGCCATTTCTGTCGTTCAGGCGCTTCAAAAGCAGTTCCCGGCCCGAGCCTCGCGGCTGATCGTAACCGGCGAACCGCCCTATCCGAACGCGAAAGTCTTCAGTCTGGACCGGATGCTGGCCGCCGCACGCCACGATCTGCTGGTGATGAGCGATAGCGACATCCGCATCGCACCCGGCTTCCTCACAGCCTTAGCCCGAGAGTTTGCCGATCCGAACATCGGGCTGGCCACCTGCCCTTATCGCGCCGTTGCGGGCCGGAGCCTGTGGTCCAATCTCGAAGCGGAAGGGATGAACACCGACTTTTTGGCGGGACTGTTGGTCGCGCGCATGATCGTGGGCGTGAAGTTCGCGGTCGGCCCGACATTGGCCGCGCGCAAGTCCGTGCTGGCAAAGATCGGCGGGTTCAACACGCTCAAGAATTATCTGGCGGAAGATTTCGTGCTCGGCAAGTTTGCCGCTCAGGCAGGTTTCGGTGTCATTCTATCGCGCAACATCGTGGAGCACCATATCGGGAGCGAACCTTGGAGCGTGAATGCCGCTCACCGCCTGCGCTGGGTTAGGAGCACACGGCGTTCTCGACGGCTCGGGTACATCGGCCAGCTTTTGACTCACCCGCTCCCCCTGGCACTAATTGTTTGCGCGCTCGCACCGGCCTGGTGGCCGGCGCTGGTCACAGCCGCAGCGTTTCGCGGCTTGGCCGCGTGGTCGACATCCAGGTGGATACTGCACGCCCGGCCCCGCTGGCATCTGGTGATCCTGCAGGACATTCTGAGCTTTGCGTTCTGGCTGGCGGGCTTCTTTGGAAACACGATCGTCTGGCGCGGGCGGCGATATTATTTGCACTCGGACGGCCGCTTCGAATTGCGGTAGTGAAAACAGATATCGTGTAATGTATAGGCTGCGGTTCAATGAGCGAAACCATCCAGAAGCTAACAATTGAGGGCTTCAAGTCCATCCGCAAGCTGGAGGATTTCGAGCTTCGCTCCTTGAATGTGCTGATCGGTGCTAATGGTGCCGGCAAGAGCAACTTTGTCAGCTTCTTTCGTCTTCTTAGGGAACTCATCGAACAGAGGCTGCAGGTGGCGGTCGCTACTGAAGGCGGAGCAGATGCGTGCCTATATCTAGGCCCGAAGATTACTCAACGATTCGTGGCCAAGCTTTATTTCGGGTATAAAGGATACGAATTCGCGTTAGTGCCCACGATTGACAACCGCTTCGTCTTTGCGGAGGAAACGATTATATCCCGCGTTAACCGCATCACTCGTACCTCTTTAGGCTCCGGCAACTTAGAATCCAAGCTGAGGGTGTACAAAGAGGAACCAGGAGCGTGGGATGCGTGGCAGGATGGGGCGCCCAACGTCTTCGATGCGATTTCGAGTTGGGTCGTCTATCATTTTCACGATACGAGCCTCACGGCTAGCGTTCGCCGCCAGAGGCCCCTCAACGACAATGTGGTTCTGCGCCCCAGTGCTGAAAACCTCGCGGCCTTCCTCTATCGTATACGCGACACCAATTCAACCGCCTACACGCAGATTCGCGATGTTGTACGTTTAGCTGCTCCGTTCTTCGATGATTTCCGGCTGCGCCCTGTCCCTACCAGCCCGGACATGATCCAACTGGAGTGGCAGCAGAAAGACTCCGACTATCCTTTCCTGGCAAACCAACTCTCGGACGGTACGCTTCGTTTTATCTGTCTGGCCACGGCGTTACTTCAGCCGCAACCTCCACCAACCATACTATTTGACGAACCCGAGCTCGGATTGCATCCTTATGCTTTGACGCTGCTCGGGAATCTATTCCGGCTAGTGGCTCAACGCCAGGGCAAGCAAATCATCATCTCTACTCAGTCTGCGCCACTACTAAACGAATTTGCACCTGAGGATGTGATCGTCGTTGAAAGGCACCTAGGGGAATCAACCTTCCGCAGGCTTGAGTCCGCACAGCTCTCTGAATGGCTTCAGGACTACACTCTCGGCGAACTGTGGCAGAAAAACGTTCTGGGCGGCCGACCCTCCGATGAGCGAACACCCGAGTTTGCTTCTGATGGCGGCAAACACGATTCGTGATCCGCGTTTATGTCGTAGTTGAAGGCCAGACGGAGGGATCCTTCGTTAGTGACGTTCTCGCGGAGATCTTCTGGCCCCACCAGGTCTACCTCAACCCAATCCTGCTGGGTGGCCACACGAGTTACGCTCGTGTCAGCAGAGACGTTCTCAAACTGCTCAAGCAAGATCCCGCAGCCTACTGTTCCACCATGCTTGACTTCTACGGATTGGGAAAAGGATTTCCTGGCACGCCGCTTCCGCCGAACCTTACGAACATTGGAAAAGTGCGCCGCATTGAAGACGCGTTCAAGGAAGACATCTGCAACCGCATCCGTGACTTCCGGCCGGACTTCAGATTCCTCCCCTACGTGCAGTTGCACGAGTATGAGGGGCTGCTTTTCAGCGACCCACCCGCGTTCGCGACGGCGATTAGGCAACCGCATCTCTCGCAACCCTTTCAGGTAATACGCGGCCAATTCCCTACACCAGAGGACATTAACGACGATGCCAATACGGCACCATCGAAGCGTGTCCTCCAAGCCTATCCGGCCTACAGCAAAGTAATCGACGGAACATTGGCAGCGCGCGCTGTCGGAATCCCTGCTATGCGGCGAGAATGCCCGCACTTCCGGAGTTGGTTAGAACGGCTCGAGACCCTCGAACTACCTGCCTGACTATCATGCCGATGTTTGCAGTAAAAGCCCATCTGCGGTATCCTGGAGAACCAGTTCTAGCCGTTCAACGTTTTGAAGAAACCACAAATGCGTCGGCCCGCGCTCGTTACTATCGGAATCATTTTGCTTGCATTCATCGCACTTCCAGGCTGTGGCGACAAGACTGTCTCGGCCGACAAGAGCGGCGCGGGAAAAGGCGGACGCGGCCGTGGCGGAGATCAAGGTCCAGTGCCGGTAGTCGTGGCCACTGTCGGCCAAAAAACCGTCCCCATCAATATCGATGTCATTGGAAACGTCGAGGCCTACTCCACCATCTCAGTCAAAGCCCAGATCGGTGGTCAGTTGACGGTCGTCTCTTTCCATGAAGGCGACTATGTAAAAAAGAATGATCTGCTGTTCACAATCGACCAGCGTCCCTATCAGGGGCAGCTCAACCAAGCGGAAGCGAATTTGGCGCGCGATACGGCCGCGCTGAGCCAGGCGGAAGCGAATCTGGCCAAGGACATGGCCAATGAGAAATACGCGCGAGTGGAAGCGGGCCGTTATCAGAAACTGGCCGACCAAGGCATCGTCTCCAAGGAACAGACCGACCAGATCGGCTCCAACGCGGACGCTCTTGCGCAGGCCGTGCTGGCCGATAGGGCCGCTATCGAAAGCGCCAAGGCGCAGATTATCTCTTCCAAATCCGCTGTCGAAAATGCGAAAGTCCAACTGAGTTACACCAGCATCGTGTCACCGATCGATGGACGCACCGGTAACATCACGGTCAAGCAAGGCAACATCGTCACACCCAACACCATGGAGTTGATGACGATCACCGAAATGGAACCCATCTACGTTACATTCTCGGTGCCCGAGGCGCAGCTCACCGATATCAAGAAGTACATGGCGCAAGGAAAGTTGTCGGTGTATGCGTCCCCTCAGGACAACGCCGCACACCAGGAAGCCGGTGTCTTGACGTTTATCGACAACTCGGTTGATTCCACCACCGGCACCATCAAGCTCAAAGGTACGTTCCAGAATGGCGACAAGCAGCTCTGGCCCGGCCAGTTCGTTCGAGTGACGCTGCGGCTCACAACACGGCCCAATGCGGTCGTGATTCCAAACCAGGCTATTCAAAACGGTCAGGACGGTCAGTTCGTCTACGTGGTCAAGGACGACATGCGGGTTGAGATGCGACCGGTGGTCACAAGCACGCGCGTGGATCAGGACCTGGTGGTGGACAGCGGTCTGAAGCCCGGAGAGACGATTGTCACCGAGGGCCAACTCAGGCTTGCGCCGAATACCCGCGTTCAAGTTCGCGATCGCAAAGCCGCGCCGGTAAAAGCCAGCTAGATTTGGCAGGTCAAGGACCTGCCCCACAACTGCAAAATCACGCTCTATCTGGCATCAACCACCAGCGTCGACTTTACGTCCACGTGCTGGAATTGCATCGGAAAACTTCGGCCGTAATAATACGCGTCCCATTGGTCTTTATAATGCGACGATAATATCTGGCCGGATTCCCCGATCGTAAGGTTATTGAGGGACTGCTCCCAGTTTGAGAAATCCGCCACAAACCGCATGGACGGACCCAACCCCTCGTTGATCTGCTTGATGGTCGTGGGCGAGCCGCTCATGTCCACCGGCCCGACGTTGAAATACGATCCAATCAACGGCAACTGCGCTCCCACCGGGTGCCGGATTGTAAGCTCTTTGTATTTTCCGTAATCCCAGCGCTTGAAGTCGCCGCCCTGCATTCGCCGGCCTTCGGCGACCGCATCCACTAGAGCGCTCATGAGTGTCTCGTTCTTGTCATGGAACCAGCCCTGTGGATTTCCCAAAATATCCTGGACGATGGCCGGCGCCATCTGCAGCTCGTAGAGCCGCGAGTTGCCAGGCGAGGCTCGCTCCGCGATCCTCTTGCGAAGTTGCTGGAAGGCCAGCGTGACCACCAGCGGCGCCGCCATCTGCTTTTCCATTTGCCCGTTCCAGTTTCGAAGCTGCGCCACGGCGGCCTGCACCTCGGCCCCAGACGGCTTCTTGCGATCGTAAGCGGCTACAATCTCACGCGCCAGAAAATGTGAAAAGGCGGAGTAGACATCCTTTTGCACCGCCACCATCTCCGCCGGCTTCCAACCATCGTGGGCGGTGAGCTGCCCCCTAATCTCCAATGAGCGAAAGGGCGAAGCGAAGTTGCCGTGCACGCGGTACTGATAGTTCTGCGGAAACGGATTCTGGTTGGCGGTGATGATCCAGCCCTGCGGAGGATTGTAGAAAGCCGGCAACTCATCGAAGGGGATAAAACCCTGCCATTCAAAATTGCCGGAGCTTCCGTCCACCGGAACGTCACCATCGTAGGTCTTCCGAATCGGCAGCAGGCCGGTCGCGTGATAGCCGATATTCCCGTCCACATCGGCGTAGACAAAATTTTGCCCGGGGCCTGGGAACCGCCGGAGTGCCGCGGTGAACTCCGGCCAGTTGCGGGCACGATTTAAATCGAGAAAAGGCAACTGGAACGATCCAGGTTCGGCAGCGGTCCAGCGCAGCGCCAGATGGCGGCCATCCTCGGTGGCGCTCACCGGACCATGGCGCGTCACCCATTGCCGGAATTCGACCGGACGGGCCCCCTTCACCGGAATGTTCTCGGCTTCCAGACGCGCCTGCTCCAACTGACCGCGAAAAACGTAACGGCCACTGGCTGGATCCAATCGCTCGAGGTACAAATCCTGTACGTCAAAGCCGAGGTTCGTCACTCCCCAGGCGATGCGCTCATTGTGGCCGATGATCACACAGGGAACACCCGGCAGCGAAACGCCGATCACGTCCAGATCCGGCGCGCGTAAATGCACCTGATACCAGGTGGACGGGATTCCGAATTCCAGGTGCGGATCGTTCGCCAGGATCGGCTTACCGCTGGCGGTGTGTTTCCCGGAAATGGCCCACGCGTTTGACCCGGGCTGGAATTCGAAACCCGCGCGGGACGAAAACAGGAAATTGACTTTCGCCTGATCGCCCGAGGTTAACATAGCTTGCTTCTGCAGCTCTGTCCGCCAGGTAGTGGTCAGGTTGCGATACATCTGCAGCCCGCAAAGGAGACTGTCCACCACTGTCCAGGGCCGCGGATCGTAACGCAGCAGCGTAAATTCCAGCGGCAGGTTTCGGCGATGCGTCTCGATGAAATAGTTGACGCCGCGCGAGTAGGCAGCCATCACGGCGCGGTCGGCGACGGGCAGCGTCCGATACTGTTCCTCAGCTATGTGCCGCATCCTCAGACGTCGCGCCTCGCGATCCAGCTCGAGTGTCGATGGTCCGATCACTTCAGACAGCTCTCCGGCCGCCAGCCGCCGGAGCGCATCCATCTGCCATAGACGGTCCTGCGCGGTCACAAAGCCCTGCAGGAAAATTGCGTCTTCCCAATTCGCGGCGACAATGTGGGGTATTCCCAGCGCGTCTCTGGAGACCGTCGCCCGTGACGAAACCGGCGCTGAGATCCGCCCCGACGTCTTCGGCAGCGGACGATACGCCACCCAGTAAGTCGCGGCCAAAACCAACACGAGCAAAACCGCTATGCTCAAGTTGATGTACTTGAGAACTCTTCCGTGTAGCACTGGGAAAGCTCTAACGTACCATCATTGGGCCACCCGCCGCCCACGCTGACCATGCCGCTGCGGTTCATCATCCTCGTCGTAGTGTTGCTGTTGAACGGCTTCTTTGCCGCCGCCGAAGTCGCGCTTGTGTCCGTTCGGAAGAGCCGGCTGCGTGCTCTCGCAGCCGAGGGACAAGTGGGCGCTCAGGCCGCGCTCAACCTTCTGGCCAATCCGGCGCGACTGCTCTCGGTCACTCAAGTAGGCGTGACGCTCGCCAGCCTCGGACTCGGATGGGCAGGCGAGAACAGTGTCTATTCTCTTTTTCTATCGATCTTCCAGCCCTGGATGCCGTCTAAGCTGGACCCCGTGCTCCACGCCGTCAGTTTCGGCCTGGCATTTCTGCTGATCAGTTTCGCGCACGTCGTGCTGGGGGAGGTGGTGCCGAAGAACCTGGCGATCGAGAAAGCCGATCGTCTCGCCATCCTGGTGGCGCCCGCGCTACTCGCCTTTGATCGCATCTCCGCTCCGTTCGTTTATTTCGCGGCACGCTCGGCTGCCGCGCTTTCGCGCTGGATCGGACTGCGCGGGCTGCATACCGGCGGCGGCCACTCGGCCGAGGAACTGAAGTTCATCGTCAGCTCCAGCCGTCTGGAAGGCCATCTTCATCGCTTCGAGGAAGACGCGATCCAGGCTCTCCTCGAACTTCCCAATTACTACGTCCGCGAAATCATGGTGCCGCGCAACGCTATCGTCTCGGTCTCCGTGGACGCCGGCCTCGACCAGGTGATGCGGCGGATGCGAGAGAATCAGTACTCGCGCTTGCCCGTCTATGAAGGGTCGCCGGAACACATCATCGGCTACGTTCACTACAAAGACATCATGCGGATTTGGGAGGAGCGCCGAATGGCGGCCGAGCGGAATCGTGTCCTGCGTCCATTTCATCTTTCGCGCGTGCTGCGCAAACCGCTCGTAGTGCCCGAAACCAAACCGCTGAACGACCTGATCGACGAGTTTCGCAAGACGCACAAGCACATGGCTATGGTGGTGGACGAGTTCGGCACTATCGTCGGCCTAGTGACGCTGGAAGATGCGCTCGAACAAATTCTGGGCGAGATCGGCGACGAGCACGATGTAAAACGGCCTCGCCAGGCTGCCGAGTCGACAGTTCTGGAAGTGGAAGGCGCCACCACCATCCGCGACCTCGATACGCAATATGGGCTCGAGTTGCCCGGCGACGCGGGCTTCGAAACGCTGGCTGGTTTTCTACTTTTCCAGCTCGGCTACATTCCCAAGCCCGGCGAGTCGATAGAATATGGAGGCCGCCGGTTTACCATCCTGGATATGGACCACAACCGGATCGCGCGCGTCCGCATCGAGCGCTTGCAGGCGGCGCCGCAGCGCATGGGAGAACAAACCACCGCCGGCTAATCCACGGGTCTGTTATCGATTCCTTACTTTCGTAGCGTGCAAGGAGTATTCTAGAAGTAAGGAGCTGCAAGAAAAAATGCCAATCGGCACGCTGACCAGCAAAGGCCAAATAACGATCCCAAAACAGATCCGCGAGCGCCTTCGCCTCGAAACCGGCCGAAGAGTAGAGTTCAATGTGGATTCCAAGGGCAACGTAATCCTGACGCCTCATAATAAGGATATTCGCGCGCTCAAGGGGATTGTCCGCTCGCGCCCGAAGGGGCGTGCCGTCTCAGTGAAGGAGATGAATGACGCGGTCGCCGAGGGCTTTTCCAAACGATGAGAAGCCTGGACACGAATGTTTTGGTCCGATACCTCGCCGCCGATGACAAGAAGCAACTTGCCGTCACGGAAGAACTTGTTGAAGAGTGCGTGCGAAATCGCGAGCCGCTCTTCCTCTCGGCAATCGTTCTTTGCGAATTAGTCTCGGTCTTGGCCCGCAGCTATGGCCAGACAAAGCCAGAGCTGATTCGTGAGTTGGAAAAGATTCTTGAAACGGATCAATTCCGGATCGAGTATGACGCTTTGGTTCGGAGAAGTTTGCAGGCCTACCGGGCCGGCCGAAGGAATTTTTCTGACTATCTGATCGGAGAGATAAGTACACATCACGGCTGCCGGGACATTGTGACGTTCGACCGAGCCTTAAAAGGCTCCAGTGGTTTTACTGTTCTAGTTTAAAGAATTCGCCTTTGGTCGTGTCCTGCTCCGGAATCGACGCTGTCTCGCGAGGTACGGAAGTTTACTTGGCTGCCAACAATCCGCGCATACGCAGCCAATTCGCCAGCAACTCGGGCCACATCGCGAGCGCCGGGTCCCTCAACGCCAGCCCAACACCATGCGGTCCTCGTTCGAAGATGTGCATCTCCGCCGCCACGCCGGCCTTCCGCAGCGCGAGATAAAACAACACGCTATTTTCAACCGGCACGGTCTTGTCTTCGGTGGTATGAAACAGGAACGTAGGCGGGGTCTGCGCCGTCACCTGCAGCTCGTTCGACAGGTTCTGCATCAGCTTCGAATCGGGATTATCGCCCAGCAGATTATGTAGCGATCCCTGGTGCGTATAAGGGGTGGTGAACGAAATCACGGGATAACCGAGGACCAGAAAATCGGGCCGGCTGCCGGCGCGCTGGATCGCGTCGGGATCCGTTGCGTTTCCGTTATCGAAGTGCGTACCCATGGTCGCAGCCAGATGTCCTCCCGCTGAGAATCCCATCACACCGAGACGATCCGGCGCGATGCCATATTCGGTGGCGTGCGCGCGGACCAGCCGAATGGCTCGCTGTGCGTCGCCCAGTTCGATGGGGTGATGGTAGCGAGGTCCTAACCGGTACTTCAACACGAACGCGGCGATGCCGAGCGAGTTTAGCCAATTAGCCACCTGCCGCCCTTCGTGGTTGCTGGCCAGCGCCATATAACTTCCGCCCGGGCACACGATCACGCCTGTGCCATTGGCCTGATTCTTGACGGGCAAGAAGATGGTAAGGGAAGGTTGGTCGCTATCTTCGGCGCCGAGCGCGCCCGGAGCGCCGTTGGGCCAGAGCAAGACAGTGGCCGGTTCTTGCGCGCAGGCGAGCGCCGCAAGCAAAAAGAAAGAGAGCGCTAAACGCCAGTGATTTTGTGCTGCCACGGTTTGTGCGCGTCGCCTTCGTCGCGGTGCTCCACGCGATCGTAAAGATGCAAGTCCGAAGTCGTGCCCAGACTCTCGTTGTAGAGGCTCGGCAAACCCAGGCCTTCCTTCAGGTCTTCTTCGAAATTGTGGAGGCTTTTCAGTTGGGACGCCTGCGCCGGCACTCGCCGTCCGCTCGGAGTTTTCCAGAACATCTGGTAACCGGCGTTCACCAATAGTCCGATCTCATCGCCGATCATAAAACCGGCCCGATTCACATGCGGCCGCTGGCCCGATCTATCTTCGACGATCGCGCCGATGCCGTCACGACTCACGCGCGCGTGCCCCGCGTTCAGAAAATTCACGGTGAATCCGAGATTCTTCAAACCCTCGAGACGCTCTTTGAATCCAGGCTCGCGCGGCGTTTCTCTACGAAAGAACATGTACTTACTATAATGCCAGAGTGCCTTTTCTCCTGTCTTTAGACGAAGGAACCACCAGTGCCCGCTCCGCGCTGTACGACGAGCAAGGCCGCCGCTTCGCCCTGGAATCCACACCCATCGAATGCCGCTATCCTCAACCCGGCTGGGTGGAGCAGGACGCCGAAGAAATCTGGCGATCGCAGCTGGACGCCGCTCGCCGCACTGTCGCGCAGGCCCAAGGCGGTCCGAGGTCGATTGCCGCGCTGGGCGTCACCAATCAGCGCGAGACCACGATTGTCTGGGATCGCAAGACCGGGACGGCCGTGGCGCCCGCGATCGTCTGGCAATGCCGCCGCACAGCGGACTACTGCGATAAGCTGGCGTCCTCCGCGTGGGCCGCTTCGATCACGCAGAAAACCGGCCTGGTGATCGACGCCTATTTCTCCGGCAGCAAAATCCAGTGGATTCTTACGCACGTCCGGGATGCCGAGCGCAAGGCGCGCGACGGAGAACTGTTGTTCGGAAACGTCGACACTTGGCTGATCTGGAAACTGACCAATGGTGCGGTGCATGTCACCGACTATTCGAACGCCTCGCGCACCATGCTGATGAACCTAGCCACCGGCGAATGGGACCACGAGCTGCTCGATACCTTCGGCATCCCGCACGCGATGTTGCCGACGATTGTTCCCTCCAGCTTCGTCGTCGGCGCCACGGCGGCCGAACACCTTGGAGCTGAAATTCCGATTGCCGGAATTGCGGGTGATCAGCAGGCTGCGTTGTTTGGCCAAGCCTGCTTTCGGCCGGGACTTTCCAAGAACACTTATGGCACCGGCTGTTTCGCGCTGATGCATACCGGATCGCGACAGCCGGTCTCTCAGCATAAGCTGCTGGCGACGAGGGCCGCGGCTACCGACGCCACGCCGCAGTTCGCCATCGAGGGAAGCATCTTCATCGCCGGCGCGGCGGTCCAGTGGCTGCGCGATAAGCTGGGGATCATCAAGACGGCGGCGGAGAGCGGTGAACTCGCGGCATCGGTTCCCGATACCGGCGGTGTATACTTCGTACCGGCGTTCGTTGGACTGGGCGCACCGCATTGGGATTCGCAGGCTCGCGGTATGCTGTCCGGGCTGACGGCGGCGAGTGGCAAAGCGCAGATCGCACGGGCGGCACTGGAAGCAATCGCTTATCAGACCCGAGGATTGGTGGAAGCCATGGAGGCCGACAGCGACGAACAGCTCAAGGAACTTCGCGTGGATGGGGGCGCGGCCGCGAGCGATTTTTTGATGCAGTTTCAGGCTGACATTTTGGGGAAGCGAATCGTGCGGCCGGTCGATGCGGAAACTACTGCGCTCGGCGCAGCCTACCTGGCCGGGCTCGCGACCGGATTTTTCAAAAGCCTGAGCGAATTGGAACAGTTCTGGCGCGCCGACAAAGTATACGAGCCAACGATGAACGCGCAACGCCGCGAGGATTTGTATCGCGGGTGGAAGGCGGCCGTGGCTCGATGTCAGTACCGGCTACCGTAAGTGTTTGCCGAGAAAATCCGCCGAAGCCTGATAAGCCTGGATCCAGCGCTTGGTCGTCAGGAAGCCGTGGATCTCGTCGGGAAAGATCAGCTCTTCGAACTCGACGTGCTGCTTGCGCAGCGCTTCCACCAGCATCACGGTCTGCTGGAAGTTGACATTGCGATCGTCATCGCCGTGGATTAGCAACACCGGCGAACGCCAGGTGCTGACCGACGCCATGGGCGAGGACTCAAACGCGGTGCGAATATTCTGATCTCGCTCGGCATCGGCGGGTGTGATCGCACTGCGCAGTGAGCTCCAATCGTGGACGCCGTGGAAATCGACGCCGACGGCGAAAAGGTCGGAAGAGCGGGATAGTCCCAGAGCCGTGAGATATCCGCCGTAGGAGCCGCCCCACAGTCCGATGCGCTTAGGGTCGACATCCGGACGGCTGCGAAGATAAAGGCCGGCCCCGAGGACGTCGTTGAACTCGCTCGCGCCGGCGGCGCCGTAATTGAGCGCCTCACGGAAATCGAGACCGTATCCGATGCCGCTGCGATAATTCACAGCGAGCACGATGTAGCCCAGGCTAGCCAGATACTGATTCATTCCGTAGGCGTTGTGATAGTAGTCCATGTAATGCCAGCCCAGCAGCATTTGACGCCGCGAGCCCCCGTGGAAAAATACCATCGCGGGACGCTTCTCGCCCGGCGCTAAATCGGGCGGCAAGAAAAGCTGGCCGTGGATGCGCATCCCATCGGCGGCGGAGAGGATGACCTGCTGCGGGACTACCAAAGACGACGCGGGAAATTCGGACGGGATAGAATCCGGAGCGAGGTCGCGCACATCACGCCCGTCGATTTTGATGGCCGCGCGGGCTGGATTTTTTGCATCGGAACGCAGCATGGCAATGGCTTTTCCGTCGCT
>DATHOT010000041.1:0-9346 GCA_035484655.1 Bryobacteraceae bacterium | reverse complement strand
TCGTCGCCCACTGTCACTCCGAATCGAAACTCCACGCCCAGCGACTTGACGAGTTCCACTTCGCGCAGGCTATCTGCTGGCCGCAGCTTATACTCCGCCACGCCGTACGTGTTTAGCCCGCCGGCCAATGGACGGCTCTCGAAAATGGTCACGCGATAACCGTATTTGCGAAGCTCAGCCGCGCAAGCCAGCGATGCCGGGCCCGCGCCGATGCAGGCCACCTTAGCCGGACGCTCGGGCGGGGGCACCCAAGGCAGCTTAGCTCCATTTCCGTAGAACGAGTCCATCGCGTGCCTCTGCAGCCGTCCGATCTCGATAGGTTGCTTGTTGTACCGGTGCATCACGCATGCTCCTTCGCACAACACCTCTACCGGACAAACCCGCGAGCAACTAGCGCCCAGAATATTCGCCTCCAGAATCGTCACCGCCGACCCTCGCAAATTTTCAGTAGCGATCTTCTTGATGAAACGGGGCACATCGATGTGGGTGGGGCACGCAACGCTGCAAGGCGCATCGAAACAAAAGAGACAACGATTTGCCTCGACCAGGGCAGCTTGGGGATCGAGCGGGGGGTGAATCTCCGCAAATCTGGCCGCGATGTCGGAGCGCACGTTCGACGCCATCCTGGACTATGCCCCCTAATGAAGAATGCGCGGGCTGACAACCCGCGCACCAAATGTTTAGGGCTTTATTATGAACCTTTCGAGTCGCGCATGGCAACTCGTTCAGAAATTCTTCGAACGCCTTTAGTTTTTGAGATCCAGCTGCTTTAGTGAGCGGCTACGGGAGTGGCCTTCTTGCGAGCAGACCGCCGTTTTTCCACGGGCGGCTGACGGTCGCTTTTCTTAAGAGCGGTGATGGCGATGGCGAGTACGAACTTTTTTTCACCGTGATCGTCGAATTTGATCACGATATACTCTTCGGTACAGGAAAGCACCGAGCCTAGGCCATACTTGGCATGTTCGATCTGTGCGCCTTGCGCAAAGGGAGGTTTGCTAGCCATAAGGGGGGTACCGGCGCCTCAGCGCCACTAAACATATGGTAACATTTTGGCTTCCTTTTGTCGAATGCGCCGTTTGGCCTTAGGACACCGGCCTCTGGGCCCTAGGAGGTTGCTGAAAAAGTCTCTCGCAGGTCGGAGACCTGCGCCACGTGTAGAGCTAAGTCATTGACCTGGAGTTGTGGAGCAGGTCCCCGACCTGCCAAGTGAGCTCTTGAAAAGACTTTTTCAGCAACCTCCTAGGCTACCAAGCCGTTACCCGTATAGGAATTTTGCTGATTAGTCGATCCATCCAATACGATTCCCATGAAATCTCTGTGCTTAATCTTCGTGAGTGTTTGTGCCGTCGCAGGCACCGTGCCGGATCGCTTCTTCGTGCAACTGGCCGGTGAACCAGCTGCGACCCATACGGTCCGGCTAGGCCATGGCGCTCCTACGGCCGACACCGCGTTCCGCGCCCGAGTATCCGCGCTGAAGCAGCAGCATCTGCGAATGAGAGCCGCGCTCGAAGCCGCCGGCGCCGTGGTGATCGGAGAAACCACCGCGCTGACAAATCTGATGATCGTGCGGATTCCCGCCGACCGCGCCGCCGCTCTGGGCTCCATTCCAGGCGTGGTGCGAATTCATCCGGTGCGGATGTTCTACCGCACTCTGGACCACGCGCTGCCGCTCGAGATGGTTCCCGAGGCCTGGAACCAAATCGGAGGCCAATCGAACGCTGGAGTTGGAATGATGATCGGCATGATAGATACCGGGATTGATTCGGGACATCCGGCCTTGAACGATTCCACGCTCACTCCGCCCAACGGATTTCCCCTTGTCAATCAGCCCTCCGACATGGCCTACACCAATAACAAGATCATCGTCGCGCGCAGCTATGCCATCAATAGCGACGGAACCAACGCTCCGGCCATCGACACGGCCGGGCACGGGACCGGCACCTCCACCGTTGTCGCCGGCGCACCCGTGGCCGATCCCATCGGACCGATTTCCGGAATTGCTCCCAAAGCCTTCCTCGGCAACTACAAGGTATTTCCAGACGATTCCCCCGGCGCGCAAGAAGACTGGATCATCAGCGCTATAGACGACGCTTACACCGACGGCATGAATGTCATCAATCTGAGCCTCGGTTCACTCCTCGCTGGGCGCCCCGCCGATGATCCTCTGGCAGAGGCCGTGGAAGCTGCGACCTCAGCTGGCGTCATCGTCACGGTCTCGGCGGGGAACGCCGGCTCCGATCCCAATACCATCTCTTCGCCCGGCGTAGCGCCCGATGCCATTACGGTCGGGAGCACCTGGAACGATCGCGATTTTGCGGGAATGCTCCAACTGGCCACAGGACGGGCGGTAGCTGCCTATCCCGGGAGCGGTCCGAATACCACCACGCCGATTTCCGCGCCACTGGTCGACGTCACTCAGTTCGATCCCGCCGACCAGGCTTGCAGCTCTCTGCCTGCGAATAGCCTTTCCGGAATGATCGCTCTCATCTTTCGCGGCGTATGCACCTTCGAGACCAAGATCGATAATGCACAACAGGCCGGAGCGGTGGCAGTGGTGGTCTATACAGACGCTGCCCGTCCCGATCCAATCACTATGAGCGTCGGCGCCGCTAGTCTGCCCGCGGCTTTAGTGAGCTATGAAGATGGCGCGTCGCTCGAACAACAACTGGCCGGCGGCTCGTTCCAGGTGACCATCAATTTCAATGTGCAGCCGGTCGCCGTGAACCCCAATCGGCTCAGTTCCTTTTCCAGCCAGGGTCCGAACAGCGATCTTGGAATCAAGCCGGACATGGTTGCCGTCGGTGAGCCGGTCAACACCGCCACCCTAAATGCGGGCTTCGTAGTCGAGAGCGGTACCAGCTTCTCAGCGCCGATGGTGGCCGGCGCGGCGGCTCTGCTGGAGGCAGCGCGGCCGGGTCTCACCTCCAGCCAATACCGGTCGCTGCTGGTGAATAGCGCTGTTCCTATCCAGAATTCCGGCGCGCCGCTTACCATTCAACAATCCGGCGCGGGCTTTCTAAACGTCTTGAACGCCCTCAACAGCAACATCGTCGTGGCCCCCGCATCCATTAGTTTTGGCGCTAGTTCCGGATCGGTAAACCAGACCAGCACCGTCAGCATCACCAACATCGGCGCCGCCAGCGATACTTTTTCGATCAATGTTCAGCCCATTGGAAATGGCCCGGTGCCAACGCTTTCCTCCAACAGCGTTGCGCTCAATCCCGGCCAATCCCAGGCCATTTCAGTTAGCTTGACGGGCTCCGCACTCAATCCCAGGGCTTACCAGGGTTATCTTCAAATCCAAGGCACGCAGAATTCCGTGATTGCCAACGTTGCCTACTGGTATGGAGTGCCCTCCGGTAATGCGACTCACGTCACCGTCCTGGATGCGCCAACCAACGGAAATCCACGTTCGGTGCAGGACATTTTCGTACGGCCCGACGACGACCAGGGCCTGGCAGCGGGTCTGCCCACGGTCACTGTCACTGCCGGGAATGGGGCCGTGATCGACGTGCAGTCCATCGATAACGTCATCCCCGGCGCATACCAGATCCGCGTTCGTTTGGCGGCCGGCAGTAACACGTTTACGGTCGCGTCCGGTCTCGCGTCGACGGCCGTTGTCATTCAATCGCCGTGACGGGCGGCGTTACTTCAGTCGAAAATTAACTTCAATCTTCGCCACTACGCGAACCGGCTTGCCGTTCTTCTCACTGGGCTTGAAACGCCATTGCTGGACTGCTGTCATCGCGCTTTGATCGAGGCCGCCATTCAGGCTACGCGTCACTTCGATATTCTGCGCGAAACCTTCCGTGTCGATCTCCAGCGAGAGTACTACGGCGCCTTCGATCTTCGCGTCGCGCGCCTCGTCGGTGTAAACGGGCTCGGTTTTGGACAAAACCGTGGGAGGCGTGACGCCTTCTTCACCAATGCGATAGACTTTTTCGTCGTTCTGGGCGGTGGCGATCTGGACCAAGCCGAACGCAATCAACCCAGCTCCTATTAAATATTTAGCTTTCCGCATTCCGCCTCCTTAGGCTGTGATTGCTATCGTACCGAGGTGTACCATATCGATCCCGCGATGTCGAGCCTCCGCAAGTTGCCGCGCACCTTCCGCGTTCGGCCCTATAATGTAGAAAGCCTCGAATGCAGGACCTCATAAAGAAGATGGAAGATGAGATCGCACTGCTCGAAAACGAACTGCGAATCCAACTCCCCCGAGAAATCGCCAAAGCCCGGGCGCACGGCGATTTGAGCGAAAATGCGGAATATCATGCCGCCAAGGAACGGCAGGGCATGGTTAACGCCCGGCTGGGCCAGCTTCGCGCCCGTCTTCGCGAACTGTCCATGGTCGACTTCGATCGTATCCCGCGCGACCGCGTCGGGCTCGGTTCATCGGTTAAAGTACTCGATCTCACCAAAGAAGAAGAGATAACCTATAAGCTCGTGACCAGCGAACAGGCGGACGTCGCAAAGGGCCAAATTTCCACTACCTCGCCCATCGGCCGGGCGTTGCTCGGCAAGAAGGTGGGCGACACCGTCAAGGTCCTGATCCCTGGGGGCACGCGCGAAATGGAGATTTTGGAATTGACTACGATACATAATCTGAACGATTCAACTTCGGGTTAGAATCGGAGGGGGGCCGTCCCATAAATGACATACACCCGCGCGATTGGAATCGCGTGCAACAAAGTAATCAGCCTGATTGTGCATGGCCTCGCCCTTTCCAAGATTCACCCCAATGTCCTCACCTTTCTCGGCCTGGTGATCAACATCGCCGCCGCCGTGCTGCTGGCCGCCGGTCGCTTTCGCGCGGCGGGCCTGGTGATTATCGGCGCCGGCCTGTTCGATATGGTGGACGGCCGAGTGGCCCGGGAGACCAACCAGGTAACGCGCTTCGGGGGATTCTTCGACTCCGTGCTGGATCGCTACTCTGATCTCGCTCTTCTCATGGGTTTATTGGTTTATTACGGAAATATCAGCCGCCCGTTCTACGTGGTACTGACCGCCATCGTCATGACCGGCTCCGTCATGGTCAGTTACACGCGAGCCCGCGCGGAGAATACCATTCCCAGTTGCAAGGTCGGTTTCATGGAGCGCCCCGAGCGCGTAGTGCTCTTCATTATCGGCGCGTTGTTTGATCGCATGGCTGCCGTCCTATGGGTAATCGCAGTACTATCCAATATAACTGTAATCCATCGTATGGTTTTCACTTACCAGGAAGCTAAGCGATTGGAAGAAGCCCAGCTACGCCCACCAGTAGTCCGCGAGCGATCCTCTTTGTAACACGCGTAATACTCCGACCAATAAGTTAGATTAAAGTGAAACAGACCTTGACGTCGTGGGTCAAATCATTGTATTTGTACTATGCGGCCCGCGCCCGCTTACTTAAATGCCCTTCATCGGGGCGCTTGAGCCAGTCATCATCTTTTCAGGGATGGATGAAAAAAAGGAGAAAACATGAAATTGCTTCGAAGCTTGGGTGGTGCGCTTTCCATAGCATTAATCATGGGACTGCTGGCGGTTGCGGTCCCCGCCGGAGCGCAGACCCTTACCGCATTAACCATGGAGCAGGTGCTTAGCCTCAGTTCAGCTCAATCGAGTCTAACGTCGAACCTGCCCGCCAGCGTGCTGGCTTCAATCGCAGCCGGCACACTTGAGATTCATGACCAAACAAACTACAATGCGCAGGCGAACACGTTAACCTCGACGTTCTTCCTGGAGCCCGCGGGCACGACGCCTCCGGTAAATCTGGGCACGGTTCCAGGCAGTAGCATTCTCGCCATCGTGACACTGACGGCTGACAAGACCTATGTCACCAGTAGCGCAGTCCAATTCGTCGGTTTGATCTCTCAAAGCAACAATCCCCTGTTTGGAACGAAGAGTTACCTGGGCGTACCCGCGACTCTCTCGTTCGGGTACACAACCGACACTCCGCCCAAGATTCATGACGTGATTGAAACGGTCGCAGGCGTTGGCTCAGTCTATACGGCATCCGCTACCGGAACAGTGGCTATTACTCAGCCTGCTGGCGGCGGGGGTGGCGGTGGCGGCGGTAGTTCACCCATTAAGATCTTGGTCAACGGTCCCGGCGGAGCTAACAGCACGAATACGTTCGTAGTGACGGGAAACCAGATTACTCTGGATGCTTCGGGTTCGACATCCACTAACGCTGGAGCCTTGACTTACGCATGGGCGGTCGCGCAGGCCTCGCCGAGTGCGGTCATCACCTATCCAGGCGGCGCTAGCGCGACGCCACTTATCCAGCTTGTAGGTGGCAGACAGACTTACACCCTCACCCTCACCGTGACTGACGCGACCGGCGCCACCGCCACGGCCACTATTACCGTTAACTATATTTAGGACTCCGGATACGGCGCGTCCTAGCTTTTGACACCACCGGGCGGCTCGTCCTTTATGGCGGGCCGCCCACATTTCGCAGGTTTTGAGCTATTGGTTTATCCTTGAGATAGTGGTTCAGTTGAGATACTGTTTCATTCTTACAGTAAGTGCTTTATTGAGCGGTTGGCTCTTCGCCGCTTCGCCCAACACCCACGCTCCGGTAATCGTCGAACTATTCACCGCCGAAGGCTGCTCGAGTTGTCCGCCCGCCGACCAGTTACTCGCGCGTCTGGAACAAGCTCAACCCGTACCGGAGGCCGAGATTATTGTCCTTGGAGAGCACGTCGATTACTGGAACCAGCTTGGCTGGCAGGATCGCTTTTCCGCTCATCTGTTCACCGAACGGCAGCAAGAGTACGCCTACACTTTCGGGATCGAAGACGTTTATACGCCGCAAATGGTGGTGAATGGGCAGGCGGGATTCAACGGCGCCGATGGCCCGCGTGCGCTTCAAGAGATTCGGCGCGCTGCCGCGGCGCCTCACTCCAATGTGTCGCTGTTGCGGAAAGATCCGTCCGATCTCGCGCTCACGGTCATCCATTTCCCGGCCGGAATCAAGAATGTGGAGATTCTTTTGGCGATCACGGAAGATTCCCTGGCGAGCGATGTCCGGCGAGGAGAAAATGTCGGGCGCCGGCTGACTCACACCGGCGTGGTCCGCAGCTTGGTTTCGGTGGCCCGCTTCGACGCCCGCAAATCACCGGAGTTCACGTCCGACCTGCCGCTGCACATCCTAGACGACTGGAACCGTGAAAATTTAAACGCCGTAGTGTTGGTTGAGGTTCGCGGGAGCCATCGGATCGTCGGCGCGGCGAAACTAAAGCTGTAAATTATCAAGCGCTTCGCCGGTCACGCGAAACAACGTCCAATCATCCAGGGGAATCGCTCCCAGCTTGCGATAGAAATCGATCGCCGGACGGTTCCAATCCAGCACGGCCCATTCCAACCGTCCACAATTGCGCTCCTTCGTCATCTTTGCAAGCTCGACGAGCAGCGCCTTCCCGATTCCCTTGCCGCGGTGCGCCGGCTCAACGAAAAGGTCTTCGAGATAAATCCCGGGCCGCCCGAGGAACGTTGAGAAGTTGTGAAAGTAGAGGGCAAATCCGGCCGGCTCGTTCGACAGATAGGCTATTAAGACTTCAGCCACTCGGCGCTCGCCGAATAGCGTCTCGCGCAGCAAGTCTTCGGTGGCGGCCACTTGGTGCGACAGCTTCTCGTATTCGGCCAACTTACGGATGAAACTCAAAATAATGGCGACGTCGCGCTCGGTGGCCGGCGCGATCCGAAGGCTGGGGACCGCATTTGCGCTCATTCTGCAATTGTCGCAAGTCGTTCGGTACGATAGTCCGTGGACCCCTATGGACATTCAAGGAAAAGTCGCGCTGGTCTCCGGCGGAGCTTCAGGACTGGGCGCGGCCACCGTGAGGATGATCGTGGCCGCGGGCGGACGCGCCATCATTCTCGATCTCAACGAAAAACTGGGAAAGCACCTTGCGGCCGAGCTTGGTGAATCCGCCCATTACGCCCGCGCCGACGTAAGCGATCCGGCCGAGGTCGAGCAGGCCGTCAAGGCCGCTATGACCACTTTTGGCGCCCTCCACATCTGCGTCAACTGCGCCGGCATTGGCGATCCACAGCGCACCATCGGCAAGGAAGGACCGGCCGATCTCGCGCGTTTCGCGAAAGTGATTCGCGTGAACCTCATCGGCACTTTCAATGTCGCGCGGCTTGCGGCCTGGGTGATCGCCCCCAACGCCCCCAATCCCGATGGCGAGCGTGGCGTCATTATCAACACAGCGTCGGTTGCGGCCTTCGATGGGCAGATTGGCCAGGCCGCTTACTCAGCCTCGAAGGGCGGCATCGTGGGCATGACCTTGCCACTTGCGCGCGATCTTTCGAGCGTTGGCATTCGCGTCTGCACCATTGCGCCCGGCCTGTTTGATACACCGCTACTGGCCTCGCTGCCTGACGACGTCAAGACAGCCCTCGGAGCCATGGTGCCTTTTCCGAAACGGCTCGGCCGGCCGGCCGAATATGCCCTGCTGGCTCGCCAGATCATCGAGAATCCTATGTTGAACGGCGAGGTGATCCGGCTGGACGGGGCCATCCGCATGGCGCCTAAATAGTAATGGAGCGAGCTCTAACGCGACCGCGTACTAGACCCGCCGACCGTCCCGCGACTCTTCCGCACCCGAGCTGCGCTCTTAGCGTGTCGAGAAAGCGCCGCATGGGACGCCGCTCCTCGTCCTTCCTTCTTTAGAGCAGCCATAGTCGCGCGAGATCGTTTGGCGGATGGCTTCCGAAGGCTCCCGCTTTGGCCTCTCGCATAGTCGCGCTCGGCCCTGGTTCTGGTCTCCTTCGAGACTCGTCCTTTCTTTGGAGGCGGCAGTTTCACCCCGGCGCGCCGCGCTTTGGAAAGGCCGATTGCAATGGCCTGCTGCGGCGAACGGGCGCCATGCTTGCCTTCCCGGATGTGGTCCATCTCTTCGCGTACAAATTCTCCAGCCTGCGTGCTGGGCGCCTTACCTTCGCGCGCATCCTCACGGGCTCGTTCGATCGTCTTTTTTTCAGGCATCATTACCTCCACTGCGAACTGGTATCCTGCGCCATCCGGAGGTGCTCCTCCAGCGTCGGCAAGGCCTTCGAGGCGAACTGCCGGGCATCCGGATCTTGGGCGCTCTGCGACTCGCGCCGGAACTCCACTACCCCTCTTGGTGGTCCTGAACCATGGTGCGCATGTAGGCCTTATCGAACGCGTCGCCAGACAGGCGCGACAGACGGTCATAGAGGGCCTTGTTGGTGGCGTTCATCGAGTCGTGCAAGATGACCCCTTTCTTCGAGGCGACGTCCCTCAGTTCATCGTTGGCCTTACCGTGATCCTTAACCATTCGATCGCCGAAGTCTTTGACCGCTTCGTTCGATCCTCTATCCTTGGCTAGTTGCCCCA
>DATHOT010000040.1:0-57240 GCA_035484655.1 Bryobacteraceae bacterium | reverse complement strand
CGTGATTACCAAGAGCGGCACTAACGCCATTCACGGAGACTTTTTCGGCTTTATCCGCAACGGCGATCTGAACGCGCGAAATTATTTCGCGAAAGTAGCCGATCCGCTGAAGCGCGGTCAGGAGGGCGGCACCATCGGCGGCCCGGTTAAAAAGAACAAGACGTTCTTCTTCGCCGGCTACCAATACACCAGTCTCCGGGACGTGACCAACGGTCTGAGCAAAACTGTACCGACGCCACAGGAAGAGGTAGGCAATTTTGCGGGTCAGGCCACGATTTACGACCCGCAGACAGGCCAGCCATTTCCCGGGAACCAAATCCCTCTCGGGCGCCTCGATCCGGCGTCGCAGGGTGTGTTGAAATACCTGCCGGCCTCGACGGCTGCAAGTGGAATCGTGTTTTACTCCTCGCCACTACACCAGAATTTCAACGATGTGATGGGCCGGTTCGATCATGTTTTCTCCGATAAAGATCACGCCAGTTTGCGCTACGACTGGCAATTGTTCACCAATAAGCCGGTCTACACTCCGACGAATATCCTGTCCTACGCCGACGGTTCGGACATCATCGCCCAAAACGTGCTGGCGCAGGAAACGCACATTTTCAGCCCCAGCTTATTGAACGAATTTCGGGTTGGCTTTCTACGTGACGCGTCCATTCGCGGGCCCGCTCCCGATGTTCCGAGCGTCCGTACGTTCGGCGTGAATATTCCCTATCAGCCTCCGGCCAATGATGTCCAGTCTGTGAATGTCAGCACTTTCTTCAGCTTTGGCGACAACCCGTTCGCCCGCTTCACGCGGAATAATTTCATTGGAAACGATGAAATCCGTTGGGTGGTCGGCAAGCACAATCTCACCATTGGCTTCGATCTGGAGCGGCGCCAGGTGGAGCTCGATAACGGTTTCAACTCGCCCGGCCTGTTCACGTTTACGGGGCAGTCCAACCACACGCTTTCCACTGGTAACGCTATATCGGATTTTATGATCGGCGATCTGTATCAGTTCCAGCAGGCGCAGGGCCAGTTCGAGAATGCGAACGCCTGGATGTCGGGATATTTCATTCAAGACGACTGGAAGGCCACGCGCCGATTAACGATCAATCTGGGCTTGCGATGGGAGCCATATTTCCCCTACCACGAAGTGGACGGACGCGTGGAGGGTTTCTCGATTCCAAACTATCAAGCGGGAATCCATTCCATCGTCTATCCGAACGCGCCTCCAGGATTATTATTCCGGGGCGACCCGGGCTTCCCCACCAATGGAACCGGCAACAATTTCAAGGACTGGGGTCCGCGCGTCGGTTTTGCGTTGGATGTTTTCGGCGACGGCAAGACCAGCCTGCGCGGCGGCGCGGGTATGTTTTACGATTCTGCCACTAATGGCATTTTTAACAACAACATGGTGGATGAAGCGCCCTTTGCACAGCAGATCCTGATTACGAATCCTCCCGGCCCGTTCAGCAACCCGCTCGCCGGCGAGTCTCAGTACGCGTCGGTTTTCCCGGCCCCGTTCCCGGTCCCCAAGAATGTGGTGCTCCCCGCGCCGGTAGCGGTCACCACGTTCAATCTGCATGGCGATTTGGCCTTTAAGGTTCCGGTGGTCTATAGCTGGAATCTGACCTTGGAGCATCAGTTCGGCAGCCAATGGCTCGGCCGGCTGGCGTATGTGGGATCGCACTCGAGCCATCTCTCGCTCCAGCAGTACCTGAATCCCTCGATTTATATTCCCGGCAGCACTCTATCGGAGCAGCAGCGGGTGATATTCCCGGGATACTCTAACAACATGGAACTGCTCGACGAATCCGGAAATTCGCATTACGATTCGTTGCAGCTCACCATGCAGAAGCGGTTCGCACACGGCGTTTCGGTTTTGGCCAACTATACCTGGCAGCATTCGATCGATGACGTCCCGCCTTCCAACGGTACTACTGGCGCGGGCGCGACTGGCGGAGCGGGTCCTCTACCGATTCCATGGTACGCCTCCGGCAACAAGCAGCTTGATTACGGAACCTCGGATTTCAACCGGAAACAGGTTTTCGTCGTGTCTTACTTGTGGGATATCCCTTCGCCGCGCACCAGCAACAAGTTCGTTAATGGCGTGTTCGGCAACTGGGAGCTTACCGGCATCGTTACCGCCGAGACCGGGCTCGCGTTCACCATTTTCTCGGGTAAGGATATTTCGCAGACCGGTCTCAATCAGGACCGTGGCGTCTACCTCGGTGGAAATCCACTGGGTGGCACCGCTTGCAAGACCGCGCCGTGCGTGAACTATATTAATCCCGCGGCCTTCGGTCAACCGGCTGCAGGAACGGTTGGAAACGTTGGTAAGGGCGCCCTGGTTGGTCCGGGTTTGTTTGATTGGGACATGGGACTGTTCAAAAACATCCCCATCAAGGAGCGGTGGCGCGTGCAGTTGCGCGGGGAATTCTTCAACACTTTCAACCATTCGAATTTTACGACCCCCTTACCTGGCGGCAGCAACAGCAACTATCCGACCTTCACCCTAAGTTCCTCGACATTCGGAACCATCACTTCGGCCAACGATCCGCGGATTATACAGCTGGCGCTTAAAGTGACCTTCTAACGATCAGGTGGGAACGGTAAAACTCGTCGCTACTTACCGGGGATCGTGACAGAAATTGCACTCGGTGGAGGCGCCCGCCATACGATGGCAGTCCATGCAAGAGGCCATCGAGGTGTCTTTCTCCTTGCGAATGACATCTCGGTCGCGCACCGGTCCATGGCAGGTCTCGCACATGGCCTTGGCTTGCGTGAGGTGGATCTTGTGGCTAAAAAACACGTAGTCCGGAACGCGATACACTCGCTTCCACGGAACCGGCTCGCCTTTCTTGTTGTAATCGGCCAATAGCTGAATCGCTGGACTGTCTTTCTTGATCTCGACGTGGCAGGTCATGCATTTGGCGGTGGCGGGAAAAGTCATTTCATCACCTGGGTCAGGCATGCTATGACAATCCTTGCAATCGAGACCATTTGAAATGTGCTTCTTATGACTGAACGGAAGCGGCTGAGTGGGCCCCGGCGGTCCAGAGGTCGACTGCGCCGCGCCGAGGCACGCAAACAAAATGCCGAGTACTCCGTACCGTCTGATGATACGGTTCCAGGCCCTCATTTCAAGTCGATCGCGATCCTTTCCACCGGATGATCTAACGGGTTTTCTTCGGTATGAGTCATCGGCTCATCCAGGCGGACTTCTCCGGTTTTCCCTTTTGCCTGATCGGTCAAGTAAACGACGATATGGTTCAGCTTGTGCTCGTGCAGTACGCCTTTTTCGTGCGGGCCAAAACGGACACGCAAGACCCTCACTTGGTCGTTTTCGAATTCAAGCGAGTAGTGTTTCGGATCGGCTTTGAGCGGATCGATAGCCGGCATTTCAATGTGGGGTTGGGGTTTGTTCTTTAGCTCGATCTCGACAATCTGAAAGGGATGGTCGGCGATGTATTCGCTGGTATGCGGTCCCTCGGCGGGGCTCCAGCGCACGTCGCCGGTCTTGAATTCAAGCTTTTGCACCTTTCCGTCCGATAAGGTCCGCGTCAATTGGCCGCTGCCCAGGTAGATCATCACGCGGTTCATGGGATGCTCATGCAGGGCGCTGGGATGACGCGGCTGCTCTGTAACGACGAGAACCCGCGCCTGCGGGCTGTCGATCTTCACATTGCTTGGCGCCTGTCCCCAGAGAGCAACGGCCGCCAGCGCCACCAGGAGTTTCGGGCTTGCGAAATCTCGCATAATCGACAACGATAGCAAAACTGAGAGACTATCGACCGGCGAACCCTGACCAGGCCGCTGTGGAGGGATGTGAGATTGACCTCAGTTGAACCGCTCCAGGCCTTTCGTCTTCCACGCCGTGTTCGACTCCGGCCGCAACAAGTATTTGATAAACCCGAGCGCATCGTCGCGATGCATAGCTCTGGCCGACACCGCCGCCGACATGTCGATCCAGGCCCCGAGCTCGCGCGGCAACGGCGCAACCAGTTCGATCTGCTTGTAAGGAAGAATCTCGCAGATTGCCTGCAGCGCCATGTCGCCTTCTCCGCGCACCAGCGCCTGTCCGCCTTCCCCTTGCGTGCTGACCGGACTGTTGACGCCGGTGAACTCCGGCCGCTTGATCACCTTGTCTTCGATCACCTTGGCCACCATGCTGCCGCCAGCGGGATTCGACCGCATCACGGCCTTCGCGCCGCGCAACGCGGCGGCTAATTTTTCGACCGTTGAAATGTCGGGGTGAGACGCACCCGCGCGAACGGCCAGGCCCATTTCCGAACGGCCAAGAGGAATAAAGCTGCCCGGGACGATGCCACTGTCGAGCGACAGCGTGCTCATCAGGTCGAAAGGCAATGCGATCACATCCGCCGGCGGATTGGCGGTCTTCACCGCATTGACAATCGTGCCCATACCAATCAAGCTCACGGCCACTTTCTTGCCAGTCTCCTTCGTGTACGCCGCGGCGAGGTCCAACAAGCCTGCGTTATAAACGACGCCAGGAACTAATACTCGGATGTCAGCAGCGGCGTAACGCGCAGCCGCTTCCTGAGCTTCAGCCGACCGCGCTCCCCCTCCTGGGCCACGACCTGGGGCTTGCGCCGCGGGTTCTTGACCGCCTATGAGCACGGGTATCGACAACGTCACAACCAGAGCGGATATATAAACACGGCGCATGTTCGTTCCTTTCATGTTGGACAACGTCATTTACTGTTTATACATCATCCGAAGCTGTCGGCACTGAAATGATGCTCGATTGGCTGTGATGCCGCTATGGAATTGACTAAGGTTTTGGCGAGCTACAACCGGCTGGCCCACTTCTTGACCATGCCGCATACGGAAGCCTTGTACTCATCCAGTTCCATGGGCTTGTGAACGAATTCTTTAGCGCCGAGCGAGAATGCACGGCTCACGTCTGTTTCGTTCTCGGATGCAGTAAACCCGACCACCGGCGTCTGGTCTTTCTTCGGGGGATACATCGCCAGGACGGTGTAGCCAGATATTTTCGGGATATTCAAATCCAAGATGATTAGGTCGGGTTTGAAGTACGGCTGTTCCAGGATTTGAAGCGCCTGCTCGCCATCGAGGGCGATATGTAGGCGGACCCCGCGTTGGGCACTCGGCGAGCGCTTGTCCGACCAGGAGTGCATCTCCGGCATTGTCCTCAACCAGGAGTACTTGCGAAAGCTTCATAACGGGTCGGTAGGCGACGCCCTTTGCGAGAGAGGACCCATTTCTGTGATGCTCGCACCACAACAGCCCTACAAAACTAACAGTTAGTCATTCTGCGACGCTGCCAGGCGTAGCCAAGCAGCCCTAGAATCCCTAGCGCAATTAAACTGACCGAAGTGGGTTCGGGTGTAGCTTGAATATCCCCAAATAAACCGTCGTTTCCCATGTTGATGCCGGCGGTAAAATATAGTGCGTTTGGATTAGCCGAGCTGTTCCCGAAATCAAGTGCCCACAAGCCGCTGTTGACGATTGGATTCCCATTCTGATCCATGAGCGTGCCCACAAAGGCGCCTGTCGTGGCATTGAACGCATTGATCTCCCCGTTTCCAAAATTTCCGACCAAAAGATCGCCACCGAAACTCCCGAATCCGGCGGGCGCGATAGTGACCCCCCAAGGCGCGTCGAGTGCCCCGTTTGATATCAGACGCTGCATTAGGACTCCATTTGTGTTGTATATATCTACGAAGCCGCCGCCGCCCGGAAGCGGAACCGGTACACCGGTTGTAACCTTCGCGTACTCCACATACAGCAGACCGTTAATATTCTGAACATTGAACGGCGAGTAGCCCGTTGGAATGTTAGGGTCGGTAAAGCTACCGGATAGGGTCTCCGGAGCATAACTCGAATTGAAAACGTTGATGCCGCCCGCGCTTCCGAAATTCGCCGCGTAAAGCGTACTGTTCGCTGAGGCCAGACCCTCATAATGGGCCCCTGCGGTGGTATCCACGACCGCGGCGGTTGACCCGCCTCCCCAAGTGTCGACTGTGCCTCCAAGCGTATCGAAAATGAAGCTCGGGTTGCCGGAGAACCCACCTCCGCCGGCGAAAACCTGACCGGTAGGTCCCAAAGGTGCTCCCGGCGGTACCGCCACAACCAGTGAGACCGGGGCGCCGGTAAGGCCGTTATATAAGGTGGAAACGCCAGTCGCCCGATCACTTACCCAAATCGGACTGTTAGCGCTGAAAGACATTCCCCACGGGTCTTTCAGGTTGGTATCCGTAACGGCCGCCATTCCGGGAATGTCGGAGACGAGATTCGTTAGAAAAAACGCACTCGCGGAAAGTGAACTGGCCGCTCCCCACAGGAGCGATAGGGTGCATATCGTTAGTCCACGCATTGGTCCCTCCTAGGATCAGATTATGGAAGTTAGATCGGGACGCGAAGGGTCGATTTGTAAAGTTTTTGTAAAACTTGCCCCCTAATCACCCCATTTGACTGGCCGCTCATCGTCGGTCCTCCGCACGCATGGTGTAGGCTGGGCGTTATGTGGCGACGGCGCAACAGAGTAGGAAGCGATGGCTAACGCACTGACGGCTGTTCGCCTGCTTCTGGTGCTTCCGTTCGCGTTTTTCATGGCCAAGGGGGATAAGCACTCGGCGATTTTCGCGTTCGCCGCGTGGGTGCTGGCGTTGATCACCGATTATCTGGATGGTCCAATCGCCCGCCGCCGAGGAACGGTGACCGCAGCCAGCGGCACCTTTGATCACACCACCGATTTCCTGTTCGTGACTTCCGGGTTGTTTGCCGGAGCCGTGCGCGGCGCATTCCCGTGGATACTGCCTACCCTAATCACAGCGGCGTTTGCCCAGTATGTGATCGATTCGTACTGGGTTCACAGGCAAGCCAAGCTCCGGGGAAGCAAGCTAGGCCGCTATAATGGCATCCTTTACTTCGTTCCGTCGATCATGGACATCCTGATCCGGATGGGTCTTCGATTTCTCGCGCCGCTGCTCACGATCCTGGTTTGGCTGTTGGTCCTGAGCACACTGGTTTCGATGGCCCAACGCCTGATGTCCCGAAGGCTACCCGAACAGCTCCCGAGTCGCACGCCGGAGAAATAGCAGGCCCACGGCGGCATTGAAGAAGATGAAGAAATTGTGCATGACGAAGCCAAAGGCGGTCATCTGGCCCGGGCGATCGGGAAAGAGCAAAACCCAAAAAAGAATCGCGACTGAATGCATGGGTCCGGGCGCAGCCGCGCCAAAAAATATCACCGGCAGAATGCCCAGCATCTCTCCAAAACTGATCGTCCCTCCGAAGAGTCTCAAAGACAGCGTATAGACGACCACGCCAGCAAGTACGAGCGGCGCGCGCAAAGCTATCACCACGGCGTATTGCCACACTTTGGCCAGCCGGAGCGCCCGGAAAATGGGGCGGTCGCGCAGCGCGACTCCGGGCGCAATTCTTCCGCTAAAAAATAACTGGGAAATCGTGAAGAACACGGTGGCCCCCAAGGCGACCCATGGAATGATGTGGAAGGCAGGCTGGAAACTATTCCAACGCAACAGTACGCCCACGGTCGCCCACAGGATCAGGCTGTAGATTTCGCAGAACGTGACCAGCACCATGCTGGAGCCGACTTCCCACCCCGGCACTCCGTCGCGACGATTCAGATAGAGCGCGATGGCGCCCTTGCTGACCTGCTCGTTCACCAGCGAGAGAATGTACGCGCTGGCGCGGATGGGCAGAATATCGCCGTAGCGTATCTTGGCGTTGAACCAGTTGATCACGGTCCAGATCATTAGGCTGTCGAATATCACATACAGACAGTTGTACGGGATCATGAGCGCCAGCCAATACAGCCAGTTCACATTCTCAAAACTTTTTGCCAGGTACGGGAGCAGCCCGGTACCTTCGGCCACGGCGGCGTGGTTAAGGCGGTTATAGAGATAGGCGAAACAGGCCAGCGTAATCAGGAACGGCAAGAGCTTCTGCCAAGGCTTGGCTTTTCTTCCGCCCGCGTCGCGCGCCATTGCCGTGGATTGGCTGGGCTGGGTCATTTTTTCGCTCCTAACCTAAACTCTTCTTGATCATCTCATCGATGCCGGTCAATTGGATTCCCAAGTTGCTCGCGGCGGGCTGCGAGTCCAGACGCGTATTGGCCGTGATCACTTCCACCGCGTCTGCCGAAAACCCGGGGCCGAAGACGCGCTGGCGAATGGCCAACATAAAGGAAAGCAGTCCTTTCGGGATCGAACTGATCCGCACTTCGTGGCCGAGCAAACGAGCCGCTCGTTCGACGAGTTCTCGCTCCGGCAGCGAAACGGGGCCGACGAGGTCCAACGTGCGATTGCTGGCGACTGAAGGTTGAGTGGCAGCCATGGCAGCGCGCGCTAAATCGCCCACGTAGAGAGGCTGTTGAAAATTGCGGCCGCCGCCGATCAGTTTGGCTTTGGGGCCGCGCGAATTCCGCGCTAACGCTGCCGTGCCTTCTGTTTCAGGTCCCAGCAGGAGCGGAGCGCGCAGTATCGTATAACACAGGCCCGAAGAACGTACGACGGCTTCCGCCTGCCCCTTGGTGCGATAGTAGCCGTTGGAAGATTTCTCATCGGCGCCCGTGGCACTAATCAAGACCAACTTCGCGACCGCAGCCCGCTTCGCGGCTTCCACAACGCTGCGAGCCGGCGCCACGTTCGCTTGTTCATAGGTAGAACCCGGCCGCTCGACCAGAATTCCCGCAAGGTGAATGATCGCAGAAGCTCCCCGAAATGCCCTGTCCAGACTGCTGGGATCGTCGTAGGAAACCTGGGCCAGGCTGCTCCCCTCGCCCAGCAGAGGCCGGATCTTGTCTCCGGCACTCTCGGAGCGGACTGCGGCGACTAGCGCGTTTGGCGCCACCCCGGCTTCCGGCGCACATCGCAGTATCGCTTGGCCCGAAGCGCTATTGGCGCCGGTAATGACGATTCTCATGGGTTCAGTTCACTGGACGGGGACTGCTGAAAATGCTCCTAGTTATCCAGCACGTGAAACAAAACAATCGTCCCGCCCGGCGGCAGCTTCAAATCGGGATATTTCTTGAATGTTGCCTCATGGACGGCTTCCTGCTCGGCCGGATCCTTCACCAGGGCTAAAGTACGATCGTACAATTGATCTCCTATTTTGATACGCACGTGGGGATCTCGGGCCACGTCCTCGTTCCAGCTCCTGCCGTGCGGGTAGGTGAGCCCCGCGGCATAAAAGGAAAATAGGTAGAGCCGCCCCCTGTAGGAGACACAATCGATGGTCACGGAGTGCGGAAGCAAATACCAGGTGTTGGTCTGGATCTGGATGTTTTGAACTTTGTCCGTAAAGGACCAGTCGGAAGCCGGAGTCGTGATGAGCTCCCCTTTGAGCCATAAGCCGGGCCTCCCGGCGGCGGTAGGTTCAAGGCCGGTGATCCGCGCCACGACCAGCAGCAGGACCAGGCAACCCAGGATCACGCCCACGACCTTCAAAAGCGTCTTCACTCTGGTTTCCTAATTATCCAGCACGTGGAACAGAATCACGGTCGAAGTCGGCGGAATCTTCTGCTGAGGGTATTTCTTCCTTTTCGCCGCGAGGACGGTTTGCCTCAGCGTCTCGTCAGTCACACGGGACAGCGTCCGATCGTACAATTGATCTCCTATTCTGATACGAACATGCGGATCTCGTGCCACGTCCTCGTTCCAGCTCCTGCCGTGAGGGTACGTGAGCCCGGCCCGATAAACGGAGGTAAGGTAGAGCTGCCCATCGTAAGAGACGCAATAAGTGGTGACCGAGTGCGGGAGCAGATATTTGGTGTTGGTCTGAACATTGATGGTCTCGTACTTATCCGTGAAGGACCAGTCTGTAACCGGAGTCGTTACGACATTCCCCTTGAGCCACAAACCAGGCGTGTTTCCATGAGGGCCAAAGCCGGTGATGCTTAGCACCACAAGCAACAGCGCTATGCAAACCACGATTACCCCTAGGACCTTCAACAGCGTCTTCATGCTGCCTCCCTACTGACCCGGCGTGGTGTGCGGAACTACGCTGGAGCGAGTTCCCGCCGTTGAGTGTACAATAACTCAGTTACCGGAAGCTAGACTGGAATACAGCGTTCGCTCAGGAGCTCATATGAAGACGTTAGCGAAAACCATAGGGGTACTCGTCGTTTGTTTGGTTTTGGCCTTGGTTCTGGTACGCGCCACCGGATTCGGCCCGATTGGGAATACACCCGGCCCCGGGAATTACCCTGGGCTCTGGCTTAGTGGAAATGTTGTGACCACACCCGTCACGGACTGGTCGTTCGTTTCCCAATATAAGACAGACAAGCTGCAGACGCGAACCTGGTACATGATTCCTCACTCGGTCACGACAGGTTACATCCTCCACAATGGCCAGCTCTACATAACATCGATGTTCCAGGCGGGAGTGCCTTTTCCGCAAGGCAAGGCTTGGGTTAATAATGTGACGCGCGATCCGCATGTCCGCCTGAAGTTCGGAGACGATTTATACGATGTTAGGTTGTCGCATGTTACCGATCCGAACGAAAGAGCGGCTGTGCTCGCAGAGAGAGCAAAACAGAATCCTCAACTGTTGACCCAGACCGCGAACAATGGTCCTATGCTGCACCTGTTTCACGTGCTCCCTGAGTGAATCTAGCTGCCAAGGCCGGGGCTTTTTCTCTGGTCTCGCCGCCGTCAGGGCCAAAGTCAGCAAAATGATTTCAACAAACTGAGACTCCAGTCCGTCCTGCGTTAACAGAGAGGAGTCGCGGCGATGATTCGGGTAATCAGCAGTTTCGGTATGATCGCATTGGCAATCTCATCCACAATATTCGGCCAGTCCAAGGAGTTCGACGTTGCCGCAGTCAAGCCGGCTCCATCTGATAGGCCCGATCGGTTCGAGTCTTATTGCGCGGATGGCGGAAGGTTCATCTTACGTGGAACACCGCTCTTATGGGCCATTAAATGGGCATACGATATAAGGGATTATCAAAGGTCCGGCCGCGACCGAAGAGCGGGTAACTGAGGACCAGTGCCGGATGATGGTTCAATCCCTCTTCAAGGAACGGTTTAAGCTAAGGATGCATAGGCAAACCAAGACAGTCTCAGCGTACGCTTTGGTCACAGCAAGGAATGGTCCGAAGCTTCCCCCACGCGGGTTTGTGGATTCCAAACCTGGAATAATTGCCAGTTCTTTTTTGGTCTACCCATGTGAAACAATTCAAGCTACAAAGGGCGGAATATGCATATATTTGTAGCAAACCAGTTTCCTTGGATAAAAACAACCCTGGTCTTTACAGCGATTGTAGCGCTTTCGCCCGTCGCTTACCCATCGACGATTTCGTCTTTCAATATCTCTACGAATGCTCCAGGCGGAACACCTTGCTCTATCAGTGGCTCTGGACCCGGATCAGCATCCTGTAGCTCCACAATTCCCCCCGGCGGTTTCTTCATTGGGGATGCAGAAGCGAGCGTGACCGTAACCGACAATTCTATCCAGCTCGACGTGGATGCTTTCCAGGACAGTAGTGCTCAGGCATTTGCATCCATCACCCATGATGATTTCTACAGCGTACCAGTGAACGGTCCGGTTTCCGCGTTGTTGACCCTGACTTGCATTAATTACCTTAGTCCTATCCCCTCAACCGGCCACTTCTCTTTAGGGTCTACGAATGTGTCGCCACCGGTCGAATCCATATTCACCGGAGCATCCCAGGGGAGCGGTCCGTGTGGCTATCAGTACGCGATAGCACCCATGCCACCTTTTTTCATCGTTTCGCTCGCTGCTACGAACAATCTCGTTCATCTTCACACCTACATCGATGCCAGCGGATTCGAGGTGGACAACTCCGGTGGCATCTTCGTTCAGTTAACCGTCAACGGCTTCCAGGATGCAAACGGAAACCCCATTGCGGCAACCCTGCTGACGCCGGAGCCGACCACCTTGGGAATGTTCGGGTTGTCATTGCTGGTGGGCGTAGGGATGCGAGCGAAACGAAATCGTTCGGGGACCCGCGCCGCGTTCCCTAACGGCACTTAGGCTACGGCCGTCCCCGAGGGGCGACCAGCAACAGTATGCTGGTTTGAGTGTCTAGTTACTTGAAGTCGCTGGATTGCTCGTTTTGACTTCGTCCGGCCTATTGTTCAGTAATGTTGGATAAACCCAGCCGGCAGGCAACACCCGATCCGGATCAGGACGAACGCTAAGATATGTCACGTGATCTGTGATTTGGCTCCAGCCGTGGGCAACACCGGTAGGGATGATGATAATATCGCCGGTCTGAACTTTCCGGCTGTAGGCGCCCTTACCGGCTATCCCGCTTCCACTCGGCCCATTCATTACGTTCGGAACGCCGGTGCCTGGCTTTTTATTCTCGATAACGCCGCCGGTCGTCAAAATGCCCGATCCTGACGTGATGATGTAGGTTTCAGCGGTGTAGTCGTGATACAGCACGTGGATCGGATCCGAAGGTTTGTCATTAGTGGGGCCTCGATAAATGATGCCGACACCCATGTTGTACTTGCCCATGTCGACTACACGAATCTGCTTGTCGCCGCCCGGGTGGTCCTTTAGGAGCAGATCTATGTCCGCTCTCGGGATGTCGAAAGCATAGGCCGGCGGTGCGCTCGCCCCCTGTCCAGGGGCTAGCACCGGTGCGCCATTCTGTCCAAATACGCTGGCAGCAAACGTGAGCAGGGCTGCGAACCCAACCGGGCTGATCCTGTTCATGAATATTCTCCTTTTAACCGGGATTTCATTGTTCCCGATTGCCAATCAGTATACTCCCAACCGATGCGCCATTTGCATCACTCCTCCAGCTGAACCACCGTCATTTCGATGCTCCGTGGGGTGGCGCAAGCGTAATCGTCACGTGAACGTATTTCTCGATGCCCTCCCGCGCTTGCCGTTTCATCGCCGGGTCGTCCTCATCAAGCAGGGCACGAGCACCAAGTCATAGAACGTTCCGCTGTCGAGCGCCGCAGGCAGGCGGGAGCCGCGGTGCACTCACGTAGCACTTCAAATGCGTCACAATCGGTAAGTGCCCTGTCTTCGGACGATATTGCTCCTCGCCTGCGCGCCACTGTTTGGACAGCAATACACGATCTCGACGCTTGCCGGCAACGGTGCGGCCGGCGCGTTTTTGAATAATCCAACAAGCCTCGCGGTGGATTCCGCGGGCAATCTTTACGTCGCGGACTGGAGTGGTTTCATCCGCAAAATCTGGGCAAAAGACGGCGCCACGACCGTGGTAGCGGGTACGGGAATCCTGGGTTACGGCGGTGATGAAGGCCAGGCCACCAACGCGATGTTTGGAAAAGCCATCAGCATCGCACTGGATTCCGCCGGGAACATTTATTTGGCCGATGCCGATAACAATCGCATACGGCGAGTCGATGCAGCAACCGGGGTCATCACTACCGTGGCCGGGACAGGCGCCGCGACGGATAGCGGCGATGGAGGGCCGGCCGTCAACGCGGGAGTCTCCCGGCCGACGGGGATCGCAGTGAACGGTGAAGGCGATGTTTACTTTTCAAGCTCTTGGTCGCGTATTCGGAAAGTCACGGCAAATACCGGGATTATTGAAACCGCTGCCGGTCAATTCATCACCAGTTATGGCGGGGACGGCGGCCCAGCTATCGACGCTCTCTTCTGGGATCCCATTCCCTCGGCGGTCAACAGGGCCGGAGACATCTACATTGCTGACTACGAGAACTCCCGCATCCGCATCGTGACGGCGAATCCGGGAATAGTAAACACTTTCGCCGGCTCCGGCCTTTGCGCGACTAGTGCCCCTTTCTTGAACGTATCAGTCTGCCAGGGCGGTTTTGGCGGTGATGGTGGACCGGCCACGAACGCGGCGTTGAATCACGCCCAGGCAGCGGCACTGGATTCCGCCGGGAACGTTTACATCGCGGACACGATCAATCACCGGATAAGACGAGTTGATGCGTCAACCGGAGTAATCCAGACGATCGCGGGAAACGGAATAAGCGGGTTAAATGGCGACGGCGGGCCAGCACTGGCTGCAGAAATCACCTTCCCGGCAGGCATCGCTGTGGACCGGGCCGGGCGTGTTTATTTTGCCGACGAGAGTAACAATCGGATTCGGGTTCTGACTCCGGTGGCAGCCCCACTGTTTCAATTCAGGCGGCGTTTGCCACGGTAAATTGATCAAGGCAGTGCGCGGGTTTTGGATCAGCTATGGCGTCACCGAAACCTTGACCAGACTCGTTGTCCAGCAGCACTGGAAGCCGCCGCCCCCATCGCCCGAGTAGTCGTTCACGGTAACGTGTAGGACGTAATCGCCGGCTTCGCTGAACGTGACGTTGGTGGTCGCTTTCCCACTGAAGCCGTCGCTCTCCTTGTCCACCGTCCCCAACGCCTCGGCGGGCGGATTTGCTTTATCGAACTTCACCACGCCGGGTCCGCGGTATTTTGACCACAGCAGGGTCACTGGCGGCCGATCGCCTGATCTCGGCGCATTCGTGCCGCTCGTATACTTCATATCGTCGGTGATCCAGAGCGTCAAAACCAGCGGCTTGGACAATGAAGTTGTATGGACCGGGGCATGCGCTAGCATTGCGACGGGACCCTGAATCGCAGTTCCGTTCGGCTCAAACCGAATGACGGGAGGCGTGTTGTTCACGGCGATCTCACTGAAGGGGCTGATAACGTAGTCAGTGTTCAGCCGAAGCGGAATGCTGTTGTACTGGCCATTCGCGAAGATTGTCCACGTGTACTTGTCCTGTGGCGTGAAATCCTTGGGTACGGGAATCGCGAACATTCCATACTTCCGGCCAGGAAGGAAATGCGTCGGCTGACCCATGTCGGGCCCGCCGGGTTCAATACGGTTATCGGGCCCGATCGGAATGTCAAGCTCCTGTTCGGTATTGCGATTGAAGTATCCGACCAGAAAAGTGCGGGAATCTTTGTCGCTCGTGAACCAGCCCTCAAAAGCGCCCGTAATACTGGCGCCGAACTTCTTGCGCGGCTCGGGAATGGTTTGACTGAACAAAAGCAAGCCGCCAACGAGAGCGCCGGCGGCGCAAATAGCCGGCAATCGCTTCATTGCACTTTTTGCGCAGCCACCGCCTGTGTCATCTTCCCTTTGCGCTCCGCCAGTAGGGTCTTGTACTCATCGTCATTCAGGTAGACGACATTCATCCAGGCATGCGCCATCTCGTCGACCGTGCGATCGCCGTAGCCAACCCACTGGTCCGGATCCGGATTGTTCTTGTTGGCCTTGGTGTTGTCATACGACGCGCTAACGTGAATGACGGTCCCTTTAGGGAACACCGGCGCGGCGTCGTCCGCGTAGATGTAGTTGGTCATCCAGTTGAAGTTGAAATTCCCCACGTAGCTTACGATTTGTGAGCTTCCGTCCGGAAGAATCGCTTCGACCTGCATTGATTTACCGCGCAGATGAAAGTGCGGTTGGAAGTTCTCGATCAGCGTATTCTCCTTCAGCACGGTGAAGCCTTCGGTCTGGGCAAACGAGTTCGGGGGTATATCCAGAGTTTGCCCATTTCGAAGCCCGGTGAACCCGATCAGATAGCTTCGCTTTTTCGGCTCCTCGCCCTTCTTGTAGAACCAGATTCCGATCTCGGAGCCCGCGATGATATCTTCACCGACGGCATGGATGTGCTGATCCCAGGAAATCTTCTCGCCTGGCAGGATCAACTTTCCTGTGCCCGGCCGATACAGGTCGTAGCCCTTTCCGATAGCCCACTCCATCAGTTGTGGCCGGCGGTTCACCAGATCCGCTGCGCTATCGCCGCGGCGGTTGGGCCCATTGGCCGTGCCCGTGCTGACGGCCTCCGGATCGTTATTCAGCACCAGGTATGCAATGGAGTGATGGATGATCCTTCGTCCCTGCAAGCTAGTTGGACGAATCTCCACGAGTTTTGCCCAGCGTGGCTCGGTGAGCGGAATGTCGGACATCGGGCGGAACCACACGTCCTGATGTTGGGCAGGCATGGTGAACTTGGGCGACTGAATCACCAGGTCGGGCGGTCCGAAGCCGTCTCGCACAGCCTTCCACTCGTTGTCGGTCACCAGCGGCTTGGGTGGCGGCAGGTCCTTCGGATCGCCCTCCAGCGCTCCGCCGTCTACCCAGCGGGCAATCGTGTTCACCTGCTCATCGGTGAGGGACATGTCGTTCTTGAACTTCTGCACGCCAACGCTGCGGTCGATGTGCCATGGCGGCATCTGGCGCGTCACCACACGCTCCTTAATGGAACGCGCCCATGGCCGTGATTCTTTAAAGGTGATCAGCGACATCGGCGCGATGGAATTCGGCTGGTGGCACTCCTGGCATTTCGCTTGAAAGATCGGTGCGATATCCTTCGAGAATGTCACTTGTTCATGCGACGTTAGGTTGGCTGGTTCCGCGCTGGCAGCCGTGGTCGTGGCAATCTGCGCGAATAAAACGACGAGTGGGCTTAGCATGAGACCCACTGAAGTTCGGGTATTCCATCCGGCTCTCATTGGCGTCCTCCCGAAGAGATTTTACACCCTTTTCATTTTACCGATTTATCGTATAGCATGGGCAGTATCCATATGCACCGCCGAACATTCCTCGCCGTGCCGGTTTTTGCGGCCGCTGCCGGTACGGCATCCGCGGCTGCCGACACTCTTCCTGTCCAAGCCAGCGGCGACGGCATCCGCCACACGCCCGCCGAGTACGCCTCTCTTCTCCAAAAACTCTCCTCCACCATCGAACCCGATGACTATTCCCGCGGAGGAGTAGTCGCCAAGCTCGAACAGTCCGTCGCCGCCGCGCTCGGCAAGGAAACGGCCGTGTGGCTCTCCACTGGCACGCTCGCCAATCATCTCGCGGTGCGGCTGCTCGCTGGCGACAAGCGCCGCGTGCTGGTTCAGCAGGAGTGCCACCTTTTCAACGACTGCGGCGATTGCTGCCAAACTCTCAGCGGCCTCAATTTAATACCTCTCGCGCCCGGCCAAGCTACCTTTACGGTGGACGACCTCGAGCGAGAAGCCAGCCGCGGCGCCTCCGGTCGCGTATCGGTGCCCATCGGCGCGATCCAAATTGAAACCCCCGTCCGCCGGAGAAATGGGGAAAACTTTGATATCGCTGAGATGAAGCGCGTTTCCAAGTGGGCCCGTGAACGCAAGATAGGTCTCCACCTCGACGGCGCCAGGCTTTTTCTAGGCGCCGCGTACACCGGCGTTTCTATTCGCGAGTACGCCGCTCTTTTCGACACCGTCTACGTTTCCATGTACAAATACTTCAACGCCGCCAGCGGAGCCATCCTCGCTGGCCCGAAGAGCCTGCTCGATAATCTGTTTCATCCGCGCCGCATGTTCGGCAACGGACTTAGCCAGGTGTGGCCCTTCGCTGCCGTCGCGCTGCATTTCTTCGAGGGCTTCCCTGAGCGTTACGCCCAAGCCGTCGCCACATCCGAGAAAGTCATCGCCGCTCTTCAGACCGGCTCCCGCTTCGAAGTTACTCGTGTCCCCAACGGAACAAACATTTTTTCCCTTCGTGTCAACGGTATTGACGCCCAGGCCTTTCAGCGGCGAGCCGCTGATGCGGGCTTTATCCTAGCGGCTTCACGCGACGACCGCTTCCTTGTTCAAGTCAACGAGACCTGGGCTCGGGTCACCCCCCAGGGCATCGTCGCCCGGCTTTCTTAGAGCTGGCGCGCTCGAGGTTATTTCACAACTCGCTCCCAGATCAACGTGCTTTCAACGACAGGCGGATTGAGTTCCTGGGAATCGATCCGCAATGTCAAACGATTGGTTCCCTGAAATGCATACCATCGCTTAGTAGCCTTGCCGACCGCGTTGGGGTCATTATGCAGCTCATAATGCCGCAATAAAAACCCCTCTTTGGCGTGGATTTCGATGGTGGCGCAGTAAGCACCGAAGCCCGTCATCGCGGATTGTCTTTCTTCCGGTGTCGGTGTGGCTTCCGATTTCCATCGGGGCCGATTCGGATTCATGGCGATGTAGCACATGTGACCGGCGTCGGCATCAAAAAAAACATAAGCGACGTTGTTTGGACTTTGGCGAGTCGTTCCATCAGCGAGGCGCTGCGAGTTAGATACCAGCCGCCACATGCCGGCAAACTGCTTGGCAATGTCATCTTGGGGCTGAGCACGCGACGTGCTGTTGAACTCGCCCCATACCAGCAGGATGGACCATGCGATTGTTTTTTTCATTTGCTTCACCTTTGGCGCGGTTGTGTGTCCACGAACCGTCCGCCGTGCCAGCTCTGAATGCAAAGCGTGAACCCCATACTGAACACTCTTCCGATTGGGGATAATGGATGGTTTAATCCCATCACACAGGAGCAGAGCCGACACATGGCTAAAATTAGGGTCAAGAACCCCGTTGTCGAAATGGACGGAGACGAGATGACGCGCATCATCTGGCAGTGGATTCGCGAACGTCTCATTCTCCCTTACCTGGATATCGATCTCAAGTATTACGATCTTTCCATCCAGAAGCGGGACGAGACCAACGATCAGATCACCATTGATTCTGCCAACGCAGCCCGGCGATACGGGATTGCGGTGAAGTGCGCCACCATTACGCCCGACGAAGCTCGGGTCAAGGAATTTAGCCTCAAGCAAATGTGGAAGAGTCCCAACGGCACCATCCGCAATATCATCGATGGCACCATCTTCCGCGAGCCCATCATCTGCAAAAATGTGCCGCGCGTGGTGCAAAACTGGAGCAAGCCGGTAGTTGTCGCCCGCCATGGGTTCGGCGATCAGTACCGCGCGACCGATTTCCAGTTCCCCTCCGCCGGCACGCTCAAACTGAGTTGGACCCCGGCCGACGGTGGCGCACCTATAGATCGGGAAATCATTAAGGCTCCTGGCGCTGGCGTCGTCCTGGGCATGTTTAACCTGGATGAGTCTATCTCCGGATTTGCCCGCGCCTGCTTCAATTACGCGCTTTCGCGCAACTATCCGGTTTACCTATCCACCAAGAACACTATTCTGAAGGTGTACGACGGCCGGTTCAAGAACCTCTTCCAGGAAATTTACGATCGGGAATTCAAGAGCCAAATGGATGCCAAGGGCCTCACCTATGAACACCGCTTGATCGATGACATGGTCGCCGCCAGCCTGAAATGGAGTGGCGGCTATCTCTGGGCCTGCAAGAACTACGATGGTGATGTGCAGTCCGACACCTTGGCGCAGGGCTACGGGTCACTCGGCCTGATGACGTCTGTTCTGATGTCGCCCGACGGCAAGACCATTGAATCAGAGGCCGCGCACGGCACCGTCACGCGGCACTACCGCCTTCACCAGCAAGGCCAGCCAACCTCCACCAACCCGATAGCCTCCATTTACGCCTGGACCCGCGGCCTGCAATATCGCGGGAAGATGGACGGCACACCCGACGTAGTAAAGTTCGCCGACGCCCTTGAGCAGGTTTGTGTCGACGTCGTCGAGTCTGGCAAGATGACCAAGGACCTGGCTATCCTGATCCGCCCCGACCATCCTTACCTGTCCACGGAAGCATTCATGGATACGGTGGATCAAGAACTCAAGGCACGTCTGAGAACGGATCTGGCGGTCGGAAAAACCTGAACGCGCAAACTGCCTAACAGTGATGCTGCTCAGGCGGTCACGCTGCCTCACGCTCCGCCACCGCGCTGTTGACTTTCGCTACCCGAACGGCCTTCGCGATGCCCAGGAACTTAAGGATCCTAATTTGAATCCAGGACAAATCAAACTCATACCACGCCAGCCCGTGCCTCGCCGAAGTCGGGTGTGCGTGGTGGTTGTTGTGCCAGCCCTCGCCTGAGGTGATGAGGGCAATCAGCCAATTGTTGCGGGAGTCGTCACGCGTTTCAAACCGGCGGCTGCCCCACATGTGTGTCGCTGAGTTGACCAGCCAAGTGCAATGCAGACCAACAACCACGCGGAGACAGATACCCCACAGCACGAAGCCAACACCGCCCAGGGCATAGAGCAGGGCGCCCAGCACGATCATAGGAACCCAATGATAGTTGTTGAGCCAGACGTAGAAGCGATCTTTGGTCAGATCGGGCGCATACCTGGACAGCAGCGGAGTGTCGTTATGCTTGGTCTCTCCGGCCAGAAGCCAGCCCATGTGAGCCCACCAGCCACCCTCACGCGGTGAGTGCGGATCGCCGGGTTGGTCGGATTTCTGGTGGTGGAGTCGATGCGTCGCAACCCAGAAAATCGGCCCGCCTTCGAGCGTCAGAGCGCCGCAAACCGCAAGAAAATACTCGAAAGGCAAAGGGACTTGATACGACCGGTGAGTGTGCAGCCGATGATAGCCCATGCTGATGCCGAGGCCGGTGCACATCCAGAACAGGAAGAGGGCGACAGCAAATGCACGCCAACTGAACACGAATAACGCGGCGACCGCCCCCAGGTGGAAGAGCCCGAACGCGATGCTATTGATCCAGTTTATTTTCCGGGGAATGTCTATGTCGATCACGTCGGTGCTCACGAAGCCTCTTGGCGTCGCGCTCAATCCAAACTAACAGGGATTTCACTTGTGGTCTGTAATGGTTGTGTAATATTCATAACTCGCGTTAGGTATCCTTCTCGTCTTCCCAACCGTGCACCGGATGTCCGACAACCTGTTGCAGGCTGACCGGCTTGGGGCGATAAGGCATACCGAAGTGCTTGTCGATTTCGTCGCGGTACGACATTTGAGGGCCGGGGAATCCGATCAATTGCCAGCCGATCAATCCAGCATTGCCGCCATGCATCGGGTCGGAAAACAGGCCCTCAATGGTGTGGCTGCGTAGCATTTGAAAGAAAGTGGTTCTTTCGATGGAGCGAAGCTTTTCGTCCTGCTGTTCGGCCGTCAGATCCACAAATCCCGCAAGCGTCTGGAGGCCAGCGCGGTAAAGTTCGCGGGGAGATTCCTTGCCCTGATATCCGTGCTCTGGGACTGACTCGACGAATGGCCCTTTCGTATATCGATACTTGTCGCGGCCATAGGGCCCGGCGAGCTGGCGGTCGATATAAATGACGACTCCCGCCTCGTTCGCTCCCGGTCCGGTGGCGTCTGTCGGAAAAATACGCGCGCAGGCCGCGGCAATCACGCGAGCCTCGGCGGCGGAGAAGAATCGAAGCGGAATGTTGACGTTCCCGTCCTGCGCCTGAAGTCGGAGCGGTTCGCGGGTCAGCGTGTAGAGCAGAGTGCCACCGAGCGCTGTCGCGGGAACGGTCAGGAATTCACGGCGTTTCATGCGGCCCCCTTGGAATGCTTTTCGTGCGGCGCGATGAATGCGTCGGCCGCCCGGTAAGTGATTGCGAGCGCGGTCAGAGTCGGATTGAGCGACGCGTTTTGTGGAAACGCCGAGGCGCCGACCACCCAGAGATTCGGCACGTCCCAGTGCTGAAGATTAGTGTTCACCACGCTGTTTTCGGGCGACGTACCCATGATCGCGCCGCCCTGGATGTGCGTGGTTTGATATTGGACCACGTTATATTTGACCGGTGCGAGACGAGGCTCTTCGAACTTCACGCCCATGGCCTTGGCGACCTTGAGTTGGATTCCGGCTGCAAAGACTCGCTGGCGGTGTTCATGCTCGGTCCAATCGAGCGTGAATCGAAGCAGAGGATCGCCCAGCTTGTCGGTGTAGGTCGGATCGAGGTCCATGAAATTGTGGCGATAGGCCAAGTGTTCGCCGGTGAACCCGATACCCGAGATTCTGTCGCGCCACTCGATTGACGCAGCCTTCCATTGCGATCCCCAGTTGGATGTCGCGGCCCCATTCGGGTATTGGCCGAATGAGGCGATTGGCCGGTTACCCGAGCTGCCAACTGCAATGTGGCCGGCACGCACAATTCCCTCCGATCCAGTGAGGCCGTTATCGCCATCGAAATCGGCGAACAGCATGCCCAGCGCACCGCTGCCCATGAACAGGTTCAGGGGATGATCGAAGAACAGCCGCGTCCCGGCGCCGCCGACTTGATGGGTCAGGTTCTTGCCGAGCGTTCCCTTCCCTTTGGCCGGGTCGTACTGCGTACCGATTTTCGAGAGAGCCAGCAGCCGCACATTGTTCAAGGTAAACGTGGCGAGCACAACCTCGTCGGCCGGTTGAAAAATCTCTTCTCCGTTCGCGTCCACGTACTGGACACCGGTGGCGTGGCCGTTCTTGTGAACCACGCGTCTCACCCAGCAGCCGGTCTCCATGGCGAAGGTCTTGCGGCGCGCGAGCACTGGAAGAAGCGTATTGGTGGGCTGCGCTTTCGCTCCAATCATGCAGCCAAAGCGCTCGCAATAGCCACAATACGCGCAACCAGCGCGCGTAATCCCGTCAGGGTTGCGATACGCTTCGCTCGCATTTGCAGCAGGCTGGGGATGGGGATGAAACCCAAGTTTTTCGGCCGCTTCCTTAAATCGCAGCCCCACGTAGCTTGTTTTCAAAGGAGGTAATGGATATTCGCTCGATCGAGGTCCCTCGAAAATATTGCCGCCTTCGATCTTTTGCCCTCGAATGTTGCCGGCCTTACCGCTGACCCCCATCATCTGTTCGCCGCGCCAATAGTAAGGTTCGAGATCGTTGTAGGTGACGCCCCAATCCTGCACGGCTATATTTTCGGGAAGATGCCCAGCGCCGAACTTTTCTCTCAAGTGAGTCGCCAGGACGAATTGGGATTCAAGGAAACGGAAGGAATTCCCGTTCCAGTGCTCGCCCGCGCCGCCCACGCCCGAGCCGGGGAGAAACGACCCGTACTGCCGGACCGGAACCGACGGGTCGCGCACGGAGTGACGATGGGTGATAGTCTCGTCGGCGATGTTCTGCATCATCCGAACGCGGATGGCGTAATCGAGTTCGTCCATTCCGGCCGCATAGTCGGAAGTCTTGCGCGGGGCTCCGCGTTCCAGAACCAAAACTGAAAGAGATGTGCGACCGGTGATTTCTTTGGCCATTGCAAGGCCGGTCCATCCGCCACCAACAATTACAACGTTTACAGGCTTCAATACTTTCATGCCAAGTCCATCCCGTATCCTATCATCCAGCAGTCCCGCCTTCGAACCAATGGACGAATAAGTGAGCTATTAGAGAGCCTCTATGGAGCTCCCTTTAGCGCACATTGAACGGACATTATTTCGTGAAGTAAATTATCCGCGCCTCGCACCAGACTCAACCGCCGTGCCGTAATGGTGAACGACGGGCCGCCGATGCCGATGCAACGTGAGCGGTCGCGCGAGCATGGTTGCTGCATGGCTGAGGGGTGGTCAGCTTCTTGGACCACAAGACCGAGATCGAGTTTGCTGGTTCGCGTGCCCGCTCTGCGATCTTCCGCTCTGTCCGACAGGTTCGTACAAGTCGTTCGCTGTGACGCCACTTGACTCCTTTATGCGGCCCGACTGGCAGAAGTGGATCTCAAATTCCCTTACGGAGCGCATCGGTCAATGCATATGGATTTTTCGGATGCCGTGCGCCTGAATGTCTGCAAGTAGAGTCGGGCGAATCCGCTAAACTGGAAGATATATGTGTGCTGAACCGGCTAGAGTTCCGCTTGAAATTCGCTTTCCGGACCTGCACAATCCCGCGCTGTATCTCAACCGTGAATTAAGCCATCTGGAGTTTCAACGCCGCGTGCTGGAGGAAGCGCGCGATCCTCGCAATCCATTATTGGAGCGCGTAAAATTCCTCTCGATCCTAGGATCGAACCTGGACGAGTTTTTTATGGTGCGGGTGGCAGGCTTGATGCAGCAGATTGAGAACCAGGTGCATGAGCCGGCCATAGACGGCCGCAGTCCAGCCGAGACTTTGGAAGCGATCAGAACCGAAGTCGGCAAGCTGATGGAGGAGGCCTATGATTTCCTCCGTGAACGGCTTCTGCCCGCGCTCAGTGCCGCTAATATCCACCTGGTCGATCTCTCCGCGATCGATTCTGAACAGCGTGCCCAGCTCGATGCGATGTTCATCGACAAAGTCTTCCCGGTACTCACTCCGCTCGCCTTCGACCCTGGCCGTCCATTTCCACACATCTCCAATCTCAGTCTGAATTTGGCTGTGGTAGTACGGGATGCGGGCGGACAGGAGCATTTCGCGCGCGTAAAAGTTCCCGATTCCCTGCCGAAATTCCTACCTGTATGTGTGATTAGCGAGAATGGCCAGAATCCCCGCGCGCAGGGCTTCGTTCCGATCGAGCAGTTAGTCGTCGCGAATCTCCATCATCTTTTTCCCGGCCTCGAGATTGTGCAGGCGCACGTATTCCATGTGACGCGCGACGCCGAAGTGGCGATCAAGGAACTCGAGACCGATGACCTGCTGGAAACCATCGAAGAGGCAGTATGGCAGCGACGCTTCCGGGATGCCGTGCGGCTTCAGGTAGACATCGAAATGCCGGCGTCCATGGTCGAGATACTTGCCAACAACCTCGAAGTGGAAGCGTCGAGCATTTACAGTGTGGACGGCCTGTTGGATCTGAGCCGCTTGAGGCATCTGGTCAGCCTGGACCGCCCGGATCTGAAGGACAAGCCATTCTTGGCCTCAACGCCGCCCGGCTTGAGCGCCAAAGATGACGATATCTTTGGATTGGTCCGGAAAGAGGATCAGCTGCTGCATCATCCATACGATTCTTTTCAGCCTGTTGTCGAGTTTCTGCGAAAGGCCGCGAAAGATCCGGATGTCCTGGCTATCAAAATGACTTTGTATAGGATGGGGAGCAACTCGCCCATTGTGGACGCGCTGCTGGAGGCCGTGGAGAACGGCAAGCAGGTAGCTGTGCTGGTGGAACTTAAAGCGCGCTTCGACGAGGAAAGCAACATAGAATGGGCCAGGGCGCTGGAGCGCGAGGGAGTCCACGTAGTATATGGCCTGCTGGGTCTAAAGGTGCACTCGAAGGTCACCTTGATCGTCCGCCGCGAAGGCGAACAAATCCGGCGCTACTGTCACCTCGCTAGCGGCAATTATAATCCGGTCACAGCGCGGCTTTATACCGATCTCGGCTTCTTTACCAGCAATGAACTGATTGCCGCTGATGCAACCGATCTGTTTAATTATCTCACTGGCTACTCGAATAAGAAGAGCTTTCGGAAACTTCTGGTGGCCCCGCTCAATCTCCGCCAGCGCTTCGAAGAGATGATCGAGCGCGAAATCGAAGTACAGCGCAACGGCGGTCAGGGCCATTTGATTTTCAAGACCAACGCACTCGAGGACGGTCCGCTGATCCGGTTGCTCTATCAAGCGTCGCAAGCAGGCGTCCAAGTGGACCTGATTGTCCGCGGTGCGTGCTGCCTGCGGCCGGCGCTCGCAGGAGTGAGCGAGAACATCCGGGTCAGCAGCATTGTGGGTCGTTTTCTGGAACACAGCCGGATCTACTACTTCGGCAATAACGGCGCCGAGGAGTGTTACCTTGGCAGTGCTGATTTGATGCCGCGCAACTTGAACCGCCGCGTGGAAGTGCTCTTTCCCGTCGAAAGACCCGCGCTTATCCGACGCCTCAAGGACGAGATTCTGCACGCGTACCTTCAAGACGAGGCCAATGCACGGCGCATGTACAAGGATGGCTCTTACGCCTACAAGTCCCGTAACGGCGGGCACGATAGCCAGGCGTGGTTCCTCGCGCAGCGAGTTGTCCGGCCGCCAAAATCGCCCAGCGATGCCCTTCAGTCACCTTGATACGCCAGGCGTTCAGCGAATCCTCGATGAATGCGGAAGCTAGGCAGCAGTACTGGCCCCGATCCTGGTTATAGCCTGGATTCGAGATTTGCTGTACATCGAATGCGAACGAAACACCGCACCCAGATAACGCCGGTGGTCGCCTGAATTGCCGTTGATGACGAGGGCGGCGCCTACCTTGTCCTTGGAACGCTTCCAGAAGCGATAATCGGCGGCGAACAGCGCAGTTCGATCCACTTCTGTGTAGGCGAGACTCGTTCGCGCCATCGTTCCACCCCAGCCTTCCAAAAGCCCGCAAGTCTCGGGTTAATTCTTGCTCTGCGTTGAGCCCGAAGCCATACTTCACGCGTCCTTGGAGCCGGTGCACCGTTATATCCGGCGCCGAATCTTGTCCGCCCAGGAACGCGCTAATCGCTTCGCGGTAGCTGCCCATGTTGGCGTGATTGACGAATGACAAAAGACGTACCACCCCCGCGTGCTTCTTGCGCAGCGACGGATAGAACTCGAATTCGATGTTTTCGGCGCGCGCCCGGCGACATTCCAGTCGAGCTCGATGCCGTTGGTAACCTTCGGCATCAGCATTTCACCAAAGCGCAGCGCCCATCCGGGATTGTAGAACTCCGTGAGGAAGCCATAGGTGTAGCCTCGGGTGTCGGCGGTATAGTCATAGGCCGCAGGCCTACGGAAGCGCGTCGTTGATGAGCTAAAGCGAGCCATGACATAAAGCTCGCGGCCTCCCCGATTGACGCCGACGCGGCGCTCACAGGCGATGGCGATACATATACTCGAGGCTACATAAGCCTGAATCCCCAGTCGGAAACGCGCCCGGGAGACGGTGAACCTGTTTACGATGGATTCCTATCGCTGGAATTGAAGGAGAAGAAGTTCTTTGGTCTTATCTGGTTACTCCGCACTTCCAGTTGTCGCATGTTGAGCGAGACCTTGCAAAACAGGTTTCCCGAAAATTGGAACTGGCACTGGGCGTCCGAACGCAACCATGAAATTACTGGCATGCTTCACTATCCTGCTGTGGGACGCGTGCCCTGCGCAGACATTGCACGGCGCCGGCGCCACTTTTCCCGCGCCGCTCTACCGAAAGTGGATCGCCTCTTTCCAGAAAAGCCACCGGGAATCGATTATCGACTACCAGGAAACCGGCTCGGTGGCGGGCGCCGAACAGGTGCTCAACGGTCACGCCGATTTTGCGGGCTCGGACGTTTCCTTAACAGACGACCAACCGGAACGTGCGCCGATCGGAGTCTTACAAATCCCTACTGTAATCGGCGCGGTGGCAGTAGTCGACAACGTTCAAGGCCAGTTCCGAGACCTCAAGTTCACGCCGGAAGTCCTCGCAGCTATCTACTTAAAGAAAATCCGAAAATGGAATGATCCTGCGATCGCCTCATTTAATCGGGGCGAAAGACTACCACCCGCCGAAATCACTGTGGTGCACCGTTCGGACCAAAGCGGCACAACCTGGATCTGGACCACGTTTTTGAGTGAAGCGAGCTCCGAATGGAAAACGGGCAGGTGTTGGGACATCCATCGCTTGGCCGGTTGGAATCACTGCCGAAAAAAATGAAGGTGTCGCGGCACTCGTCCAGCGGACGCCTAATCTCCATCGGCTACGTCGAAGCCATTTGTGCCACTCTCCAAAAACTGAATTCCGGATCGGTCCGCAACCGCGCGGGCAAATATGTCAAGGCGGAAATCGAGTCCATCACCACCGCCGTCTCGATATCGTCCACTTCTGGAGACGACTTTCGCTCGATGCTCGGCCGCTCAGCGGATCCACGAAGCTATCTAATCAGCTCGTTTACCTGACTGTTGATTCCCGCCGAAAACCGAACTATTGAAAAACAGCGACTGCTGACTTCTTTTGTCGAGTGGATGCTCACATCTGGACAGCGGGAGTGTTCTGCCTTAGGCTACGTCCCTTTACCCGAAAATGTCATTCGTGCAGAACAGTCTATATTGCGGACTCTTCAATGAGAAGGTCCTCGCCGGTATCGATTATCACTAGCTCGCCCTGCAGCGACTGTTCTACAAATCTGCGAAGAGCGGTCTCGGCTTGGGCCCGCGTGCATCCCCGTAACTGCATCGGAGTCGCACCATCCAAATACCACCGATATAGACCCTTTTCATCCAGTTTCAGCTCCCAAGTCCAGCTAATTGCACTCTCAAGCGAAGCTACCGCCAAGGGGAAGGATTCGCCTGTCGTCATTTTCAGCTCTGAAACCATACCAAAACATTATAACGTGACCGTAACGGCGGAGTAGTTACAAATTCACGATGACTTGTTTCGCGAGACGCGCTGACGATGCTTTTCGGCCAAAGACTACTTGCGCCGTTGGCTCGACCCCTCCAACAACCTTTGCGAACAAGTGCGGAAACGGGGCGAACACTGCTGCCTCGATAGATTTCTCCAGACAATGAACGTGCGCCCGAGGGTTTCTGCCAGCGATCTTTCGCTGGTGCCGAAGGACTGCCCCGTTGTCGCCGTCGCAAATCACCGTTTGGCCTGATTGAAGAGGCAATCCTCGGCTCTGTGCTCGCGACAGTTCCTCCCGACGTAAACTGCCGCGGAACAAATAGCGCTCGCCCCGGAAGCGTATCTACTTCACTCCGAATCGAATCAGTAGGTTTAGCCCGAATGCAAAGATTCCAGCGCCTAACAGTACGCAAACAGGAAGCGTCAGCACCCAAGCCAGCAGGAGATTTCTCAGGGTGTCCATCTGCAATCCAGACCGGTTCGCGAACATCGTCCCCGCGACCCCGGAGGACAATACGTGGGTGGTGCTTACTGGAAGACCCATGCGATCGGCGGCCAGGATTGTCGCCATCGCCACCAGCTCCGCCGATGCGCCCTGCGCGTAAGTGAGGTGCTCCTTTCCGATCTTTTCACCGACTGTCACGACGATCCGCTTCCAACCAATCATCGTTCCAAGACCCAACGCTAGTGCAACCGCGACCTTCACCCAGTACGGAATGAATTTGGTTACTTTGTCCATATTGGTCTTCAGCTTTGCGACCGTCTTCTGCTCCGCCGGATCGTCCAGCTTCTTCTGTTTGATCAGTTTGCCTAGCGATTCGGAGGTCAGATACAAATCGCTTCGGAGAATTCTGCGCTGCTCGGCGCTCAACTGGCTGAGGCTGGTCTTGCCGGTTAGAATGTCGGAAATCTCACGGCACTTTGTTCCAACCGCGGCGAATGTGCGCTCAGTCACTTGGCCGTTGGTCTTCAAGTATGCGGACAACTCATCGGCCGCAATCTGATATCCGCCCATGGCAACGCCAGGCGCATGGCGGTCCATTTGGAACGAAATGGTTTCCGTTGTGGAAGCAAGGTCTGCGATTGAGGCCTGGCCCGTTCCGAGATCAACGGCGAATGTGAGCGGCAGGATGCCGACCAGGATAAGCATGATGAGCCCCATGCCCTTCTGGCCATCGTTGGATCCGTGGGCAAAGCTGACGCCCGTGCAGGTGAGCACCAGCAATCCTCGAATCCAAAGCGGCGGCGCCTTGTCCTTGGCGGGAGCTTCGTAAAGTTCCTTTCGTTTTACCAGCAGCTTGAAGAGCAAGAGCAGCAGCGCCGAACAGCCAAAGCCCACAATCGGAGAAACCAGCAGTGAAGTGCCCACTTCCGATGCCTTGGCCCAGTTGATTCCCTCGCCGAACTCGTGGGCCCCGGAAAGCCACGAATTTGCCAGCCCGACGCCCATGATCGCTCCGATCAGAGTATGTGAACTTGATGCGGGCAGTCCCAAGTACCAGGTTCCGAGGTTCCAGATGATCGCCGAAATCAACATTGCGAAAACCATGGCAAACCCGGCGCCCGAGCCGACGTTCAGCACCAATTCGACTGGCAGCAATGCCAGCACACCGAATGCGACCGCTCCGCCGGACGTCAAGACACCAATCAGATTCCAGCAGCCGGACCATACAACTGCAACCGTCGGCTTGAGGGAGTGGGTGTAGATTACCGTTGCAACTGCGTTCGCCGTGTCGTGAAATCCGTTCACGAACTCGAAGCTCAGGGCCATGCCCAGCGCCATAAGCAGGAAAATGCCACTTCCCACCGATAAGGTCTGACCGAATAGTTCCATTCGTTCTCCAGTTGAACGAACCAGTCTACGTGATGAGAGTTTCAAAATGATTACGTGGGAAAACTTTTTACCGAGCGCAGATCTTCGGTTCAATCGCGCCTGGGAGAGACAATTCTTGTCACCGCCGAAGCAGCTACCATCAGAAGTGTGAAAAGCGCCACAAATGCGAGGGTCAACGCGAGCACCGCGGCCAAGCGCAAAAATAAACTGTGAATCGTGCTCCACGCCAGCAAAGCGTAGGTACCACACACTGCAAAAAGTAAGCACCCCAGGAAAATTCGCAAGAATGCGGTAGAAGCGGCCACGCAGGCCTCGGCCAGGCTCAATTGCGGTTTAAACGTATAAGGTATTGCGAAGCGCTCATAGATTGATCGATCCGCGACTCGACCGTCGAGATCGGCAGGTGGAAACAGCAACGCACGCGCTTTGGCTAACCACAATATCTGCACAGCGCTCCTCTCTAATTGTCTCCCGGACGCCCGCGATGGTGAGCACTATTTTCATCAGTCATTTATTTCTATCGCTTGGAACATCGGAATTTGCCGGAGGAATGGTTCACAAAGAGCTCTCTCGCGAGTCCGTCGAAAAGATCCGAGATGTCTTATCCAGCATGCTGGGTTCCGCGGTCAAGTACGGCTTCCTCGCAAAGAATCCGGCGGATGGGTTACACGTGACGCCTGAAAAGGGGGGCACAGGGAGGCAAGCCATTCATTCGACCGGCAGTTCACAGCATTGGTCGGGTTGATTCCAGAGCCTACGCCACCTGGTTGCGGATGCTGGGGACCGATCCACGGACCGGCAATTTCTCATGCAGCATTCCCGATTCACGACCACAGCAGATCACCTCTGCCGTCATGCCGCCGAAGCAGTGCATCTCGACGACTCGAGCCAGAGTTGGATTCTCACCCGATAATGCCTCCAGCGCCCGATCGACCTCCAGCATCCGAAGCTGGTTCTGATGGCTCAAATTGAGCAGGATGCGCCCACGCTGCGTAAATGACAGCCACTGATTGAATTTTGGGCTCGGCCTGGACTGCGCCAGAAGCAAGTGTGGGGTGGCACGAGGCACACTTGGTTAGGCGGGTTCCGTCCGCCACAACTTTAGTAGTGTTGACGGTTCGAGATAAGCACCTTGCCATCGCACGGCGAAATGCAGATGCGGGCCTGTAACGCGCCCGCTCGATCCACTCCTCCCGATGTGGTCACCCTTTTCGATGCTTGCACCTTCCTTGACCAGAAATTCAGAGAGGTGCATGTATAAGGTGAAAATGGACTCCCCATGGTCGATCACAATAAGGCCACCTTCGAAGTACATGTCCCGGGCGATTTTGACGCGACCGGAATTCGCAGCAGCGACTTGCGTTCCTAACGCGGCTCGGTAATCCAGTCCCTGATGTACACTGAGCGTCTTGCCGTTGTATATCCGCCGCAATCCAAATGAAGAAGTATAAGACGTATTGGTCGGTGCGACAAATGGGCCTTGCCAAAGTCGGTTCGGTTGGGAAGACTCGAAAACGCTTTGCTTGAACGCGGCTTCGTCGTTGATTTGCTTTTGAACTTCCTTTGGCGGCTCGATGAATTTTTGCGGAACGGTTATCGTCGAGGAAGGGTAGGCGCGTCTAATAACCGCGATATCGATAGTTTCGTCGCCCACGGCGAGGGGATAGTGGCCGGGCGCTCGGTTGAGGTTCACACCTGCAAGAGCGGAGAACGAGTCACCATCGGGCCGGAAGTCGATTTTTTTGCCCAGCCAGGTTCCCGTGCCGGAAAAGGACCTCGACTCAAAGAGCACCGGGGCCCCGTTAAAAACCGGCCGAGGATTCCATCGCACCAGTGCGTCCTGAGTAGGTGGCGGAGTCGGATGCGACTGGATCTGCGTCTTACCCGGTGGCGTCCGTGCAGGGTTGCTAATCTGAGCGGCGACTGAACCGGTTAGGGGCAACAGCAGGGCTTGTCGGCGCGTCATTGGGATCAAGATATCACGAGCGGTACAGGCTCACGGCCAGGCGTTGCGGCAAAGACGTTAGCCCCGCTCTAAGATGATGTTCTTACATGCCAGCAAGCCGGTTGAGAATGTAGTCCACAATTGTCAGCAGAATTGATCCAAACACTGCTGTCAGGCAACCATTAACACGGAAACCGGGGACAAACTCTGAAGCCAGCTTCAACATAAGCCCATTGATCAGAAAGTAAACAACGCCCAGGCTCAGAATGATGAAAGGGAGCAGCACGAGCTTCAAAAGCAATCCAATCGTGGCGCTCACGAGGCCTATGACAAGCGCGGCGATAAGAGCGGCTCCCAAACCGCTAACTTGGATTCCCGGGAGAATTGCTGAAACGACGAGAAGTGCGACCCCACTGAGGAGCCAATGTAGCAGCCAATAACGCACGACCGATTATATCCCTCGTTCGAAGCTGCGGGATTGGGGTTTGCTGCGCCGCCGAAGGAGCGTGCTTTGAGCGATGCCTACCGAAGCGGACGAAATGAGGCCGCAACGAAGGTGGCGGCTGCCAATTGTCGACGGTGTATGGTTCCTTCTGGCTGAAACGATAACGGAGTTGTGAACGCGCGTGTCGTAAGTGATCGGACCGATCAATGGGACGGACCTGCCTGCTTACTTAGGTTTTCCTTGGTTTTGTGCGGCTTTCCTGCGTCGTTTAGCGACCGCAGGATTGACCGTTATCATGCTGTCCATCGTATCTTTCGTTTCCTCCCAGTAGCCAATAAAACTTTGGTTAAATCGTCGGTCGTCGAAGAGCAGATTCTGAACCGGCGTGAACATCCTGGAGTTGTCCCCTAAACTGAGACAGCGGTCCCCCACCGAGGGCGTGGCCGCGCTAGTCAGCTTTGTACCGTGCGTTGCTTTGGGATGCTGACGCGAAAGGTCGTTGCACCTGGTTTGGACTGAACCTGAATCTCGCCACGGTGTCGTCGTACTACGCGCATGGAGATGTCGAGTCCGAGGCCGGTCCCTTCGCCCACGCCCTTGGTTGTGAAAAAGGGTTCGAAGATGTGCGGTAGCACCTCGGGCGGAATTCCCGTACCGTTGTCATGGATCTCGGCCACCACCTCACGTTGATTCTGGCAGGTGCGAATTCGCAACTGCCCGCCGTCAGGCATGGCTTCAATGGCATTCACAATCAAGTTGGTCCATACCTGGTTCAACTCGGCGCCGTAAGCGCAGATCTTCGTGATGGAGCGATCGTATTCCCGGTCGACGTGGATAGACTTGGTGCGAAGCTTGAACGCCAGGATGGTTAGAGTACTTTCAATTCCAGCATGAATGTCGATTTCCTGCTCGGCAGCCTGGTCCATGTAAGTATATTCCTTCACCGCCCGGACCAGCTCGAAAATGCGCGTTGCGCTCTGATCGATCTCCGCGACCATGCGTGCCGCCAGGAGCGAACCATTGATTCTGTGCAGCACGTCGGCGAGAGCGTCGATTCCGACGATTTCAGCGATCTCCTTGAGTTTCGCAGGGCCGAATTCCGCTTCGACGAGCATGGGTGCGATTTTCCATGGCTCTGAAATCGAGTGCTCCTGCATCCAGTCTTCGAGCTCCTGTTCCCGGTCGCTCCGTTCGATCGATGTCAGCAGCTTTGAAGAGGAGTCGTGAATAATCTCCAGCGCAACTTGCTCGCAATCGGCGATATAAGTTCTTTGTTCGCGTGTTAGTGTCCTCTGGTCGAGCCGAAGATACGCGCCCCTGAGTTCCTTGCGCACGTCCCAGATCGATCCGGCAGCGCGCTTTATCGCGGCGGCTGGATTGTTCAATTCGTGAGCGAAGCCCGCCGATAGTTTTCCCAGAGCGGCTAGTTTGTCCCGTTGCTCGGACATCCGGGTGTAATCACGGACGCGGTCCAGCATCAGAGCCACCAGCCGCTCGGTGAGCACCGGCATCCGCTGCAGCATTTCCGGAAAAAGCCGCTTGTGAAAGCGCCCGGCTCGGACCCGCGTCACGGCGCGGCCAGTTCCTTGAAAAGATTGGAGTCTCGAGAACGGCAATAATCCTGTTACGTCACCGGCGCGTGCCGTGAACATTCGCCCGTCGCTGACCCTTTCACTGCGTCCTTGAAATTCGCCTTCGAAGAACACGTACATGTGCTCTGCCGGATCGCCTTCCCGGAAGATGACTTCTCCCGGTTCCGCAGAAATGTCTTCGCCCAGCGGAGCCAGCCATGCAAGTTGCTCTTCGGGAAGATCCGAGAATACCGGAATGCCACGCAAGTCTTGTGATTCAATCATCGGTCCGCCAGGTACTGATGAACGAACTGAATCGCAATCGATCCTTCGCCCACACTCGAGGCGACGCGTTTCACCGATCCACGGCGGACATCGCCGGCCGCGAAAACACCGGGCACACTGGTTTCGAGTAAACTCGGATCGCGCCCAAGCTTCCAAGCCGAAGGAAGGGCGCTATTCCTTTTGAGGTCGGGCCCGGAAAGGATGAAACCCTTGTTGTCACGCTCCACCGGACCGTCCAGCCACTCTGTCTTCGGCTCGGCTCCAATGAAGATGAACAATGAGGACGCTGGCACGACGGTAGTTTCGCCGCTGGTTGAGCAATCCACGGAGATCGCCTCGAGCCGTGTCTCACCGTGCGCCTTTGTTACGCTTGAATTCAGCTCAACGTGAATGTTGGGCGTCTTTTCGATCTCCTCGATCAAATAGCGAGACATCGAACTTGCTAGAGAATCACCGCGAACCAGCATGATGACGCGCCGCGCGTGGCGGGCGAAATTCATAGCCGCCTGCCCGGCCGAATTTGCTCCTCCGATGATATACACCTCCTCGTCAATGCAGGTCGCCGCTTCTGTGGAGCCTGCTCCATAATAAACACCGGCGCCCTGAAGACGATCCAGCCCTGGCACATTCACTCTTCGCCATTGCACACCCATCGCCAGCAGCAACGCGTGGCAGGCAAGCTCGGACCCGTCGCTGATTTTCAAATGACGGTAAGGACCATCGACGCGGAGTCCGATCGCTTCCTGTGGAGATAGGATTTGGACACCGAAGCGCCGGGCCTGAGTCACGGCTCGCCGGGTCAGGTCCGCTCCGCTCAGACCGGACGGGAAACCAAGATAGTTTTCGATCCTCGAACTGAGCCCCGCCTGTCCGCCTGGCGCATCCCGTTCCACAATCACCGTTTTAAGCCCTTCCGACGCGGCGCCGACCGCTGCCGCCAAGCCCGCGGGTCCACCACCAACGATGATCAGGTCGAAGAAACTGGTCTCGGTGCGCAATTTCAGACCGATCCGTTCGGCCAGTTCGGAAGTCTGTGGGTCATTTATGGAGCCGCCATCCGGAAACAGGACCAGAGGCAGTGGTTTGTTATCTTGACCTAACGCTGCCACTGCCGTTCGGACCTCCGGATCGCGATCCGCACGTTCTACGTCCAGCCAACGGAATGGTACCTGGTGGCGCGCCAGGAATTCACGGAGTGCATAGGACCTTGGCGACCACCGGTCACTCAGAATGCGCAACCCGGTAAACGGCGGAAGGTAGCCCGCCTGCCAGTCCTCCAACAAATCGTCCAGGACCGGGTAAAGGTTTTGGTCCGGAGGGTCCCAAGGCTTTAACAAATAGTGGTGGATCTTTGCATCGTTAATCGCTCGAATGGCGGCGTCAGTATCTGCGTACGCAGTGAGTAGGCTTCGCTTGGCGTCCGGGTACGACTTGATTGCGGTAGTTAGAAAGGCAACGCCAGTCATCTGCGGCATGCGTTGGTCTACAAGAAAAAGCGCGACGGGGTCGTTTCGCTTTTTCAGCTGGTCGAGCGCTTCTAGAGCCGCCTTTCCCGAGTCGGCTCTCAGAACGCGATACCGATCCGCGTACCGCTGCCTGAGATCGCGCTCAATGGCCCTTAGAACCTCGGGGTCGTCGTCGACAGTCAGGATTGCAGGCTTAGGCATGCCTTTTCAGGATACACTGCGCCCATATTTTCATGGTTCTTCGACAAACTCGGGTGGTACTGTACCCACGCGGGACACCAGAGCAATCGACGCGGTAGCCCACCTCGCCCCCTGCAAGCCTCCGGTGAAGCACAAAACAATTGCCGCTCGGCCCCTTAACCGGCGCTTTCTTCTATGGTCGAAGTAACTTTTGGCGCGACAAGGTAGCGGGCTTTCCAAACTGCAATTTACACACGAGGAGGCCGGGCCAGCCTGAATGCCAGAACCTAATGATTTCGGATTAGTTGAGCACGAAAATCCCCGGCCGCCATTCTGTTTCCGCGGGGCATTTCATGGGACGGTCTGCCGCACAGGCGCTGACCGCCGTCAGGCTTCGGGCGCGCCTCTCTAAGACAGTCGTTGCTCGTTGCTGCGGCTATCAAGAGAAATATTGAAAGGATCGACCAACTCACGCCCTTCGCTCGCCTCATCAAGCTATTATCAATAGGCAGACCAGCAGAGTGTTAACAAAAGCTTTCAAATCCGCTTGCGAAGGTACCGGCCTCAGTACTCTTCGGGGAAACCAGCGCCGGCTTTCCGAGCCGCCGCCGCCGAGGATCTGTGGTGCGGCCGAGATGGGAGATTATCGGCACGCTGAAGTGACGGCATAATGCTCCCACTGATACTAGCCGTTTACGCAGGTTCGGACGAGCGAGCGCTTCTCGGGCGCCTGCAACGCCGCGATCCACAAGCTCTGGCGGAGTTGTACGATCGTCACGGCCGGGCCGCCTATTCACTGGTGCTGCGCGTAGTTCGCGATAAGGCTATCGCGGAGGATCTGGTTCAGGAAACCTTTCTCAGAGTATGGAACCGGGTACACTCGATCGACCCAGAGAAGGGCGCGATCGGCCCTTGGTTGCTGGCCATCGCCCGCAACAGCGCAATCGACTATCTGCGTTCCTCCGCCAGACGCGAGCGCAACGCAGTCGAACTGGACGAGACAGATCATGCCTCTCTTTATCGTGAGCTGGAGGCTGACCTTTTGATCTCCGACCAGGCGCGACGCGTAAAAGCAGCCATGGACAAGCTAGCCCCGAATTATCGGACGGTCATGGAACTGGCCTATTTTGAGGGCCTGTCTCAATCGGAGATGTCGGTCAGGATGGGGCAGCCGCTCGGCACCATCAAAACCTGGGTGCGGACGGCGTTACAAAGCTTGCGGGATGAACTCGGAGTGGCGGTGTCGCCATGAACTGCGACCAACTTCGTGATCACTATGATCTGTTCGCGCTTGAAATTGCCGAACAGGCCGAACGGGACGAGATTCGAGATCACCTCAACCGGGGATGCGATGTTTGCATGGCAGGAGTCAGACGTTCCCTTGAAACCGCGACTCTTATCGGGGCTACCGCGCCTCCGGCCCAACCTTCGTCCCAGCTTAGGCGTCGGATCCTCGCCTCCGTTGGAGAACAGGAGCTGCCGTCCCGTTGGGCGCCTCTGTGGGGTTTAGCGTTGGCAATGACCGCTTTTGTGGTGGTAGCTGGCTATTTCGCTGCCAGTAGCCGCCAGTATGCGCAAGCAGCGGCCCGTCTCCGCGATCAGGTGCGCGAGCAGGCCGCGCAAATCGGCCGGTTGACCGAGGCGTTTGCCATCCTATCAGGTCCTCGGACGGTCGAGGCCTCCTTCGGAGGTGTGCAGCCCCAACCGCCCCAAGGCAAGGTGTTCGTGAACCCGTCGCGCGGCGTGGTTCTGATCGCCTCCAACCTGCCTCGGACGCCCGCGGACAAAACCTATGAGATGTGGATCATTCCGAAAGCGGCCAAGCCGGTTCCCGCTGGCCTCTTCCAATCGCAAGATGACGGCAACGCGATGCACGTTCAACCCGGAACGGTGGATGTGCCGTCGACTGCGGCTATTGCAGTCACGGTAGAAAACCAAGCCGGCGCCGACCAGCCTACTACGCAGCCGTTGATCGTCGCGTCACTGCCGGCGACACCCAGATAGGCTACGGCTGCCGTGATTGAATCGACGCGATCGCCGACTGAGCGGCGCGTGCGAGATTGATAGCAGGCATGAACCCGAAACCGCGGGCGCGCTGGGAAAGTCTCTCGGGGCTCGACTTGGCGATCTTGTTGAGCTCGGCTAAATCCGATGCATCCCCGAAAGCACCAATCACTCGCATCGCATAAAGCCGGTCGGGAACCTGGGGACTCGTGAGCAACTCTCGCCCGACGTCCAGAGCCGTCTGGGGTTGCAACTGCGCCAGGCGATCCAGAGCCATGTCCCCGATCATTCCGCCCTTCTTAGCGAGACCTGCAAGAAAGGGGATGACGACGGGATCCTGGTATTCGCTCAGCCCGTGTAGCGCGTTGGTAGCGACTAACAGATTTTCGTCCTGAGCCGCACGGCTGATCGCGTCCAGCAGGTCAGGCTTTTGAAATGTACCCAGTTGACGGACCGCCGCTGCACGCACCCCCGCGTCTTGATTCGACAGAGCCTGCTGGAGCGTATCGATGGCTCCAGCGATTCTTAGGTTGTTGGCGGCACAGGACAGTAGGACCGGATCTTCGAGAGCTTTTCCCAGCGCTCTGACAGCCGCGGGTTCCGAGTTGCCTCGAAGCTCGAAGCAGGCAGTAGCACGCTGCGAGGAATTCAGCTTTCCATCAAAGAGGCGCTCAAGAGGAGTTTGGTCCGCGCCAATTGCGAGCATGGGAGCCAGGCAGAACATCCAGATTCTCATGGGGCGGACCTTTCCGCGGCTCGCATGATGATTTCAGAGTGGAGGCGGAACGCAGGCTCCGGCGTTTTGAGCAGAAGCGCCTTCTCCATATACTGCTTGGCTTCTATCACGCGATTGTTCTTGTAAAGCGCCCAGGCGAGCGCGTCATAACTGTACACATCCCGCCGGAATTCTAGTTCGCCTTGCGCCAGCTCGAGCGCCCGCCGAAGCTTCACGTCGTGATCGGCGAACGCCAGCACCAGATTACGATTCGCCCTCTCTCCGTTCGCGATGGACACTTTGTCGATTAAGTCCAGCAGATCCATCTGCCTGGCAGCCAACGCGTCCTGGCCGCTCTTCTTGTAGAGGTCAAACAGCGCAGCCGCATAGTCCGGAAGCGGGGTAATTTCCTGGGCGCGATGGTAGTTCGAAATGGCACCGGCTATTTCACCAGATGCCGCCAACACTCTGCCCAGCCCGGCGTACGCTGGATGGTAATTCTTGAAGGTGCGTAGAGCATCTGCGAAGGATTGTTGCGCCAGGGCAAGCTGGCCGCTCTTGAAATAAATGTTTCCAAGATCCACCATGCACCAGGCGACGTTTTCGGGCGAAGAACTCCCGGCCTCGATCGCCTTTTTCATGATGGCGATAGCTCCCGGCACATCGTTGTATAGAAAATGAAAATGGGCGGCACGATTGTAGCTGGCCAGGTCGGGGCGGAGGGCAACCATTTTCTGATACGCCTCCGCAGCCCTACCATATTCGCCCATCTCGATGTAGGCGTCCCCCAGCGTGCCCCAGTTCCAGGGATCGGCCGCGTTGATTTTGATTAAGCGCTGCGACGAATCCACGGCCGTCGCGAATAGATGACGTTCCAATTGCGTAACGGTCAGTAGACGGAGTGCTTCGTAGTTGGAGCTATCTGATGAGAGTACGCTTTCGAGAATTGAAACCGCATGATCCAGGTAGGAATAGTCGGTGGTCTCACGTGTCTTCTGGGCATACGTGGACGCCAGGAGGACCTGATAATGGGCGGTATCACTGGGCTTCGCACTCGCGATTGCGCTATACATCGCGATGCGGTCGTCAGTCTTGAGCATCGCGACATGTTCAGCTAGAGCACGATCCGATAGCGCGCCGACAATGCCGTCGGCAGTCGATTGCGCCCAGGCTGAAATGCCGCTAAGCAGGAAAACATAAGAAAACAATTTCATACATTTTACTGGCCGGTTGGCGTGCCGTTGCCGTTGGTTCCGTTCTCCTGACTATGGAGGTACCCGGCATGAGGTGGCGCGTGGAATGGGAAATGGTCCAGCGTCGGCACATCATTTTCATTGACGCCATCGCCGAGCGGCGGCACATTCGCGAACGCCGGAACTAACACGCCGGCGAGCGCGCGGAATCCGATGTCTACCACGTCGTCGTTAGGCCGGCGTCCACCGAATGGCCAACCGGCGTTGTCGCCGCCCAGTGGGCCCAGACGGTTCTGCTGCGCCAGCGGCGTCGGGGCAATGGTAAGGTCGATACGCGTGATGTCCGGTACATAAACGCCCAATAAGTCGTTGCGGGGCGCCGGCGGAACCTTCAGACCGAAGACGCCATTCAAAATGCCGCTGGCAAAGAACGGATTGCCAATGTATTGGGCGAACTGCTGGTCGTCGGCGGGTTGACTGCGATTCCAGTAGTCCTTCATAGGAAGCGGAATCAACGCTTCGACAGTCAGGGGATTGCCGACCCGATCCACTTGAACGAAGTCGCCAAAATAGAGCGGATCCGCCGGCGTAGGACGCACCGTGACCTGCTGGCGCAGCGTGGAGGCCCATGCGCCAATCTTGGCGTTGGACGCCTTCGGATCGGTGGGCGTGCTGCCATCGGCTGTCACAGCGGAAATGGGTAGCTCGAGAGCAATCAGGCTGATGTTGTAACCCGCGAAACCGTCTACGGCGTTGGGATATTGCGGCCCGCTACCGGCATCAGCGCCCCCCGTCAGAACAGGAGCCGGCGCGCGGAAATTCAGCGTGTCGAAAGTTGCACCGCTATCGAAAAAGAACGCGTCATCGCGCGGGCCTGCAAACACGCGCCATCCATTACTGAGCGTAAACACAGAGGGCTGGCCGAGCGTCGCCTCGTAGTTCGGCGTGCTCTTCGGCCCCAAGTTGGGCGGCGCCACTGAAAGAGCGTGCCCATTCTTATCGGTGCTGAAATATGTTGTCTGACCGGTCGTTTGGTTCCGGACAATCACTGTGTAAGTTTGATAGAGAAAAATTCCGGGGTCATCAATACTCTTGATGGTTCCGAAGTAAGAGACGAAAGTCGGGTTCGGCCGCAATGTCGTATTGAAAGCGAAGTCCACGATGAGGTCCGGCCGCCCGTCAAGGCCACGCTGGTTATTTATGTTAAATCGGTACGCTACGTTATCGGAAAATTTGTAATAGCTGGGCCCGTTGTCCGGATTCTGGAAGCCCTGCGCACTCATGCTCATGACCACATGATCGCTTCTGCCCGCCTCATAACTCCTGAATATATAGAAGTCGTTCAGATTGGCGGTTTGGTCATCGAGCAGCATGGGGCCGTTCCGATGACTGGCCGCGAACGCCCCTGCGCTGAGCAACAGGACCGCGGCGCCGATTCGGTACCATCGGTGATTGTTTTGGTGCATGTTTCTCTTCTCCTAATTGGTCGCAGTGACGTAAGTGATGGAGAGTTGCGACACCAGTGTTACGATTTGCGGATCGATTCGGATTTCGATTCCGTAAGAAAAAGTCGGGACCGCATCCAATTAAGGTCCCAGATTCGTAATACAAGCTGAATGCGCATTAAGATCTTCGCAGTCATTGCATCCTCCGTGACACTGCTTACGGCTCATCCGCTCGGGAACTTCAGCGCCAACCACTACATGAAGTTTGAAGTTGGTCCGCACGGAATTAACATGCGTTACGTAATGGATCTGGCTGAAATTCCAACGTTCGAACTCCTCCGCGATTGGGGTCTCGACCGCAATAGTCCAGAGGCGGAGATGAGGCGAAAGGCTACCGAGCAGGCCCGCACCTGGATGAGCAATCTATCGATTCGCGTGGATGGCAGGCCGGTCCATCCGGTTTTGGAAGGTGCCGACCTGGTTATTGCCGACGGGGCGGGCAATTTGCCGATTGTCCGAATCGCTGCGAAGATGAACCTAAGACAAACATTCGGACGACTGGAGTATGAGGATCGTAACTATGAGGGCCGCGCCGGTTGGAAGGAGATCGTCGTTGCCGCCAATCACGCCCGGTTGAAAAGGTCCAGCCAGGGCGATCAGGATCGCAGCAATGCTTTGACGGCGTATCCTTCCGATCCCATGCTGTCTCCTCCTCAGGATTTGCGCGCGGAGTTTCAGTGGGCCTCAGATGCACCGGTCATCGCCGGCAGACCTATCGGTAACCCTTCGAAACCACTGATTCGACCGATTCCGCAGCCGGCCTCGAAAGCGGCGCTACCCTCTTCCGCCGCGACGGCCCAGAATGCGCCGGCGGGCGCCGTAATACGAAACGATTTTCTGTCGCGCACCTTGCACCGCGGGGACATTCCACTGCAAATCCTTCTTGCCGCCCTAATCGTCGCATTCGGCCTAGGTGCAGCTCATGCACTGACGCCCGGTCACGGCAAGACCATTATGGCCGCCTACCTGGTTGGCTCGCGTGGAACCATGAAGCATGCGGCGTTCTTAGGTCTCATGGTCACCATGACGCACACCATTAGCGTGTTCGCCCTGGGTCTGGCGACGCTATTCTTATTCCATTTCGTCGTCCCTGAAAAGATTACGGAGATTCTGGGCGTGATATCGGGGCTGTCTATTGCCATCATCGGCGGTGGAATGCTGTGGAAGCGTATCAGCGCTCAACACAGTCGACACCATCATCACCACCATCATGATCACCAGCATGATCACGATCATCCGCACACCCACGGTCATGCGCACTCTCACGACCACGGACACGATGCCATTCACCATCATGCTCCCGGCGGCCACACGCATGTGCCCGAGGGCGAGATTACCTGGGGTAGCCTGACCACTCTAGCCGTCAGCGGCGGCTTAGTGCCCTGCGAATCTGCATTGGTGTTGCTCCTGGGCGCTATCGCACTCGGGCGGGTCGGGTTGGGTCTCCTGCTGCTAATCTCATTTAGCCTGGGTCTCGCTGGTGTACTTATGGGGGTTGGCGTAATCGTTCTCTCCACCAAACGAGTGCTTCCAAAGCGCATCCGAAACGAGATGGCCCCCTGGATGCGCTGGACGCCGATTGCTTCCGCCGGAGTGGTGGTGCTCCTCGGCGTAATCATGACTGGGGTCTCGCTGGGTTGGCTTCCATCGGGTTGGTTAGTCGGATGAATTTCGCAAGAGATCGACCTTCGGGTCGATGACCTGCCAGACGTTCACCAGCTTTCCTTTTCCCGGACAATCCGCGCCGCAAGATCCTTCCACAGCCCAAGAATGTTTGCAGCATCGACGAGAGGGAACTCCATACGGCACCTTCTCCGCCACGCCGCTTAGCCAGCGTTTGGTTTGACCAACCTTTCCGAAATATTCTCGTTTTGACACACTCTCGAACGCAGCAGTACAGCCCTTGAATTCTTTGCCGAGATGATGAGCATCGTTGGAAGTCCGCATGACGGAACTGAAAACCAGCGGACTTCTGACAATGCAGCTCTACAGGATGCGGCGCAGCAGACCATCTATTTCAGCAATCAGGTCGTCACGGCAAACGCTGACTACTCCTACGATGCGCGCTATCGCCTGATCAGCGCCGCGAGCCGCGAACACCTCGGCAACAATCGGCTGACGAGCACGGCCGTGGGTGCGCTGAACGAACCGTACAGGTACGACCCGCACGGCAATATGACGCAGATGCTGCACTTTCCGTATGGATTTCAAGGACCAACTCGCGAGCACGCAACATCAGGTGGTGAACAACGCTTCGGGCGACGGAGAGTTCTATCCTTACGGCAGCACGTCGTATCAGGCCGCGCCGGGGGCTGTTGAGGTTAGCCCCAAACGCTATCGCTACACGGGCAAGGAGCGAGACGAAGAAACCGGGTTCTATTGTTGCGGAGCGCGTTATATTGCTCCGTGGATTTGCCGATGGACTTCAGCCGATCGCGCAGCTCTATCGAGCGCTCACCGGTCCAGCGATATCTGTCAGTTTCACCGGCTGTGCCATCGCGCCATCTCCCGCCGAGTCCCACACTGCGAATCGCACCCATTTCTTGTCCGTCGTGTCGAACGGAATCTCGAACCGATGCGAGCCGAACGGTGGCAGATCCGTAGCCGAAATCACCTGGCGTCCCGTTTTTTGGCCGTCGCCCCACACGATCTCCACCATTTCTAGCGGAAACGTCCATTCGACCTTAGCGACTATGGCGCTCCGTTCGCGCGATCCTTCGACCGAATAGTTTGAAATCAGAACCTCGCCCGAGGTGACGAAATATTCGCCATTTTTCATCGCATTGATAATCGGACCCCATTCGCCTGGCGGAGGCAGACGGTCAAGCTTCACGTAATTCACCGGATTGTTGGCGTAAACATCGTCGCCATACGACTCGCCGTAAATTTCCGAAATGGCTTGAATGTATTTCGCCGGCGTGGCGCGGTTGGCGGCCCAATTATTCATATCGTCCCACAGCGGCAGGCAGCGATATTCGCACAATCGCTGCTCCGACCCGTCGAGGCCCATGCCCCAACGGAACCCCAAGCCGCGATAATTTTCATCATTGAAGTGCGCCGTGTCCTTAATCGCGGTGGGAAACCCGGTCGAGCCTTTCGACTCCGGGTGCGGCATGTAAATCAGCAAATTTTCGCGATGCGTCATTTCCATCATGTCGGCGACGGTGCCCAGATGATAAACGTGTCCGTACTTTGGGTCGTCTTCGACCAGACGCTGGCCGGGTGCGGGTCCCTGCACCCAGTAAACCGGATGCGAGATCAACAGATCGGAGTGCCCGCCGAGATTCCGTGCAATCTCCCCTCGCAGAATTTCGGTATTCGGCATCACCACGAAAGTTTTGTCCGATTGGCGCCGGGCCACGTCGTAATAAATCGCCTGGCTGCGAAACGGATCTGGCGTGCCGCGCTCCGCGCGCGCACTCGGCTTCGGTTCCTCCGGCGGAAAATGAAGATCCGGCCGTTTCACTCCGGTGTACGCCAGCGCCTCATCGAGGATCAACTCCGGCGGCGCGCCCAGAGCGCGCGTCCACTGCATCCATCGCGGATTATCGACGTTGCCGGCCCTCGCCGGGCCGCGTTCTGTTTCTGCCGCAACTTCCGACGCGGCCCCCGCTCCTCCATCGATCGGCGCGACGATATTGATTCCGGCGCCGCGAAGAACCTCCAGATCCGGAATTTTCGCCTGGGGCGCTCCCGCCGCCTGCACCTTTCCCACCAGGCCCATATGGAAATGCGTCGCCATCACCTGAAATCCCGGCAGCGCCTGAAAATGATCGTCGCGCGTGAACGCTGCAGCCTGTTCGGCGACGTCGTCAGCGCCAAGCCCGGCATAAAGATAAATCGGCATCCGCTGCTCGGTACCCGGACGCGCGCTGCGCAGCGCGAAATTCTGGCGGCGATCCTCTGTGCCCGGAAGATTAGCTTCTTTTTCCGCCTGGCGCACCCCGAAGGAAAACGACGATTCGCTGTCCTGGCGATACCAGTTGTAACCGAGGTTATAACTCGTTTCCCGCGCCCAGAAAAAATTGTGCGGCGGCGGAAACGCCGCAATCGCACCGTTCGCCAACTGGGCGATCACTACCCGATTGTTCGACGTCACGGTGATCGGTCCATTCTGGAGCGGCCCTCCGAAGCGGAATTCCTGCGCGTGACCGGCCGGATCGCGCCATGCAATTCGCGACTGCGGCGCGATCGCGACACCACCCACGCCCACATCGTACTTGTAGGCAATCGACGGCTCGTGCGTCACCCCGACTACTTCCATGCGGATCAGGTTCGATCCGCGATAAATCGTGAACTGCAACCGTCCCTCAAAAACGCCAAGCTGCACGCCCGGAAATGAAATCTCAAGGCGCGCGCCGTTCGTCTTCACCGAACAGTTTTGGGCGTGATAACTGGCCGTTGCGCGCGTGATTTCATCCGGACTGCGCGGCAGTCCCGGCTGATTGAGCACGCCTCTCTGCGGCGGAGTGCAGTCGTTATGCGCGGGTTCCGCGCCGGGAACGTTCAGCGGCGCATCCCAGAACGCCTCCCATTTGTATTTCTTTAAAATTTCCGGCGTGATCTTCACTCCGATGCCGGCCAGCGGATCTAATTGCTGATTGGTAATGCGCCGCAGACCGGAGACCACGCGAAACTCCGGCGTGGCGTGCGCCAGCAGGGCGATCCATGATCCGCCGCGCGCCTTAAGCGCCAGTTCCTCGATGACCGGCACGCCGTTCTCAATTGCAAAACGCAGCCGCAGCGGCTGATTGCGCGTCCCATTCCAGGCGACCGTTAGATCGCTCCCCGTCACCGTCGTGGTAAGCCCCGCGAGGGTCTTATAACCGGCCAAATCGCATTGGAGTGGGTCGGCCTCGACCACCAGCGCCAGCAGAAGCCCCGCGAACAACGCCGCTCTCATCTTAATCCTCCCGCCTGAAACATTGGGCACTAACAGTATAATTTGACCATGTCACCAGCGCACTCTGTAAAGACATTTCAGATCGAAAATGCTCAGGCGGACTCAATCCGTCGATCAGAGCGGTATCACTGCACTGGGTAGTGTCGTGGACCAATTGTAGCGGGCCTAGTGACGGCAGGGAAGGCGGCTCGCATTGATCCGCTCCGTGGCGCGCCACGAATGAGCTCGCGCGCTGGTCGGCCAGCGAACAAACAGGCCGGAAGGGAAATAACTGCGAACTTTGTTTACGATGGTGCGTATTGTTCTTCTAGATCCGCCTATCGGCATGGGCAGGAGGTTCGCGCCGTGAAAAATCAGCTTAAACACGTCTTACGCCGTCTGATGCGCTCCCCGATGTTCACCATCGTCACCCTCATCACGGTCGGCGTGGGTGTAGGCGCGAACACCGCGATCTTCAGTGTCGTCAACGGAATTTTGTTGAAGCCTCTGCCCTATCCCAACTCGGAGCGACTGGTAAGCGTCGGGCAGTCAGCGCCCAGCCTCAATCTGCCGGATATGAGTCTGGCTCCCGCCGATTACTTCAACTTCCGTGAGGAAAATAGGACCTTTGAGGACTTCGGAGCGTGGACCGGCGACAGCGTAACCGTTACGGGAACTTCGATTCCAGAGCAATTGCAGGGCGTGAACGTTACGCAAGGAACGTTGAATGCGCTCGGGATTCAGCCGGTGCTAGGCCGGGTATTCAACGCCAGCGACGATAGCCCCGAGGGCCCGAAGACGGTCCTCCTATCATATGGATATTGGCAACGACGCTTTGGTGGCGACGCGTCTGCGATCGGCAAGCAAATTCGCGTAGATGGCGAGTCTAAGCAAATTATTGGTGTAATGCCCCAAAACTTCCGCTTCCTCGAAACAAAGCCCGACCTGATTCAACCTTTTCGATTCAATCGCGGCAAGACTACGCTGGGCAACTTTAGCTATCAGGGCATCGCACGCCTGAAACCAGGCGTCACTGTTGCGCAGGCAAACGCCGATGTTGCTCGGATGATTCCCCTGGTGCTCGTGAAGTTTCCGGCGCCACCCGGTTTCAGTGCCAAGATTTTTTCCGACGTGAAAATTCTGCCGAACGTGCGGCCATTGAAAGACGACGTCGTTGGGGATTTGAGAAAAGTTCTATGGGTCCTCATGGGCAGCATCGGTGTCGTCCTGCTCATCGCCTGCGCGAATGTGGCCAACCTGCTTCTAGTCAGAACGGAAGGGCGTCAGCATGAGTTGGCAATCCGCGCGACGCTCGGCGCAGGCTCACGCGAGATCGCCCGCGAGATTCTGACGGAAAGCGTGCTGCTCGGAGTGCTCGGCGGAGGGGTTGGCCTGGGATTGGCGTACTGGGCGTTACAGCTTCTGGTGAAGATCGCTCCATCCCGGCTCCCGCGTTTGGAGAACATCAGTATCGATCCTCTGGCGGTGCTGTTTACGCTGGCGATCTCGCTTCTGGCGGGTCTATTGTTTGGATTGATTCCAGTGGTCCGGTATGCAGGGCCGAGCGTCATGCCTATGCTTCGCGCCGGCGGCCGAACGTTGAGCCAAAGCAAGGAAGCGCAGCGCGTACGGAATATTCTCGTTGTCCTGCAAACGGCGCTGGCCGTGGTTCTGTTGATCGGCTCCGGGTTGATGATCCGCACTTTTCAGACCTTACGGCATGTACAACCTGGCTTTAGAGATCCGGCTAAACTGCAAACGCTGCGCATCTATGTTCCGGAGGCACAGTTGAAGGAACCGGACCGCGTACTCGCGATGTTTCAGGAGATTCAGCGCAAGCTTACTGCCCTGCCAGGTGTTGCTTCGAGTGCATTCGCCAATTCCGTCCCAACCGATCAAAACAACAGCACCGATCTGCTGTATGCCGAAGATCACACCTACCGCGAGGGCCAACTTCCGCCGCTGCGCCGGTTCAAGTTCGTCGCACCGGGTTTTTTCGAGACCATCGGTATCCGGCTAATTGCTGGGCGCGACTATACCTGGGCAGATATAAATGAACGGCGGCCGGTAACGTTGGTTACCGAGAACTTGGCACGGGAGATGTGGGGCAATCCGCGCGCTGCCCTCGGCAAGCGCATACGCGAGGGTATGAAAGACGAGTGGCGCGAGATTATCGGCGTCACGGCCGATGTACGCCTCGATGGCCCCGATCAGAAAGCGCCTACGACCGTATACTGGCCGGTGGTGATGAACAACTTCTGGAATAATCCGGTGTTCCTATCGCGCGGCGTCGTATTCGTGATCCGCAGCGATCGAGCCGGCTCGGAAAGCCTCCTCAAAGAAGTACGGGACGTGATTTGGTCCGTGGACCGGGAGACGCCGCTGGCGCGCGTCCGGACTATGGAAGAGATCTATAGCGCATCGATGGCGCGTAGTTCGTTTACGTTGGTGATGCTAGCGATCGCGGGCGGCATGGCCCTTTTGCTAGGCGTCGTAGGCATCTATGGAGTCATCTCCTATTCGGTACTGCAACGCACGCGCGAAATGGGCATTCGTCTTGCACTGGGAGCGCAGCGCACGACGCTGGTAGCGATGGTGGTTCGTCATGGGCTGCTGCTGGCAGGCATCGGCATCGTGTCCGGCCTTATCGCTGCTGTTGGACTCATGCGCTTTCTCGTCTCAATGTTGTTCGAGGTCAGCGCGGTGGACCCGCTGACGTATGGCGCGGTCTCGGCTGGCTTGCTTGCAGCTGCGGCCGCGGCGAGTTACCTCCCGGCCCACAGAGCGTCCTCCATTAATCCCGTCGAAGCTTTGCGCGCGGAGTAGCGCTGAAAGCTCGATCTGCTATGGGCCTTGAAAAGACGGCGTCTGTCACGATCCGATCGGCCCGAGTTCCGAAAGAAATGTCAGCTGAGGAAGGCGCGCGGCTCAGGTTGTCGGACCAACCCTCACCGTGACGCGAAAATCCAGCGTAAGCGTGAGCATGCGAGCCAAACGAGATGACCTAACGCGTGCGATTGGCGAAACACGCTTGTAGCCAATCGCCCGATGACCTCAAGCATCAATGTGGCGGCTCTACAATAGTTCGCACATCCCAGCGGGCGATGCGCAAAGAGTATGGTTCTCATAGATGGGCGAGCGGTTGCGATCTCGAGGGCAGAACGAACGGTATGTCTTTCGACGCCCTAATCGAGTCGCGGCGTCTCCCGGATTCAAACAGGTTCAGAGCTCTTGGAGCAGCACCTTCGCGCTAAATACTCACTGTTGGGGGGAGTCGGCGCTCTTCACGCCCCGCGGGCCGAGCTTGTACGCTCGCCACTCTAAATCGATGATGTAGTCGTGCAGCGCGTCCGCTTCCGCCTGCGTCATCGCGGTCTTGATCAACGGCCAGCCCGGAGGGGTGCTGTATCTCGGCATTCCCTGCTCGACGTGGCTTCCACCTAATACAACCGAGTTGAATTGTTGATGAACATCGCGCGGCATGTAGCGAAGATCTGGCACCTCGCCATTGAGCACCCACGCGCCACTCCCGTCCGCTTCGGGTGAATGACACTTGTGGCAGAAGAACTTGGTGTAGACACGCGCGCCCTCAGCAATCTGTTGCGCGCTGCCAGGCTGCTCGGGTGGCTGCGGTACCGCGGGAATGTCGGCCTGAATCACTGGCATCGCCGCCTTGCCGCCAAGCTTGAACGCCAGCAGGCGTGCTGGTCCGCGTTTCGTTTCCAGGGTCGACATGTCGCTCGCTTTCCCGAACAAACGGTATCCACCTCCCATCCCGACAGGCGTTAGAACGTACTGCTCGCCATTGATGACGTACGTCACAGGCACAGATTGCATTGCGGAACCAGTCTTAACAGACCAGAACTTCCTTCCGGTGTCCGCGGCATACGCAGCGAACTTGCCGCTCGCGTCCCCATGGAAAACCAGATTCCCAGCGGTGGTCAGGACGCCGCCGTTGATCTCGACCGGAAGGGTCACCACCCAGCGAGGCTCTTGCTTAATAGGGTCGAACGCGACGAGCTTGCCGTGTGCGACGGGAGCATACGCAGCATATTGAAGCCTACCTCCTCGAGCGCTACCCCCGAGCCCCGCGGCTTCACCCCCCGTCCCCAGCCCATCAGCTTCAAGCGTGGGCCCTCGACCGCCCGAACCACCTCCTCTGGTCTCGTACGCCGAGATGTACACAAGTCCAGTCTCGGGGTTGTAGCCCATGGGAAACCACCCGTGCCCAAAGCCAGTGGCGGGAAGGCGTGGCCGACCGGCATCTTGATAGCCCGCCGATGACAGAGTGCTCAAGTCAATCTGCTTCAAGGATGGATAAGCCGTTCCGCCGAGTCCTCGCGGCGCAAGGATCTCCTTCCCGGTTCGAGCGTCGAGCATATAGAAAACGCCGTTTCTCGGAACGGTCATGATCACCCTGCGCTCTTTGCCGCCGACGGCTAGATTCGCCACCAGAATGTGGAAATCTTCCGCGCCATCTGGCGGATATGTGGTCTGGTAATGCCACACGTACTGACCCGTCGAGGCATTCACCGCGATGATGGAGTTTGCAAACAACAGGTTGCCGCTCGGTTTGATGTCGGAAAAATCACCAGAGGCCTCGCCGGCGGTCGAGGTCGGGATGAACAACAGGTTCGTCACTGGATCGTAGGTCGTCTCGGTCCACACGTTGGCGCCCGCGAGCTGCCACGAATCACCCTTCCAGGTTTGGGCGATGTCCTCCATCGTTTTCGATTCGTACGGCTTCGATGGATCGCCCGGCGCTGTCCAGAAGGTCCAGGCTTTCTTTCCTGTCTCGGCCTCTAACGCTACCAGCCCCCCTCGCACGTCGTACTCCATACCCGCCCAGCCGGTGAACACCTTGCCATCGCCGACGCGCGGCGCATCAGTGATTCCGGTCTGGGCGGCATCGCACACCGGGCTTTCCCACACCTTCTTTCCAGTTGCCGCATCGATCGCCACCATGCGGCAGTCGCCGGTCCCGACATACACCTTGCCGTGCCACACCGCGACACCGCGATTCTTGCGCCCCTCATAGGAGTTGCGCCACGGGCCGTTGATCCGGATGTGAGGGTCGAATCGCCAGCGTACTTTTCCAGTTACGCCGTCTATTGCTTCCACGACGTCGAAAGGCAGGCCTAGGTAGATCACACCATCCACGACAATCGGCTCCGTCGAGAGACCCATGTGACTGTCGATTGGGATCGCCCAGGCGAGGCCCACACGGTTTATGTTCTGGTCGTTAATACTCTTCAGCGGGCTGAAGTGCTGCGACTCAAAGTTTCCGCCGTTTACCAGCCAGTTGTTGCCGCCGCCGGCACCGGCCAGCACCCGCGCCTGTGTCACATTGCCTGGTGTACCGTTGGCCCTGGCGGCATCTGCCGCGGACGGAGTGCCGACGCCGCCTTGCGATGCTGCAGGCGTTTGCCCTTCTAGCACTGCGTAAGCCAGCACGCCTCCCGCTAGAATTCCGATCAACCAAAGTTTCATTGCCTACCACCTTCCGAATATTTCTTGTGCTTTCAGACGTTCGACAGTGCGTCTTGGCCGCTGCGAAACATTTTACTTAATTCTCCGCACAGCATTCGAATTGCTCGACGTGGGCTTTAGCGCTGCGATATTTCCCCGAAGAGTAACTCTGGCACTCAGCATAGGACGATGACGCCTATAACCGTCGGACACGCGACGGCCGGCCACAAAAGGGCTTGGTTATGCTCACGGCTCTCCATTAGACTTTGACCGGGCCACGCGAGCAGCTATCAGACTCGCGCCGGATGTTTGCGCGATTCTCCGCCAGCAGCGTCGTGCGCTCGAAGCTCGAGAGCCTGATCCCTTCGGAACAAATTCAGGTGGCCGGCCAAAGCATCTTCCGCTGCGAGTCCCATGGTTTTGCTTTATACGACCCGACCGAACTATATCTCAGATCCGCACCCCTCTCTTGCTTGCAAGACCGCCTAAAGACGATCATGTCACCGAACGGACCAGCGCTGGCGATCCATGTTTCTATGAGGCTGTGCGCCAGCGAACGTCATAACTTTCGATCAATTCAAGATATTCGAACGACCGTGCTACACTTCCTTTGATGCGGCGACGCAGTCTGCTGCAATTGATTTCGGTCAGTGCGCTGTCGCCTGGATTTGAAGCGCTACGCGCGATGGAAGCCTGTCGCGCGATTCACGCGGGCCCGGCGGAGCCGTATCAGTTGCGGTTTTTTCGTCCCGAGGAGAATGAGTTCCTGGACGCTCTGATGGAGATGATCATTCCTGCGGACGCGCATTCGCCCGGCGCCCGCGAGGCCAAAGTCAGCCTGTTCGCCGACTGGATGGTTTCGCATGACCCTGCAGCCATTCAGCAGGAATGGCGGACCGGCTTGCAGCGGATGAACGAAGAGGCCCGAAACACGTCGCCGCCCGATGCACTGGCCCAGGCTGCCGCCGGCGAAGGGCATCCCGAGTCCGACCTCCATCGTTTTTTCATCCGTCTAAAACAGATGACCGTCGACGGCTATTACACGTCCGAAATTGGGCTGCATCAGGATCTGCAATACCAGGGTAATGACCACCTGCTGAAGTTTTCCGGCTGCGAGCACCCGGAACATAAAGCTTAGACCGGTTACAGCTCGCGGCGTCTCCGCAGTTCGGAAATCCGCTCCGCCGCGCGCGTCGACAGCGCCATGATGGTGAGCGTCGGATTCTTTTCGCTGGAGGTAGTGAAGCAACTCCCGTCGGTCACGAAAAGATTTTTCACATCGTGCGACTGGCAGTAGCCATTGAGTACCGAAGTTTTGGGATCGCGTCCCATGCGAACGGTGCCAACTTCGTGGCTGGCGAATCCTCGCGGCCAGTCTCCTAAGTGGTCGAAGACGGTACCCTTCAGGCGTTCGCAGATCTCCCGCGCGCCGCTTCGCATGGACCGGAAAAGCGCGACGTCGCTATCGTCGAATCGGAAGCGTATCACGGGAATCGGAATGCCATGGGCGTCGACGCGGTTGGGATCGACGGTGACTCGGTTCTCGGGTTTGGCAGTGACTTTACCGAATCCGCCGAGCATTAGAAAGCCGGGCTGCATGCGGCGTACCGCGCTCTTGAACGACGCGCCATACCCGCTGAGCGACGAAGCATTGTGCGGGAACATGTAGTTCTCGTAATTGACCTGAAATCCGAATGCGCCATCGTTGGTTTTGGTTCGATAGCGGGGGATGTAAACGTGATCGGTGGCGCCGTCCTGATTGAAAGGCGGCACGCCCGCCAGGTCGTCCAGATAAACGTGGACCTGTCCGCTGAGATGGCCATGCAGATAACGGCCGACGGCACCACTCGAGTTGCCGAGGCCAGCGGGATGGTAGCGCGATCGTGAATTGAGCAGTAGCCGGGCGGATTCCACCGTGGCGCAGCACACCACCATGACGCGGGCTTTGATCTCTTCTTCCTTCTTAGTATGACGGTCGATGATGGAGACCGCGCGTGCCAGGCCCTGCTTGTCGACCAGGATCTCGCGTGCAACGGCATTCTCGCGAAGCGTAAAATTTCCAGTGGCGCGCGCCTTGGGCAACATGCTCCCCGGAGTGGAGAAGATGGCCGAAACATCGCAGCCATCCATGCAGTGGCCGCAGTAATGGCAGGCCGGGCGTTGGTCATAGGGACGCGTGAGCACTGCCTTACGAACCGGGATCACCCGCACGCCCAGGGGTTCGCACGCCCTCTTCAGGATTTCTTCGCTACATCGAAACGGAAGCGGCGGCAGATAGTGTTTGCCGGCCGGAAGAATCTCCAGCCCGTCGTCGTTGCCGCAGACTCCGATGGTCTGCTCGACGTGTTCGTAGTAGGGCGCGAGTTCCTCGTAACTGATCGGCCAATCTTCCTCGACGCCGCGTTCGGAGCGTTCGCGAAAGTCGGCCGCGGCGTAGCGCAGCACCACCGCGTTCCAGTGCAGCGTGCGGCCGCCTACGACACGGATGCGGTCGACCCCGACGCCGCTATCGGAGTCCTCGAAACGTATGGAATCTTTCAAATCCTTCGGATAGAACGGCTCCTGCTTTTCACCGCGAAAGCCGCGGAACTCCATATCGTAGGGCCAGCAATGGGAGCGGAATTGGCCGGGCGCGACTTTCTGACCGGCCTCGAGCAGGATGACCTTGGCGCCAGCCTCGCAAAGCTCTTTGGCCATCACCCCACCTGCCGCGCCCGAACCGATCACGCAGGCATCGTAGGTAACGCTCATGCCATGTGCCTCCTGAGGAACTTCACGCCTTCAAAGGCGATGGACTCCGGAGTAGGCGCTATATCGCGCCAGATAGACGCTGCGGCGGAAAGCTCGCCCAGCGCAAAGCCGAAGCTCTCGATCGTGAGCCAACGATCGTATTGCATCGCGCGAAGAGCTTCAAATACGTCGTTCCACTCCACGTGCCCTGTTCCCGGGATACCGCGATCGTTTTCGCAGGTATGAACGTGCTTGAGGTGAGGCCCGACTTGTCGAAATGCGTCGCCGAGCTTCTTCTCCTCGATGTTGGCATGGAAGGTATCGAACAGAATGCCGACCTGCGGGTGGTGAATGGCCTCGCACAGCGCCACGGCGTCTTCGGCGGTATTCAGGAAGTAAGTCTCGAAGCGATTCAGCGGTTCGATGGCGATCTCGACGCCGTGACTCTCGAGAACGGGTCCGAGCTGCTGATAGCACTCCACCGCCCAATTCCACTCGTCGGCGGTTCTGCGCCGCCCCGGCAGATATCCCACCGGCGAATACAGCGGGCCGGCGATCAGTCCCGCCCCCACCTCGGCAGCCGCCTGCACGCAGTCCTTCAGGTGTGACAGCGTCTTCGAGCGAACGGTGGCATCCTCTGAAATAACGCTGAGATCGCCCGTGAGCACGGAGCAGATGGTGCATTCGAGGGCGTTCTCCCGCAGGCCCCGGCGGATGTCGGCGGCGGCGAAATCTACCGGTCGAAATAGGGATACTTCAATTCCGTCAAAGCCGTGCTCCTTGATCGAAGGCAGCAACGGCAGGTGAGAGCGGTTGAAGCTGGCCGTCCAGATAAATGTATTGACTCCGAATTTCATCGCGGCCGCTTCTTGGTAAGGTTCTCAAACAAGAACAGACCACTTTTACCGCCGACCACGAAATCGAGATCGCCATCGCCATCGACGTCCGCCACCACAATCTGCATGCCGCTGCCGGTGCGCGAGCCATAGTCGACCACGTGCTTAACCCACTGGATGCTTTTTCCGTCGTCGGCTTTCAAATATTCGTACCAGTAAATGCCAAGCGGCTCGCGCTCCCCAGGGTCGCGCCCGTTGTGGGCCATGTATCGCTTTCCGGTTACGAAATCCATCTTGCCGTCCTGATTCAGGTCAACCATGGTCATGGCGTGCGATTGCGACCAGCTATCGTCGATCATGTGCTTGGTCCATTTGCCGCCTTCGCCCTGCTCCAGCCAGAAGATGCCGTAGTCATGAGCCATGGACGTCACGATATCGTTCCGCCCGTCGCCATTCACATCCAGCACGTACATGAAACCCACGGCGCCCAGATTGAAGTCCGGATGCCATTTCCAAACCCCATTGCGGGGATCGGCGGGCGCTTCAAACCATCCCTGCGGCGTGAGGATGTCGTTGCGGCCGTCGCCATTGACATCGCCCGCGCCAATCCCGTGACCGTAGCTCTTGGGACTGACGACGTGTTTTACAAAGGCGCCATTGCGGATCTCGTACCACGCGAGTGGAGCTTCGGTCTGGCCGAATTGCGGAAGCACCTCACGCTTCTTGCCGTCGTTGTCAAGATCCACCAGAAACGCGAATTCGACCGAATAGCCGTTTTCGATAGAGTGTTCCTTCCAGTCACCGAGGCCCTTTCCAGGGTTCTCCATCCAATAAAGCTTGCGCGTGAAATAGGAACAACTGACGACATCGACGTTGCCGTCGCCGTTGACGTCGATGGCGAGGTCGCTGAAGTTGTCAATGTAATTATCGGCAAAGCTGATGGAGCGGAACTTGTGCTTGATCCAGCCGGGGCCCTCGTACCAGTTTTCGCCGGAGACGATGTCGAGCTTGCCATCGCCGTTGATGTCGGCGACGGTGCAGGCTTCATTCGCGCCCAGGTCGATCAAGTGCTTCTCGAAGGGGATGTCTTCGGTGCGGCTGATAGTCCAGGCGACGCCTGCACACAGCAGCACCGCGCCGGCGATCAGTCGAGAGCCCATAGCGAACAGCCTACAGTGGACTATATTCGCATGTTTTAGCTGGTTAGGACACGAACCGCGACCCGAAGACTCGCAGTGTCCAACCTCATTTCCCACCTTTCAACTCTCAGACCGGCGCTTGGGTGTTTTTGCCAGCGGGCCGGAAAGCAGTGAGACCGCCAAATCGCTGTTGGCTTGAAATGGCCTCCTCCCTCACCGCCAGGAACACTAGCAAGACGGGACCAAGCGTCACAATCTAGCTCGTACCGGAGTGGTTATATTTGACGCCGATGCGATAGAGGATAAAATTGCTTCTATCGAAGGAGCGTGAAAATGAAGACCTTCCGGTTCGGTGCCGCAATCACTATCGCCGCGGCTACATTGGCTGCGCAGAACGTCAAGCCGCAGGTGAGCGTGACGGTTAGCGAAGGGACGTCCATGTCGGTGGCAGTCTCACGGGACGGCCAGACCCTCGCGATCGATATGCAGGGCAGCATCTGGACTCTGCCAGCCACCGGCGGAACCGCCAAGCGCATTACCGATCTGTTTAACGATGCACGGCAGCCCATGTGGTCACCAGACGGGAAGTGGATCACGTATTTCGGCTATCGCGACGGAGGCTATGACGTCTGGGCTATCGCGCCGGATGGTACACACCAGCACAAGCTGACCTGGGGTCCATTCGACGATCGCGAGCCAGTCTACTCTCACGATGGAACCAAGATCGCCTTCTCTTCCGACCGTGGTGATCCGCTCGGCAGCGACTACAACATTTGGGTGCTGGATCTGAAGACGGGAGAGTTCAAACAACTCACCACCAATCCGGCTGAGGACTACATGCCCAGTTGGTCGCCCGACGACAAGGAGATCGCCTTCGCATCCACTCGAGACGACGGTCGCGACTTATGGGCGGTGACGGTCGCCGACGCGAAGGAGCGTAAGGTACTGACCGCAACCGGGCGTCTGGATTCGCCCTCGTGGGGGCCCGGCGGCCGGATCGTTTATCATTCCGATGCGGATCAGGGAAGCCGCCTGGAAGTGGATGGCAAGCCTCTCACCGGCGGTGAGAACGCGTTCGCCTTCCGCGCCTCCTGGGCGTCGCCGACCGAATTTTATTACGTTTCAGACGGTAAGATTCGCAAGCGCTCCGTGAACGGCGGCGCTCCGCAGACCATCGACTTCAACGCCACCATGGTCGTGACTCCGGC
>DATHOT010000039.1:0-14584 GCA_035484655.1 Bryobacteraceae bacterium | reverse complement strand
GCTCCACCATCATGAGATCGGCCAGCTCATCGATAACGATCAGAATATAAGGCAGCGGCTTCAAGTCTTCTTCCGGCGTCGCGTCGTCCTCGAACAGGCTGCGCGGCTCGTTCAAGAGCTGGCGCACTTTGCGATTGTATTGATCGATGTTGCGTACACCTCGCCCAGCCAGCAGCTTCAAGCGCCGCTCCATTTCGAGGACAGCATTGCGCAATGCGTTGGTGGCTTTCTTGGCGTCGGTGATCACCGGCGTGAGCAGATGTGGAATGCCTTCGTAAAGGCCCATCTCGAGCCGCTTGGGATCCACCAGGATCATCCGCACTTCGTCGGGGGTCGCCTTGTACAGGATCGACATGATCATCGAGTTGAGCATCACGCTCTTGCCGGCGCCGGTGGAACCAGCGATCAAAAGGTGCGGCATCGATTCCAGCGCGGCAACTTTGATGCGGCCATTAATATCCTTGCCGAGGCAGATGGTCAGCCGTGAATTCGAGCCGCTGAATTCGTCGGACTCCAGGATCTGGCGCAGGCTGATCAGCTCCCTGCGGCTATTGGGGACTTCGATCCCCACCGTCGGCTTGCCGGGAATGCGCTCGATCAAAATCGATTCGGCCTGCAGGCCCAGGCACAGATCTTCGGTGAGCGTGGTGATGCGGCTGTACTTGATGCCGGCTTCCGGTTTGAATTCGAAGGTGGTGACCACCGGCCCGGGGTTGATCTGCACCACACCGCCGTGCACATTGAACTCTTCGAATTTGGACTTGACGCGCCCCGCGATCTCCTTGAGCTCCAGCGAATCGTGCGAATTGCGTCCGGGGACTTCATTGAGCAGATCTGTCGCGGGCAGCTGGTATTCCGGATGCTCGGTAACTTCGGGAATCGCCGCAAGACGCTTGGCAGACATTTTGACGGGAGCAGGCTCGGGCGTCTCGACCGGCGGAGGAACCGGAAGCGGCGGCGGGGGAGGTGGCGGAAGATATTCCAAACTTCGAATCGGAATTTCCGGCTCCTCGGCTGGAGCGGGTTCTGCGGTTACCGGCTCTGCTGGGCGCCGCACCTCATGCTGGTCCACAATCGGCGGCGGTAAAGGGCGCTCTGCTTTCTTTGCGGCTCGAGCGGTCTCTTTTTCGGCGCGTAACTCAGCTCTTCCCGCGGCGCGAAGTTCGGCTTTTTCCATCGCGAGTTGCCGTCGCCGGGCGCGCCAATTGTCGAAGCGCGCGTAGATGGTTCGCAGGAAGGCCAGCGGCCCAGAGAAACGCTGCGCGGCTGTCACCATCGAGAAGGTGGAGATGAGATAGATGGAAACGATAAGACAAACCGAGGTCAGCAGCACTGCGCCGGTGAGGTTGAGCGACGACATCAAGGAATCGGCAATTAGAACGCCTAGAATGCCTCCGGCCGAAAACGCGCCTCCCCACGGCCGCCATTCCGGCCCGATCGAGAGAGCCGTGCAGACGCTTAGGAAGAGCAACAGAGATCCGAATATCTTCACCCCGGGCGCCTGGATCGCCTGCGAACGGACCCATTTCCAGGCCACCAGCCAAAGCAGCGCGGGAATTCCAAAGGCGCCGAGTCCCAGCAACTGGAAGCAAAGGTCGGAGGTGTACGAACCGGCGAATCCGGTCAGGTTGTGGGCGCGCGCTACGCCCGAGGCCGTGTTCCAGGAGGGATCTTGTGGATGAAATGAGATCAGGCTGAGGATGAAGAAGAGTCCCGCGAACAGGAACACTAATCCCCCGGCTTCGTTCAACCTATGGAAGCGCGTCGGTCCGAGAATATTCATCCCGCGGTAAAGCGGAAAAATGCAGCGAGAGCGATTACTATTATGCCAAAAATGATGCGGTAGTAAACGAAGGGCATCAGGCTGCGGTGGCGGAGGTAGCGGAGAAAGTAGGCGATCACGACCGCTCCCAGGACGCCGCTGACCGCCGCGCCGAGCGCGAAGGGGACGCGCATGTCGGCGGGCATGCCGCCTTCTTTATGGATGTCCCAGAGCTTTTTGGCGACGGCGGCGGCGATGGCGGGCGTCGACAGCAGGAACGAAAATCGCGCGGCAGCCTCACGGTTCAGGCCGCGGAATAGTCCGGTGGTGATGGTGATGCCGCTGCGCGACGTGCCCGGAACCACCGAGAGTGCTTGTGCCGTGCCGATCGCCAGCCCATCGCCCCAACTGATTTTATCCAGGGACTTGTCACCCACGCGCCGGCGCTCTGCGATCCAGATGAGCACGCCGATCACGATCATCATCGTGCCGATCACGTACGGCGTGCGCCAGACCGTGTCCGCCTGCTTGTCGAACAGGTAGCCGATGATGCCGATGGGGATGGAGGCGGCGGCCAGCAGCCAGAGCAGATTGCGATTTTGCTTGAGCTGCGGATCGCTGCCGATGTTCAGGCCCAGACCCTGGCCGATGATTTGCACCCAGTCGCGAAAGAAATACAGCAGGATCGCGACCAGCGTGCCGGCGTGCAGGGCGACGTCGAAAGTGAGCCCCGGGTCTTTCCAGCCGAAAAGCCATGGAACCAGGACCAGGTGGGCGGTACTGCTGATGGGCAGGAATTCCGTTAGCGCCTGGACGATGGCGAGAACGATGACCTGGTAGATCGGCATGAACTAGTCATCGTACCGTAGCGCACACACTTTGTGTGCCGCATCGGCACTCGTGCCGACGCCTACCGGACCACCACCTTCGCTAATCCGGCATTGTTCGCGGTATCGTAAGCCCGAACCACCAACAAATGCTCGCCGGGGCGAAGCTTGTCGATCGCGATATGGTACTGCTCGCGAGGCGAATCGGTCACGCCATCAACCGCCTCCACCGGAATCCAGGGCCCCGCATCCAGCGCATATTCGCAGCGGCGCAACGGCGACGTCTGGTCAACTACGTCCACGTCCACTTCCAAACGATCGTCCGTGCGGCGGGGCGGTCCCAACGTCACAACCGGCGGCGTGTTGTCGATTAGCACCGGCGAGCTGACCAGTGCGTCTTCGCGAGCGACGTTAGAGGCATTCGACGGCCGGTCAGAGGCTACCACGCGGAAATAATAGCGCCCGTCGGCCAGGATGTCGCCATCCAGCAGCATCGAGTTCTCGGACATATTCGCTCGCAGCAGTTTCCATTCCTTCTCGTCCTCGCCGCGGAAAGACAGCGAATAGACCAGACGATCGCCATCCGGGTCGTCAGCCTGCCAAGTCACCTGGATCTGCGACCCGCTTCCGTGTGTCAACGTCTGCGTAGGAGTTCCGGCTGCGACCGATGATTCCCCCGTGTCCGTCACAGTGATGCTATAGGCCGCGGTGGTCGAGCTGGCCACAGGCGTCTTCTGTGAGCTCGTCACAGCCGCCCCTTGCGTGGTTACGTTAATGCTGCGAACCTGCGGTGGATTGTTTTGCGGAAGATATGCCAGGCTCACGTTCTCAACCACCGCTCCCGGTCCGGTCAGCTCCGCGCGCCACTGGATATAGCGCGCATTGGGACTGCGAATGATCGAATTCTGAGGATCCGAAAGCGGCTCCGACCAATCGCTCCACGTTTTGTCGGGCCGCGCGGAATTTCCAGAGCGTGTGAAAAAACTCACCTTTCCACCTTGGCTGCGCCAGCTAATGCGTCCCCAGCGAGCCACAGTGCCGGAGTCATGCACCGGGGCTTCGTAGGTTCCGCTGGCACCCTCGCCTCCGGAAAGTCTGAAAAGCTTGCCCATGTCGCCCGTGGCGGCGAGTAAACCGCTGGGGGCTTCCACCAGACGCGTCGCTTCGCCTTCGTTAGTCTCCACCAGCAGCGCGGCCTTGCGATCGGAAGTCAGGCGGTAAACGCGGCCCTGCGCGTCGGTAGCGAAGACGATAGAGCCGGCCGGCTCCACTAACATGCTGTAGACGTTTTCGTCCTTGGAACTCCACAACGTCTCGACCGTCGCGTCCGGATTAATCTTGTATACTGCCGATTTCTCGACGCCAGGAATTTCCGTGAGCGGAGTCGTGGTGGCGCTCACCGTCTGGACTGGCTGAGTTTGGGCCCTGGCGGCGTCGGCTTTCGGCTTGACATCCGGACCGGCTTGCACCGATGAGTCCGTGACCGTGATGGAGGTCGCCGGCGCCGTTACCGTGACGCTCATCGGACTGCTCAGCGCAGGCGTGAGCGGTCCAGCGCGGTTGGCAATCGAGCCGCCCAGCGCGGCTGCATAGACCGTGCCGTCCGGCATCGGAACGATGGCCCGAATCTCCGGCAAACTAGCGTCGTATAGGACGAACGCTTTCTCCTTGCCGCTGATCCGGTAGAGAATGCCGTTGGGTTCCGAGCCAGCCAGCACATTTCCGCGGGTATCGCAGGCCAGCGCGGTTACATGCGATTGTCCGGTCTCGTAATAAAGCTCGGATTTTCCGGACTTGTCCACGCGATATACGTTGCCCGGATCTCCGGTGCCGACAAACAGACTTCCGTCTGGCGAAAACGCCAGCGCCCAGATGTACTTGGTCTTGGGCGCGAACAACTCCGTTGCCTTGCCCTTATCGATGCGGTACACCTTCCCGTCGGGCGATGTGGCTGCGTAGACGACGCCCGCCGAGTCGACTGCGACAGCGAAAACCTCCGGCTCGTCAGCCGTCCACACCAGCGTGCCGGTACCCGAAGAACTGACGCGGTACACGCGGCCGCGATGTCCGGTACCCGCGTAAAAGGAACCGTCGGGAGCCGGCGCGACGCTCCAGATGACCGGCTGGCCGGAGGAGAAAACGGTTTCGAGCTTAGGTGCCAGCGTCAGCTTTCCATTTTGGTCCAGAGAAACGCCGGTGAATCGGCCCTTCAGAAAATCCTGATAGGTGTTCATCTCCCAGGTGGTGCTGGTGGCGGCCCAGACCGAGCCAGTGGCCAGGTAGCCGAGCAGTAAGGCCGGTAATACGATCTTCATTCCTTCACGTCCACCGGGACAGTCTTAGATCCTGTAACCACCGTATTGCCGGTTTCGATCCGCAGCTCATCGATTTTGGACCCATGCGGGAACCACAGTCCCTGCGCCGCCTGGGCCTTGTTGAGAATCAAGCCGACCGACGCCGGCGGGTCGGGCAGGTCCTGGCCTTGCACTTGAAACGCTGGATCGGTGCGCCACACCCGCACGTAGGCGTTCGTGTTGGGCCGCAGGTTGTTCAAGAACGAGACCAGCTGCGTAGGCGATTTGGGCGCGCTCCCCGCCAATTGCTGATAGTCGAGCAGATTGGTAGACGTAGCATCAGAAACGGTGAAATTCAGGGTGCCATAAGGCGCGCCGACGGGCACGGTGTAGCGCAGGCTCTTTTGCATTTCGACCCCGTTTTCTCCCGTGAACGTAACGGTCAGATCCACCGGCTGTCCGGCGTGAACTTCTTTGGGGGAAGCCGTAACCTGGTCGATTTGCAGCAATCGTTTTCGCTCCGACGCTTCGATCTCGAGCGTAATATTCTTGACCTTAAGAGTATCGAAACCGGCCGCCATCAGATAGGCCAGCGGCGAACTGACCCCCGAAGAGGCTTGGATCGGCACGTTGAAGTCGCCCGAATAGGTGTTGTCGAGCTTCAGTGGCTGGACCCCGCGCTGGAACTCGATCGCCCCGCGCAGCGAGTAACTGGCCAGCCCCAGCGTCCGCTCGGTCGCATCGATGGCGGAATACACCGCCATTTGCAGAATGAACGGCGACAACACGCGATCGTTGACCAACTGCATGTGATAGGCGAGCGGAGCGCGGCGCCCGTCCTTCACGGTAATCGCCACCGGCACGGTTTCAGCCTTCCGGCCCAGTTCGCCGTAGATGCTGGTGCTGCGGTCCTGCGTGATGGTTCCCATCCACTCGCGCGCTGAGGAGATCTTGAACGAAGCGGCGAGATTAGGGAGCAATGTCAGCACTTCCGCGCGCGCGAAAGGAAGCTCGGTCTCGCCGACCGACATAAACCTGTGCCCAAAAGCATAGATGCGCTTGCCGTCCACTTCGGTTACCGTACCCTCGGCTCCGATGGTCAGGTCGCCCGAGAGAAGGTCCACCGAGATCATGTCGCCAGGCCGAAGCTGAGTCGGATTCCCGAGCTTCGATGGCAGCGGCCCACCGCTCGAAATGCCCTGGCGCGGTTCCATGCCCAGCTTCTTTAGCTCGGGCGCAAAGCGATCCAGGGTGCCGGAAGTGAATCCGCTGAAAGATACCGGAGTGGCGATTTCCATGAGACTTGCGGATGGGTTCTCGGAACCTGCCAGGGCTGCACTCAGCGGAACCGCGCTCAGCGGAATGTCTCGGCGCGCCGCGCGAGATTCTGGAGCGGTTTTCGACGCGGCCGGTCCGCTGACGGCCAGCATTTCCTCGATAGGCCGGATGCCTGCAATCGGTTCTTTCGCGAAGTTGAACGCCAGCGCGACCGCTCCCACCAGCCGGCCATTAATATAGACCGGGCTGCCACTCATGCCCTGCATTACGCCCGTATTTTGGAGTGGTCCACCCGAAAGCCGCGCCAGGATGATGGATTGCCGGGGGCCCAAATTCTCCAGTACTCCGAGGATCTCCACCTGGAACTCTTCGATCTTATTGCCGGAAAACACTGTCTTTCCAATACCATGCTGGCCGGTACGTACCTCGGAAAGGGGGAATATGGCGGTTTGAGCGAAAAGATTCGATGTTACAATCAATAGGACGAGGATTCGCAGTACGGCCACAAGCCTATTTTAGTCCCTTCGGTCAACGCGCTGTCAGAATAGTGAAGTTGTGTCGCGCAGAGACCGATGCTTAAACACATGGGAACCTACGCTGAGAGCGTAAGCGGAACGAACGCGGCGCCGGTCGAAAAAACACAGTTGCCCTGGACGGCAATGCTGTGGTTTGGCATCTTGTTGATTGCCTGCTACGCGCCGGTGCTCTATGGCCTGGTACATCAATGGGCCACCGATGAGGATATGGGGCACGGTTTCTTTGTCCCCGCCGTGGCGGGCTTCATTGCATGGAAGCGTCGCGACGAACTCGTTTCCTTAAAGCCCGTCCCAAACTACTGGGGACTTGCGCTGGTAGTTTTCGGCGCCATCCAGATGATGCTGGGGACCCTGGGCGCGCAGATCTTCATCGCGCGGACCGCTTTTCTCATTTCTCTCGTAGGTGCCGTGCTTTTCCTGGGTGGCACGCGGGCGCTGAAGATTCTGGCCTTCCCGCTATTCCTGCTGGTATTCATGTTTCCCATCCCAGCCATCATTTACGCCCGGATCACGTTGCCTCTGCAGTTATTCGCCTCCAGCGTCGCCGAGACGGTTTTGAATTTTATCGGGACGCCCGTGTTGCGCGACGGAAACGTGCTCGAGTTGGCCAACGGCCAGCGGCTTTCGGTGGTGGAAGCCTGTAGTGGCATTCGCTCGCTGCTCTCGCTGTCATTCTTGTCGTTGATCTACGCCTACTTTTTCGATCACAAAGTCTGGATGCGGTGGGTATTGCTGGCTGCCACGATTCCAATCGCCATCGCCGCCAACGCCAGCCGCGTCACACTCACGGGTTTAATCAGCGAATACCGGCCGGACTTGGCCCAGGGCTTTTTCCATACCTTGGAAGGCTGGGTGCTGTTCATCGTAGCCTTAGTTCTTCTGGTCGTATTACATCAACTGATAAATCGTATCTATTCGGCCATTCATCGGCCCAATCCGGGGGCGCCTGCGCAACATGTCACAGTTTAGTTTCCTGAAAAGCCGTGCCGCGTTCCTTCTCACAGCATTTCTAGTGGTGCAAGGTTCCCTGTTCTACGGATTCTCGCGCGGTGAAACGCCCCCCAAGTACAAGCCTTTGGACGGGTTCCCCACCCAGGTCGGCGATTGGCGCATGGTCCAGCAGGGTGTGATGGAGCAAGAAGTGAAAGAGGTTCTTCGCGCTGACGATTACATTACGCGCGACTACTCGGCGTCGCCCACGAAATACGCCAATTTGTTTGTGGCGTTCTTCAAATCGCAGCGGGCCGGGCAGACACCGCATTCTCCAAAGAACTGCCTGCCTGGATCGGGCTGGGTTTGGACCGTTTCCGACATGATTCCTGTCAACGTTGCTGGGCGCGCTGACCCCATCCAGGTCAACCGCTACATTGTTTCGAAGGGCGAAGACCGGTCGGTAGTTCTGTACTGGTATCAATCCCGGGATCGCGTGGTGGCGAGCGAGTATAAAGCGGCCGCCTTTGTGGCCTTGGACGCGCTGCGCTATAACCGCACCGACACGTCGCTGGTGAGAGTAGTGGTGCCCATCGTAAAAGGGCAGCAGGAAGCTGCGACCGAGACCGGCATCGAGTTCATCCAGTCATTTTTCGGAACGCTGCGCCAATTCTTCCCGGCGTAGATTTTGACCTTCGATGTCATCGTCATAGGCGCCGGCCCCGCCGGTTCCACCACCGCGAAACACCTTGGCGAAGCCGGCATTCCAACCCTACTTCTGGACAAGAGCGCATTTCCGCGTGACAAGCCCTGCGGCGGGGGCATCAGCGCGCGTGTAATCCAGCGCTTCCCCTATCTGGAATCGGCGCTAGCGAACATCCCGGTGAATTGGGTGAACAAGGTATACCTCGAATCGCCCGGCGGCTTCGCGGTCGACTACCGGTCAGGCACGCCGCTGTACCTGATGATCCGCCGCTGTGAGTTCGATAATTTGTTGCTCTCCGAAGCGCGAAAACACGTGGAGTTTCGGGCGCCGGCTTTGGTGCGGAAAGTGGAGACGCATCCTGACGGAGCGATCGTCACGGCGGACCTGGGCGGCGAAACCAAGGAGTACGAGTGCAAGCTGGTTCTCGGTTGTGATGGCGCGAATAGCATCGTTGCTCGCGCGTCTGGCCTGCGCACCGGAAGCGTCCAGGCCGAATACGCCATCGACATGATGGAAGAGACACCCTATGAGGAACTCAACCTGCCGGACCGCGACCGCATGTATATCTACTATCGGATTCGCAGCCATTATGGCTATGGATATGTCTTCCCCAAAACCAGCCACGTCAATCTGGGCGTCGGGTTCAAGCTGGACTACTACCTCTCAAAACTGCGTGGCGAGCACTACGCCCACCACAGCAGCTTCATTGAAGGCTTAGCCTCGAAACAACTGGTGCACGGCCGATCGAACCGCGCCAACTTCCGGGCGTTCCCGTTGCCGATTTCCGGTCCGCTGGCGCGAACCTATAGCGATCGGATGCTTATAAGCGGCGATGCCGGCGGGTTCGTGAACGCCTTGACTGCCGAAGGGATTTACTATGCCATGGTGAGCGGTGAGCACGCCGCTCAAACAGCCATCGCCGCCGTGAAGGCCAATGATTTCACGAGCCGGGCACTGGCGCACTATCAACAATCGTGGAAGCAGGAAGTGGGAGTAGAACTCGAAAAGAGCGTCCGGTTTCAGAAGCTGCTGCTCTCGGATTCCAAGCGTATCGATCGCATTGTGAGAGCCGCCGGCCGTAATCCGATTCTCGCGGACCTTCTGGCTCGCTACGCCACCGGATCGCTGCCTCACGATCAATTCAAGCGCGCTTTGATCCGGCGGGCGCTGCCGGTGTATATTCGCGAGCTAGTGGGGCAGGTCTCCGACCTGCCATTCTTCTAAGACTTCACTGTTTGCAGGCTAGTGCTAGCCACCGGCTCCGGTTCCTTCGGCATCACGATCCAAGCCACGATATACGCAATCACGCCAAACAACGGCAGCGGCCAGACCATCAAAATCAGCCAGACGATCCGAACTAATGTCACGTCCAGTCCGAAGTACTTCGCGAATCCGGCGCACACCCCGGCTACCTTGCCCTCCCGGGTTAGTCGGGTCAGCCGGTCGGTCCTTTGAATTGGCGGTGGTACTCCTCGGCCCGTCGAAGCTCCGCATTCACAGCAAAATTTGTCCTGGTCTCGTTGTTCGACTCCACACTTGGTACAGAACATGAAATTTCCCCTCGCTTAATAACAACGCAGCCAGCACCCGATTTGTTCCCTAAACCAGCGCCGTCAGATCCCGAACATTTCCGATGGTTTCGAGCTTTCGTATCATATCCACCACCCGCTCGGCCTTCTGCTTGGGCCACTTCGCGAAGGAAGCGCAATCCTGAAACTTGGCCGCGACATCGTCGAAGCTCATCGGATCGACGGGACTGCCTTTTCCGAAATCCGCGCGGCCTGAAATTGTCTTGCCGTCCTGCAGCTTGATGTCGATGATGGTGGTCATCTTGTTGTAGCCGGCGGCCTCGGCCTCTTGATTTACGCCAAAGTGGATGCGCTGGATCATATCCTGCACTTCCTTGCGCCGCACCACCTCGTCGGTGAATTCGGTCAGGCCCGCTTTGCCATAGAGCAACAGCGCGGCCATGCAAAACTCCATGCTGAATTTGCCCTGCAGCGCATCGGTGGGATGGTGATGGATCAGCGCGTTGGGCATGTTCTTGTTAGTGCCGACCGAAACGGCTTCCACCTGATTCGCGCGGATGTTGTTTTGCTTGATCAGCCGCAGCATTTCGGTCATGCCCGGATGCGTGAGCGATCCGGATGGGAACGGCTTGATGGAGATGCCGGGCGACGCGAAGGTCCATGGTTTGCCGAGCTTATTTTCGATCGCCGCGGGATCGTAGCCGCCGCCGGCCGCATGGAAAAAGCCGCGCGGAGCTTCGAGAATCTCGTCGCTGGCGGTCCAGTTGAGCGCTGCCAGGTCCGCTGCGACGATTCCCGATTCAGCCGCTCGCCCGGCGTGAAACGGCTTGGTCATCGTTCCGAAATTTTCGCGCAACCCGCCGCCTTCGCTGGCGGCAATTCCAAATGCGCGTGCGCAGCGCTCGCTATCGAAGCCGTACAGTTTCGCGACAGCCGCGGCCGAGGCGAAAGGTCCGCACGTCCCGGTGCTGTGGAATCCGTCTTCATAGTGCCGGGGCGCGATGGCTTCGGCTATTTTGCACTCCACCTCCACGCCCACGTGATAAGCCAGTATCAGATCCCGGCCGCTCAAGCCACGCGTTTCGGCAACTGCCAGCGCCGCCGGAAGACAAGGCGCGGTCGGATGGGTCAACAATCCATAAACGCGATCGGGTGCGACGGCGAGCTGCGTGTCGTCGTAATCGTCGGCATGAATCCCGATCCCGTTTACAAAAGCGGCGAAACGAGCGGGCGACTTCCGGGACAGTCCGATAATGGTGGCGTCGTTGCGCGCTTCGCCCAGCGATTGCACATATCCGCTGGTGATCTTGCCCAACTGGGAAACGGAGCCCGCCAGCGCGAGCCCCAGCCCATCCAACATCGATTTCTTTCCAAGCTCGATGACGTCCGGTGGGATGTCGGATAGTTTCGTTCGAACCACGAACTCCGCAACATAGCGAGTGAGTCCGCCGCCGCCGGCCGCGCGCAAGGCCAAACCCGCGCCTGTTCCCATAAGCAATGTCCTTCGTGTTAGCTTCATGCTTGCCTCTTTATGGCTGCGAAACCTTTCCCAGTATCACTGGCCTCCGTGCCCCTGTAGCCGAGGGAATATTGCCCGGCCTCCGGTGATACGTCTGATACGCTAGCACGGCGAAGAGGATCGCTTCTTTACCGTCGACATCGATCCCAAACTCGGCCGTAGTCGTCACTCGGGGCCGTATCGACGCTTGCAGCCGCTCCATCATATATCGATTATGCGCCCCTCCGCCGGAGACTATCACTTCGATGACGTCCGGATATCGGGCGATTGCCAGCGCGATAGTACGGACGGTCAGCTCCGCCGCGGTCGCCAGATCGATGCCGGTCTTTTGTATGAACTCCTCGCCGTATTGCTCCCGTCCGCAGGATTTCGGAGGTGCGAGATGGTAATACGGGTCGGCCAAAAGTTCGCCTAAGAGACCTTCGTTAACGCGTCCGGCACGCGCGCCTTTGCCATCGCTATCGAAAGGCGGCGCCAAAGCGTCCATCACCATGTTGCCCGGCCCGGTATCGAAGGCGATAACATCTTCAGGCTGCGCGTTGGCCGGAATTACCGTAATGTTAGCGATGCCGCCGATGTTCAACGCGATGCGGGCGCGCTCAGGATGCCGAAAAAGCTGATAGTCGAGAAAGGGAACCAGCGGCGCGCCGTTTCCGCCGGCGGCCATGTCACTCGGCCGAAAATCGGCGATGGTTTGGACTCCGGTGCGGGCGGCGATCACAGCCGCCTCGCCAATCTGCATGGTGCTGGCGATCTTGCGGCCCAAAAACTCCACCGGCTGGCCTTCGTGGAAAATCGTCTGTCCGTGCGATCCGATCAGTTCGATGGTCTGAAGCGGCACGCCGGTTTCTTCCAATGCCTCGGCAAAAAGCTCGCCGAGCAAGAAGTTCAGCCGCGCGATATTTGCGGCATCTGAAACCGAAAGGATGGCTTCGCGAACTTCCGCCGGATACGGAACCGTCTTGGTGGCGACGACTCTCAGGCCCTCGTCGATATCCACTACCGCGACGTCGATGCCGTCCACCGACGTCCCGCTGATCAGCCCGGCAACCCTCATGCCGCGCTGTGGCGCACGCACTCGTGCGTGCCGCGTTCACACTCGTGTGAACGCCCGGTTCTTTCGCGCGCGCTACGGCTCACGTTTCAACTCCTCCTGAAGCTGGTGCAACAGTTGCAACGCCTCGATCGGCCGCAGCTCATCAATCTTTAGATTCCGGATCCGCTCAGCCATTTGATAATTCATCGGTTCGAACATTTGAATCTGCAGGGGCGCTCCGCGCGGCGCCAGCTCTTCCGTCACCGCCTGCTCCGATCGCTCGTGTAGCGCCAGAATCTCCCGCGCCCGTTCGATCACCGAAACCGGCAATCCCGCCAGCCTCGCTACTTCGATGCCATAGCTGCGATCCGCGCGGCCGGGTTCCACCTTGCGCAGAAAGATCACCTGGTCGCCGGCCTCCTTCACCGACACATGCAGGTTGCGGATCCCGGGCATTTGGTCGGCGAGCTCCGTCAGTTCATGATAGTGCGTCGCAAAAAGTGTCCGGGCATGGATGCGCTGGTGGATGTGCTCGATCACCGCCCAGGCGAGTGCCAAGCCATCATAGGTCGCTGTGCCGCGGCCGATTTCGTCCAGCACCACTAAGCTGCGCGAGGTCGCCGTATTCAAAATCACCGCCGTCTCGGTCATCTCGACCATGAACGTCGATCGCCCGCGCGCCAGGTTATCGGCAGCGCCGATACGCGTGAAAACACGATCCACGATTGATAACGCCGCGGAGTCGGCCGGCACGAACGAACCCATCTGCGCCAGAATCACAATCGCCGCCGCTTGCCGAAGATAAGTCGACTTGCCGCCCATGTTCGGACCGGTGATCACCGCGATAAATTGCGACTCGGTATCGAAGTACAGATCATTCGGGATGAAACGCGCCGCTTCCTTTTCCGCCAGCTTTTCGATTACCGGATGCCGCCCCGCAACAATTCGAATCTCACCGGAATCGGTAAAGCTGGGCCGGGTATAGCGGTTCTCGGCCGCGACCTGCGCCAGCGCGCACGTGACATCCAGCTCCGCGACTGCCGCCGCCGTCTGCCGGATGCGCGTAGCGTGCCCCGCCGAAAACTGACGCAGCTCCTGGAAGATCTCGCGCTCCAGCGCCAGCATTTTCTCTTCCGCGTCCAGGATCTTGCTTTCCAGATCCTTCAGCTCCGGCGTAGTGAAGCGCTCGGCATTCACCAACGTCTGCTTGCGCTCGTAATCGGAAGGCGCCAGATGCAGGTTCGACTTGGTGATCTCGATGTAATAGCCAAAGACGTTGTTGAACCTAACTTTCAGTGACTGGATTCCACTGCGGCCCCGCTCCCGCGCCTCAATCTGCGCAATGTACTGGCGGCTGTTGCGGCTGATATCGCGCAGCTCGTCGAGTTCGGCGTGATAGCCGGGACGAATCGTGCCGCCGTCGGCGAGGTTTGCGGGAGGCTCTTCGGCAATCGCAGTCAGTATCCGGTCGCGTAGTTCCGGAATCTCGTCGAGCCGCCCCGAAATCTCGCGCAGCCGGGCTTTTTCAAACACAGCAATGTGCTCTTTGATCCGGGGCACGAGTGCCAGCGACCGGCCGAGCGCCAGCAGCTCCCGCGGACCGGCGGTTCCTAGCGTAAGCTTGGCCAGCAATCGTTCGAGATCGAGCACTTGAGCCAGCAGCTTGCGGATCTCCGAGCGCGCAATGGTCGCCTGTAATGTTTCCTGAACGGCATCCAGGCGCGCCTCGATCTCGGGGAGCTGCAGGCACGGCCGCAGCAGCCGGTTGCGCAACAGCCGGCCGCCCATCCCTGTGCAGGTTTGATCCAGCACGTGGATCAAAGTCGATTCCTTGCTCTCCCCCGCGAACAACGGCTCCAGCAATTCGAGATTGCGTACCGTCACCGCGTCCAGAATCATAGAGTCGCTGCGGTCGTAGTAAGTCGGGCGATCCAGGTGATCGAGCGCCGATTTCTGCGTCTCGCGCAGGTAATGCAGGATCGCGCCGGCGGCGGAAACGGCCAGCGGCCTATCGCTCAAGCCGCATCCATCCAGCGCCAGCAAACGGAAGTGGTCTCGCAACGCGCGATCGGAGTGATCCAATTCGAAAACCCAATCGTCTATGACCGTGCGGACCCCGGGCACACCGGTGACAGACTCCGGCGCCAGCACCTCGCGGACGTTCAGG
>DATHOT010000038.1:0-3597 GCA_035484655.1 Bryobacteraceae bacterium | reverse complement strand
GCGCTGCGAGGCCTTCCAGATGTCGCGTCCGGTGCCGTCGCCTTCAATGAAAGGGATGATGGGATTGTCGGGAACCTGATATTGGCCGTGGCTGTACTCGATAGGCTGGCCGTCGCGCGGCAATTCCAGCCCGTTGTAGGTCTTTTGCATGTTGTTTTCGGAGTTCCTTCCCTCGATACGGTGTAAGGGAAGGCTAACACCTGCAATTTGGAGGTGGCAACGGCGCGAAAACCAGCGGAGAGTTCGCGAACAGGACAGAGTCCGCGTCGCGCGATGCGATCAAGGGCGGGCGCAAAAAACAACGCCCGCGAGTTGCGCAGACAGCCTACTGAACCGGAGCGTCTTTGAAGTCGCCTGAGTCGAGCTTTGGAATGCCGAAGTGGCCGCGCAGGTGCATCAGGTCCACCGGGCTAAGATTGCCAGCCACTGTCACCAGGGTCAGGCTTCTGGGCGTTTCAGCCAGGACCACCGCGCCGCGCACATTCGTGCCGTCGAGCACGACCCACACATCCGTAGTTCCGTTATGAAGCGGGCTTCCATGGTCCGAAGTCGTCACTAAGTGCTTCCATCCACGCAGATGGTAGGATGCCCGGATCGCCTCAACCGCGGCTTCGTCTGGAATTCCAGCCTCGCCGAAGCGCATCGTATGCACGCTTACGCCGTTGAGCTTATTGATGGCTTGTCGCGTCGGGGCGTCGCTGTCCGGTACCAGCCCCGCCGCAATTCCAAGCATGGTCCTGTCGAGGGTGAAGTTCGACTTCACCGGCGCCTGGGAGCTGAGTTGCGTCAATGCCGGGGGAACCCATTCCAGCGGCACTGGATCTGCATCGGGATTCGCAGCGCGGGCCGGAGGAGGTCCAGATGCCACATACTCTTGAGCCATTGCCAGCGCACAGCCCAACGTAGCGCTGAGCACAGAAATTCCGAAAAGAAGAGTCAGCCTCATTCTTGTTCAAACTCTGCCGCCCGTGAAAAGTTCCGCGTTCGAACTCAAAAAAGGCTGGAATCAGCCGCCTGGGACTGGCATTTTTGGCCGGCAATCGTAACCCTTTTGACTCCCGGTGTGTGAAGTCGGGATTAAATCGCGGCCCTCGCCGTTCCCAGCCGTGAATTTGCGATAAACTCATGCGGGAACGTCTGTAGACTCAACGATCGTCCCCCTCACGGAGGGTACATAGAAATTGGGAAAAAACATGGTGCCGAAGAAGCTCTTCTTCACCAAGGGTGTGGGCAAACACAAGGAGCGTCTAACCTCCTTTGAGCTAGCCCTTCGGGATGCCGGCATTGCATCGCAAAACCTTGTCCGCGTCAGTTCCATCTTTCCGCCCCGCTGCAAGGTTATTTCCCGCAAAGAGGGGCTCAAGTATCTCAACCACGGCGAAGTTGTGTTCTCGGTCATCGCAGAAAACTCAACCCGCGAGCCGCATCGACTGGTCGTAGCGAGCATCGGCGTCGCTATTCCAGCCGATCGGGACACCTATGGATACCTGAGTGAGCACCATAGCTTTGGTGAAACGGAGGAGCAGGCGGGCGAGTATGCGGAGGAGTTGGCGGCCGAGATGCTGGCCACTACCCTTGACGTCGACTTTGATCCCGACAAGAGCTGGGACGAAAAGAAGGAAATCTACCGCATCTCCAACAAGATCGTCCGCACCAGCAATGTGACCCAGTCGGCAGTGGGCGACAAGCGCGGCCTCTGGACAACCACCATCGCGGCAGCGGTCCTGATTCTTGAAGAGTAGGTACTGCATCTAAAAGCAACGAGGCCAATCCCGCCCGTCGGGGTTGGCCTTGTCGCGTGAAGCACTAAAGAGAATTGCCACAAAGGAATTACCGCATCCATGGAAACAGCCCGCAAATACAACGTCGGCCTTGTACAGATGAAGATGGGCTCAGACCCAGATGCCAACCTTCATTCGGCTAGCGCGCATATCCGCGAAGCCGCCAAACGCGGCGCCGACATCGTCTGCCTGCCCGAGCTTTTCCGCGCCCAATATTTCTGCCAGCGCGAAGATATCAAATTGTTTGATTTGGCCGAGCCGATTCCCGGGCCTTCCACCGTCAAGCTCGCCGAAGTTGCCCGCGAAACTCGCGTCGTCATTGTCGCTTCGCTATTTGAACGCCGCGCGCCGGGACTCTATCACAATACGGCGGTTACGCTGGGGCAGGACGGCAGCATCATCAGTGTCTACCGCAAGATGCACATCCCCGACGACCCACTCTACTACGAGAAGTTCTACTTCACTCCCGGCGATCTTGGATTCAAGGCTGTCGATACGGCGTTTGGTCGCGTTGGCACGCTGGTCTGCTGGGACCAGTGGTATCCCGAGGGCGCGCGCCTGACCGCACTCCAAGGCGCCGAAGTGCTCTTTTATCCGACCGCCATCGGCTGGCATCCAGCGGAAAAGACCGAGTTTGGCGCGGCACAATACGATGCCTGGCAGACCATCCAGCGTGCCCATGCCATCGCCAACGGAGTCTATGTTGCCGGCGTGAACCGGGTGGGCCACGAGAACGGCGATATCCGCGGTAATCGCGCCAGCGGTCCCGGTCTCGAATTCTGGGGCGGCAGCTTTCTGGCCGATCCGTTCGGCCGCATCGTGGCCAAAGCCTCGCATGAGGAGGAGGAGATCCTGATCGGCGAAATTGATCTGGCGCTGCTCGAAGACACGCGCCGCAACTGGCCCTTCCTGCGCGACCGCCGTATCGACGCCTATGCGCCCATCACCAGCCGCTTCCTTGACGCTGGCCTGAATGGAGAAGGCAAGTAAGAATGGCTACCAGCATTCCGCGCGAACTTGCTTATCGAATGCCCGCTGAGTGGGAACCGCACGAGGCTACCTGGCTTGCATGGCCACACAATCCCGAGGATTGGCCGGGCAAGTTCCAGGCGATTCCCTGGCTTTATGCGGAGATCGTCCGCCTGCTTGCGGCGCACGAACGCGTCCATCTTCTCGTGCAGGATGAAAAAGAGCAGCGCCGCGCCTCCGGCATCCTTAAGCGCGATCACGTCAATCTCGGCAACGTCAGTTTTCAGCAGTGGCCCACAGACCGCGTCTGGACGCGCGACTCCGGTCCAATCTTCGTCCGTAGGCCGCAGGGCCAGATCGCCATTACCAACTGGCGCTTTAATGCCTGGGCCAAGTATCCCGACTGGCACCTCGACGACCAGATTCCCGACCGCGCCGCTGAACTGCTGAGCCTGACTCAATGGCAGCCAACCATCGATCTTGGCGGTGAACATCACAGGCTGGTCCTCGAAGGCGGCTCCATCGACACCAATGGACAAGGCGTCCTGCTCACCACCGAGGAATGCCTGCTGAGCGAAGTGCAGCAACGCAACCCCGGAGTCAGGCGCGAACAGCTTGAAAACGCTCTTCGCGACTACCTTGGAATCGAGCAGGTGATCTGGCTCGGCCGCGGAATCGCGGGCGACGACACGCACGGTCACGTCGATGACATCACGCGCTTCGTTGGCCCGTCCACCATCGTCACCGCCTTAGAGCCGAATACGAAGGACGCCAATCACGAGCCGCTGGCCGAGAATCTCGCACGCCTCAAAGCCGCGCGCGGCACCGACGGCAAGCAGTTCACTAT
>DATHOT010000037.1:0-4091 GCA_035484655.1 Bryobacteraceae bacterium | reverse complement strand
GGGCTGCATATTGATGATGGTCTTAACCCCGACTCGGGCAATGAGATGGTCCTCGGCGATCAGGATACGGATGGCGTGCGGCGCGGCGTGGGGGACACCCGCGGGTTGGCTCATGACAGCGGTACCGTGACTTCCACTTCGGTACCCTCGCCGGGTTCGCTGTGCAATTGCAGTTCACCTCCCAGCCGCTCGGCTCGCTCGCGCATCCCGAGCAGGCCGAAATGTCCGCCAATCTCGGAGAAGGCGTCGGTCTGCTCGAAACCCTCGCCATTGTCGGCCACGCGCATCTTCAGCGTGCCGTTGTTCATGGCGAGCTGAATCCAGACCTCTTTGGCGTGGGCGTGCTTCACGGTGTTGGTAACGGCCTCTTGTGCGATCCGGAACAGGTGCTGCTCCATTTCTTCAGGCAGCTTGCGTCCCGCCCCTTCGACATCGACGTGAACTTTGACGGGCGATCCGGCGGTCCACTGGCGGGCGGCCTGCGAAAGGGCAGCCGGCAGATCCTGTCCTTCGAGCGCGGAAGCACGCAGATCCATCACGGAACGCCGTGCTTCGGTCAGGCTGTGCCGCGCCATTTTGCGGGCCAGATCCAGATGCTGGCGCGCGGAGTCGAGATGACCGTTGAGCGTAAGCGCCACAGCATCGAGCTGTGAAGAGATGCCGACGAATCCCTGCGCCAGAGTGTCATGAATCTCGCGGGCCAGCCGCACTCGTTCTTCCAGCACCAAGGCAAAGCGCCGGCGAATCTGGCGCACACGTAGGCGGAAGAGACCCCAAATGGCCGCCGCTCCGAGTACTACGCACAGATAGCGGAACCAGGCGGTCTCGTAAAAGTGCGGTTGCAAGGCAAACGAGAACGAAGTCTCGCTGAAGGGCCCGCCGGGAATGCCGGCCCTCACTACGAAGCGATAGTTACCGTGCGGGAGACTGTTGTAATTCGTGACACGCCGGGCGACGGAGGTAACCCACTCGCGGTCGAGTCCCTCCAGCCGGTAAGAGTAGCGCACGCGCTCGGGGGTACTGAGGTTGATTCCGGTATAGCGAAATTGGATCCGTCCATCGCCGGGCGGTAACACAGTTTGCTTATTCAGAGCGACGGACCGGCCATCCAATGCGACATCGAGGAGATGAACCACTGTTGCGTCGAGCGCCCGAGGCCGTTGTCGTGGATCCACGACCGCTAGCCCCCGGCTGGTGGGAAACCACAGGCGCCCATCCGCCGTTTGCGTGCCTCCGCGGCTGGTCGGATATCCCGGAGCACATTGCGCGCTCCTGAGGCCGTCCGCCACGCCATAATTGACGGGCGTGATGGACTTGATCTTTCCGGAGATGTAATCGTTCAGGTCCTGCTTCCGCACCCGGCAGATTCCGCGAGTGGTGCTGAGCCAGAGCGAGCCGTGGCCGTCATCCTCGACGTGCCAGACGTTGTCGCTTAAGAGCCCCTCCTTAGCGGTGACGCTGAAAAAATGTCCGTTGCGCAGGCCGTTCAGCCCACCGCCGAAAGTGCCGATCCATAGCGTGCCGTCCCGATCGTCAACCAGAGAGCGGATCTCGTTACTCGATAGTCCGTCGGAGATGGTATAGAGCCGCGACTTGCCGTCTTTCAGCCGCCACAGCCCCTGCCCGTAAGAGCCCGCCCACAAGCTGCCGTCGCTCGTTTCGCATAGTATGACGAATGTATCGTTCAGGAGAGGTCCCCCAGGAATCACGTTGCGCGCGCGGCCACCCTGGAGTTCGCTTAAACCCGCCGGCGAGGCGACCCACAACTTTCCCTCGCGATCTTCCAGAAAGTCGAAGGCCAGGTGGCGGTTTAGGGGATCGTCGATGACCTGATTGATGAAGCGGCCATCGTGCATCCGGCTGGGCCCTTCCCGAGTGGCGAGGAGCAGATCGCCGTTATGGTCTTCGCGGATAGAGAAGATCTCGTTGCTCGGCAGGCCATCGCGCATGGTGTAGACCAGCGGCTTTCCGTTTCCAAGCTGCACCAGGCCGCGATCGTGAAAGCCGACCCAGATTCTGCCGCGGCGGTCCTGATAAACCGTGTTCGGCTCGTCGCTGGGCAATCCCTCGGCCTCGCCGAAATTGGTGAACATGTCGTCTTGGAAACGACTCAGCCCGCTGTTCATTCCGACCCAGAGGTTTCCTTCGGTGTCTTCGTAGATACAGCGCACCCAATCCCGTTCACGCGACGTTGCCACCGGATTGCTCACGAAACGGCCGTTCTCAAGACGCGCCAGGCCGCCGTTGGTTCCAGCCCAGAGATTGCCGTCTCGATCTTCCCAGAGCGAGCGGATGAAGTTGTCGGGCAGGCCGTCCCTGGTTTGAAAGAGGCGCAGTTTACCGGCCGGGGTCCGCATCAAAAGCCCCGAAGGGCCCGCCATCCAAAGGTTGCCGTAATGATCCTGAGTCAAGGTGGTCACGATATCGCTGGCCACTTCGGGGGGCCCGATAACAGACACGAAGCGGTCGCCGGCCAGTCGCGCGACTCCTGCGAATCCAGCGACGTATAGGGATCCATCGCGACCGAGATAAACCGTGCGCGGCGACTCGATGGGAAGATTCTTGCCGGGCGTGTAATTGTCGAACTTGCCGTTTTGGAAACGGCTCACGAAGATGCCGGCCGCCATCCACAGCGCTCCCGATTGATCTTCCGTAATGGAATTGATGAATGTGTCGGCGAGGCCGTCTTTCCTGGTGTACGTGGTGAACTTGCGGTCTCGATAAAGAGTCAAGCCGCCCGCGGTGCCGATCCACAGGCCCCCGTCGTGGGCGGCCCACAGCGCACCTACGCTGTTACTCGGCAGCGCTCCATTTTCTTTGTTGAAGACGATGAATTCATAGCCGTCGAATTGCGCCAGGCCCTCGTCGGTGCCTAGCCACAAGTAGCCGTCTTTTGTCTGAGCGATGGCGCGGATGGTGTCTTGGGGGAGGCCATGTTCCTGGGTCCAGACCGTGCGGGTGTATTGGGTCAGGGCACGCTTGGGATTGAGCGCCAGTGCCGGGCGAGCGCTCATTACGAACAAAGCCCCGCACAGAGCTATCGCGATTTTAGACCCGGCTATTTTTGGTCGCGTACCCACATCTTGAGTGTAGTTCGCCGAATTACTGCCTGGTAGCGTGACCGGTGACGTTGTTGCCGGAATCGGTTTCTACCAGCTGCAGCTGGCTAAGACCGTTTGTTAGTACGAAATCGTAGTTCGCGGAGCCGCTGGTCATTGAGTTGGTGGTGATGGATCCGCTGCAATCGGAATTCACGCTGTATGTGCCGGCTATCGGATCACCCTGCAAGATTTGACCGCTGAAGCTGTCGCTTTCATGCCCGGTAGTATTGCCTTGTCCATCGGCGGTAAAGATCCCGGAGGCCGAAAAGAAGTTTGTATTTCCGGCGTTGTCAAAGTAGAACCCGCAAAGGCTGTAGCCATAACTTCCAACCAGGCTGGCGACGCTACAGCCGGTTTGGGCATGTACTACGCGAGTAACCCTGGCTGGCTGGAAACGCACCCAGAGCCCGCCTGCAGCAAGTAGAACGGCCAGAATTGTTACGCCGATTTTCATTTTGACTCCTATGTGCGGGGTCTTGAAGGAATCCCCGATGCACCAAGTGTACACCGGGCCGTTTACGTCGGGCCGTTGTAGTACCGCGTTTTGTATCACCTATTCCCGGATCGTCCTTGGGCAGTTGAGCGGACGGTTTAGGCTTGGCGGTTTAACCCGTCAACTAGGATCGCTTCCGAGTGGCGACAATCCGGACGGAATCCGATTCTGGCTTCCCCAAAACGTCGTATCTTGGGAGCTTCATTCCGACTAAGCGTCTACAAGACGCCGCGCCTGGTAACCGGTAAGTATTGTCTACCAGACGCCAGGAATGAGACGCTTCGTCCGTGCCGAGTACGCCGCGTATTCGTCGCCAAACTGCTCAACCATCATCTTCTCCTCCGCGTGGACGCGATGCGCGCAGAGGATCGCGAACGCGATCAAATTCGACGGACCCGCCACCCAATTCGGGATGACGAGCGCCTGGCCGATGGAATACAGCGCTAGCGCCAAGTACATCGGATGGCGGATACGGCGATAAACGCCCTGCGTGATGA
>DATHOT010000036.1:0-37144 GCA_035484655.1 Bryobacteraceae bacterium | reverse complement strand
GGCGCGAAAGCTTCAGAGGCGGTCATTGAAAATTGGTGGCGCCAGGGTATGATGGGCGGAGCCAAAGCGCATTACGATGGTATCGTGGCCTTTTCCCAAACGGATTTCACGGAAGATCTCAAGAAGATCAACGTTCCGGTCTTGGTCATGCATAGCGAGGACGATCAGATCGTGCCTTACGTCGCCGCCGGTCCGCGGTCCGCTAAGTTGCTGAAGAACGCAACTTTTATAAGCTACAAGACCTTCCCGCATGGTATGCCCACCACGGAAGCGGCCACGATTAATGCCGACCTTCTGAAGTTCATCACAGCTGCCGCGACAGTCGCGGTTTGAACATTTTCCCGGCTTTCATTGCCGCGAAGGCCGGGATCACTTACTTCTGTCCGGTATAGGTTCAGCAAAGGAGATTAGGCATGAACCGCAAAAGTATAGTGGTAATCGTATTCGTTGGAGTATTTCTCTCTGTTCTGGTGGCGCTGGCCATGGCTGCCCAGGATAAGTACACCGTGAAAGTGCCGGGCGGGCTCGCGTTCTCTGAGTTCCGAGGATATGAGGCCTGGCAGGTTGTCTCCATCAGTCAGGACGGACCCCTTATGGCCGCGATCCTCGCTAATCCTGTGATGATCAAGGCCTACCTGTCCGGCATTCCCGGCAACGGCATGCCTTTTCCCGACGGCGCCAAGTTGGCGAAGATCCATTGGAACCCGAAAAAGTTGGAGACATTCCCCGCAGCGACGGTGCCAGGTACCCAGCATGACATGGACTTCATGGTGAAGGACAGCAAGAGGTTCGCAGACAGCGGCGGGTGGGGATATGCCGTGTTCGACTATGACACTGCATCCGATACGTTCACGCCCGGCACTTTGGCTGGCAAGCCGCCGCAGGGGAACGACGCCAAGTGCGGGTTCGCCTGCCACACCAGGGTTAAGACCAGAGATTACGTTTTCACGGATTACGGGCATAGGTGACAACTAGAGCGCGACGGCATGGGTAAGTCACGCGCCCAAATCCTTTTTCTTCCGTTCCCCTTCACCAACATCCCAACTTGCACGCGTTAATCGCTCACCCACGCATGGTAAACCCGAGTTAAGGAGATATACAGATGCGAGATTCAACCGTGCTCCCGAATGGTGCCGACCGCGCCGCCGGTCGTGCCTCACTCAACCGTGCCTCTATCAATCGCGCTAACGCCCAACACTCCACCGGACCTCGCAGCGAAGCCGGTAAACAGCGCTCCTCCCTCAACGCTTTGCGCCATGGATTAACCGGCCAGGTCATCGTCCTGCCCACCGAGGACCTCGCCGCCTACCAGCGCCACTCCCAGTCTTTCATGGATGAGTACCAGCCCAAAGGCGCCAACGAAACCCAGCTCGTCCAGTCCCTCCTCGATACCGCCTGGCAAGTCAACCGTGCCGCCACCATCGCGCTCAACCTCCTCACGCTCGGCCTCACCGAACTGGAAGACCGCATCTGCGCCAGCCATCCGGAAGCGGAAGCCGGTCTCGTCCTGGCTCTGGCCTACCGCGAGCAGGACCGGGCGTACATCAACATCGGCATTCAACGCCAGCGGCTCAGCCGCCAGTACGAACGGACCCTTGGGCTAATCCGCGAAGTCCAGGCCGAGCGCCGCGCCACCGAACAGCTCCAGCTCGACAATGCCGCTAAGATTTTGAAAATGCACAAAGACCAAAATCTACCCACCCAACCTGCCACATACAATCCAGCGGACGATGGGTTCGTTTTTTCGACCGCCGAAATTGAGACCCATCTGGGTCGCGAAGAACGCCGCCAGCAGGCCAACCTTCACGACTTCGAGGCTCATGCCTAGGTGCCCAACCAGAAACTAGAAACCAGAAACCAGAAACTAATCGCCGTGCTGGTGCGCTAAATTAGTTTCCAGGTGCAAACTTTCGACCTCCTGGTCATTGGCTCAGGTCCGGCCGGACAGCGGGCAGCGATCCAAGGCGCAAAATTAGGCAAGCGCGTCGGCGTCATTGAGCGCCGGGAAGTCGTTGGCGGAGTCTGCGTCAACACCGGCACAATTCCCAGCAAGACTTGCCGCGAAGCCGTCCTCCATCTTTCTGGTTATTATTACCAGAACGTCTACGGCGTCAACTATCGCGTCAAAGAAAAGATCAACATGGCGGATCTGGCGTTCCGGGTCCAGCACGTCATTAAGACCGAGATCGATGTCATCCAGGCGCAATTGTCGCGCAACAACATTGAACTGATCACTGGCATCGCGAGCTTCATCGACCCGCACACCGTTCGATTCCAAAATTCGCGCGGGCAGCAGACTTATTCGTCCGAAGCTATCATCATTGCCACCGGCACCAAACCGGCCTGTTCGCCCAAAGTTCCCACCAACGGACGAAACATTGTCGATAGCGACCAGGTGCTGGACATGCCGGAGATTCCAAAAACGCTGATCGTGGTCGGCGGCGGCGTCATCGGCGTCGAGTATACCTGCATGTTCGCAGCCCTCGGCGTGCGCGTCATCCTGGTGGAAAAACGGCCCCGGCTCTTGGAGTTTGCCGATTCGGAAATGGTCGAGGCCCTCTCTTACAATCTGCGTGACCATCGCGTTACCATGCGCCTCAATGAAGAGGTCGAGAGCGTCGAGGAATTGCCGGACGGCTCCGTGGTCGCGAATCTCGAAAGCAAGAAAAAGCTGAGCGGCGACGCGTTACTATATGCAGTCGGCCGTCAGGGCAATGTCGACGAGCTGAATCTCTCCGCGGCTGGCGTCGAAGCGGATTCGCGCGGCCGCATAAAGGTAGATGCCGACTACCGCACCACACAGCCTCACATTTTCGCCGTCGGCGATGTCATCGGTTTTCCCAGCCTGGCGTCGGTCTCCATGGAGCAGGGCCGCATCGCCGCCGCACGCGCGTTCGGCAAAATCATTCAGTCCAACCCGGCCAGCTATCCGTACGGAATTTATACCATCCCCGAGATCTCTTTTATCGGCAAGACTGAAGAACAGCTCACTGATGAGGACGTTCCTTACGAAGTCGGCGTGGCGTACTACCGCGAAATCGCTCGCGGACAGATCCGGGGCGACACCACCGGCCGTCTGAAAATTATCTTTCATCGCGAAACGAAGAAAGTCCTGGGCGTCCATATCATCGGGGAGGGCGCGTCCGAGCTTCTTCATATTGGCCAGGCGGTCATGATCTTCGAGGGGTCGGTGGAATATTTCGTCGATACCGTTTTCAATTACCCGACCTTGGCCGAATGCTACAAGGCAGCGGCTTTTAACGGCTTAAACAAGCTTTCCAAGCTCTGATGAAAGTCATAATCGATGAAAGCCATAGGAATCACTACCGCCGAGCACATCGCCACCGGCCTGGTGGAGGGCCATGGTCTGATCGGCCCGCTGCGCGTGTATGACGAAGGACCCGAATCCGAACCGTTGTTCAGCACTCCCATCACCGGCATCGCTGAGTGCATCGCGCGCGAGGTTCAGGCCGTCGCCGCCGGCTCGCAGGTCGACGTCATCGGCGTCGGATTCCCCGGCATAATCCGCAACGGCTTTATCGAAGAGTCTCCCAACCTCCGGCAGCTCAAAGGCGCCAACATCCGCGGGGAGCTTTCGCGCGCGCTTCGGGAAGTGGGCATCAATGTGCCCGTGCAGGTCTACAACGACGCTGATGCGATGGCCGCTGGACTTGCCGCCACGCGCGGTCACCTCGACCGGCTGATCCGCGTCTGGAGTCTCGGCTTCGGGATCGGTTTCGGCATTTATCCCTGGCGGGAAGGCATCTGGGAAGGCGGTCATGTCGTCGTTTCTCTGGATCCTCGAGAGCGCTACTGCGGCTGTGGTGGAAGGGGCCATCTCGAAGGCATCATGGGCAATCGCGCCATGCGACTGCGCTTCCTGGATATGGAGCCGGATGAGATCTTCGACAACGCCCACCGCGGCGATCCGCGCTGCGTCGAATTCGTCAAGCTGTGGCATAGCGCGCTTGCCGCCGCAACCGCCAGCTCAGTTCATCTTGCCGGACCAGGCAAGTTCTTCGTCACCGGTTTCAATGCCAAGCACCTGGATATCAACCTGCTTCAGCAATATCTCCATGAGATGGTCAAGATGAGCCCGCTTCAGGGTTACGTCTTCGAAATCGTTCCCGGCGGCGACGAGATAGCCGTCATCGGCGCGGGCGTAAATGCATTGCGCGCCGTTTCTCCGGCCTAAGATTCCACAGAACGGGTCGAGCACAACCGGCCGAATCGTGCCCTTTGAGCGAGCATCATGAGATCGACGACAATAAATCTCATGAGTGGACTTTTGACCAGCCGTCTTCCCGAAGGTTTCGCGCGAGCTGTGTGCCCAGTTTCCGCGGGCGCCATTTCAACGCCCAAGGATGGCCTCATTGCCGGCGAGGTTGCCATTCCCACCGGCGACGGCGAAATTCCCGGCTATAGCGCCATGCCTGAGAAGGGCAAAACATTCCCGGTCGTCCTGGTTGTGCAGGAAATCTTTGGCGTCCACGAGCATATCAAGGATGTGTGCCGGCGTCTTGCAAAGGCTGGCTACCTGGCGATCGCTCCCGACCTGTACGTGCGCCAGGGCGACGTTTCCAAGTTGCAAGACATCCAGGAGATCCGGGATAAGGTTGTTTCGAAAGTTCCCGATTCGCAGGTAATGTCCGATCTCGACTCCACCGCCAACTGGGCCGAAAAAACAGGCAAAGGCGACCTCTCGCGCCTCGCGATCACCGGCTTCTGCTGGGGTGGCCGCGCCGTCTGGCTGTATGCGGCGCATACCAATCGGGTCAGATCCGGCGCTGCCTGGTACGGCCAGCTTCTTCATCCCGCCAACGAATTTCGAACCAAGACCGCGCTCGATGTCGCCGGCTCGCTGAAGTTTCCAGTGCTCGGGCTTTATGGCGGCCAGGACGCGGGAATTCCGCTCGAGCAAGTGGAAGCGATGCGAGCGGCGTTGAAAGCTGCCGCGAGCCCTTCCGAAATCGTCGTCTATCCCGATGCACAGCACGGCTTCAATGCCGACTATCGGCCCAGCTACAACGATGCCGCCGCCAAAGATGCCTGGCGCCGCATGCTCGATTGGTTCAAGAAATTCGGCGCCGCTTAGCCCGTTACTTCGCGGCTTTGAGCGCTGCGGCTACTTGCGCCACGCGCTTGCCTTGATGGCGCGCCACCGCGGCCTCGTGCTCGCTCGGCGGCGAGGCGTTCTGCCCCGCTACATGGGATGCACCGTAAGGCGTCCCCGCCATGAAGGCTGCCGGCTCCGCATAGCCGGTCGGCACAATGATGAATCCCAAATGGGCCAGCGGATTGTAGAGCGATGTGATGGTGGTTTCGTTGCCGCCGTGTGGTGAGGCCGTCGACGCGAATGCGCTCCCCACCTTGCCGTTCAGCTTGCCCTGAAACCACAGGCCTCCTAGTGAATCGATGAAAGCCTTCAGTTCGGCGGCTGCGTTTCCGAAGCGCGTAGGCGTGCCGAAGATCACCGCGTCGGCCCACTCCACGTCGGCTTCGGTGGGCGCGGGATACTGTGCGTTCATCCGTTCTGAGTTCTCGGCCCACTTCGGCACCTTCGCCATGATGTCAGGCGCGACGATATCGCGAGCCCGGCGCAGCCGCACTTCGGCTCCCTGGGCCTTGGCGCCTTCGGCCACAAGGTTGGCCAATTTTTCCGTCGAGCCATCGCGCGAATAAAACACGATCAATACGTTCGCTGTTGCCATATTCAGTTACACTAACTCTTTACCTGATGCGCGAGCAAATCTGTCCTGCCCGTGCCTTGAACGGCGCCATTCAACTTCCGGGCGACAAATCGATCTCTCATCGCTACGGAATGCTGGCTGCAATCGCCGAGGGCGTTTCGAAAATCGAGAACTATTCCACTGGGGCCGACTGCCAGTCGACTCTGGCCTGTATGCGGGCGCTGGGAGCGCGCGTCGACAAACGCGACGGCTCGGTCTCTATCGAGGGCCGTGGTCTCGATGGATTGCGCGACCCGGCCGCGATGCTCGATGCCGGCAATTCGGGTTCCACCATCCGCATGCTTTCGGGCATCTTGGCAGCGCAGCCCTTCGTCACTCGAATCGGAGGCGATGAGTCGCTTTCGCGCCGGCCCATGGAGCGGATCATGAAACCGCTGGCCGAAATGGGAGCGAACATCGAAGCCCGTGAAAATCGCTTTCCTCCGCTCACCATTCATGGAACCAAGCTTCATCCAATCGAATATACGCTGCCGGTGGCGAGTGCACAGGTGAAAAGCTGCGTTTTGCTGGCCGGCCTGTACGCCGACGGACGTACCATAGTTCACGAGCCGGTGCGCACTCGCGATCACACCGAGCTGGCGTTGCGCGAGTTCGGCGCCGAAATCGAAGTTCAGAGAAAATCCATCACTCTGACCGGCCGTCCGCGCCTCAAAGCCCGTGATCTGCGCGTGCCCGGCGATCTCTCATCGGCGGCGTTCTTCCTGGTTGGCGCGTTGATCGTCGCGGAGTCGGACCTCACCATCCGTTCTGTCGGCCTCAATCCGACCCGTTCCGCGCTGCTCGATTTTCTTGCCGAAATGGGCGCAGCCGTCAAAATTTTGGACATCACGCAGACCGGCGGCGAATTGATCGGCGACGTGTCAATCAAAAAGTCGCGTATCCGTGGTGGACTGCTCGAAAAGGCGCGAACCGCCGCGTTGATCGACGAGATCCCTGTCCTGGCGATCCTTGGCGCGGCCAGCGAGGATGGCCTGATTGTGCGTGATGCCGCCGAGCTGCGCGTGAAGGAGACCGACCGCATCCGAACTATCGCCGACAATTTCCAGCGCATGGGACTCGCGATCGAGATTCATCCGGATGGCTTCCACGTGCCCGGCCACCAGCACTTCCGCGCCGCTGAGCTCGATTCCTTCGGCGACCATCGCATCGCCATGGCGTTTTCCATTGCAGCCCTGGCCGCCGACGGGCCTTGCGTAATCGAGGGCGCCGAAGCAGCCTCCGTGTCTTTTCCGGAATTTTTCGGTACACTACATCGAGTCACCCAGTAAATCGATATGGCAGTTGCTGATTTAACCCTCGAAGGCCTGATCCACGATTTGAACAACGTGTTTCAGACGATCGGAGAGAATGCCGATCTGCTCGAAAGCGATCCCAAATGGCAGAAGGTTGCCCAGACCTTGCAGCGCAGCGTCCACCGCGGCCAGCGAATCGTGCATAGCATTCTCGAAACCACCGGATCAGCCACCGACTTGGCCCCCGTTATCGAGAACGCCGCGCAATTTTGCCAGGACTATCTGGAGTGCGCCAATAGCCAGCGAATCGGATTCACCCAGGAGATCGACCGCGAGTTTCACCTGAAAGGCGATCCGGCTCAGTGGGAGCGCGTTCTGGTGAACTTGTTTTTGAACTCCGCCCAGGCTGGCGCCAAGAATATTCACGTGAAGGCGCTCCAGCAGGAAATCGTAGTCAGCGATGACGGCCCGGGAATTTCACAGGAGCTGCTGCCGCGGATTTTCCAGCCGCGAGTTTCGACCAAGTCGATTATCTCGGGGCTGGGACTCTATGTCGTGCAGTCCATCGTCGAGCAGAATGGCGGCACCGTCAGCGCGGCCAACGGACTCAGCGGAGGCGCGGTCTTCACTTTGCACGTGTAGGCCCGCCATACGCCTCATCCAGAATCTGCACTACATGCGCCACTCTCTGCCCCTGTCCAAACTTTTGCACGCCAGCGGCTAATTGCAGCATGCACCCGGGATTCGCGGTGACGATCACTTGCGCGCCCGTCCCATTTACGAAATCCATTTTCTTGCGGAGCAGCGCCATCGCCATCCCGGTATGCACGACGTTATAAATTCCCGCGCTTCCGCAGCACAAGTCCGATAACGGCATCTCCCGAAGCTGTAAGCCTGGAACGGCATTCAGCAGTTTCCGCGGCGCTGAGCGGATCTTTTGACCGTGCGCCAAGTGGCACGAATCCTGGTAGGTGACGGTCATCGACTGCGGCTTCATATCCCGCAGGTTGAGTTCAATGGACGCGAGAAACTCGTTCACGTCTTTTACCAGGGCCGAAAAACGCCGCGCTTTTTCGGCGTACGCCGGATCATGTTCGAGCAACTCCCCGTATTCTTTCAGCGTCGATCCGCAACCGCCGGCATTAGTGATGATCGCATCGTATTCACCCTCCAGCAACGCATCGATGTTTCGCCGCGCCAGTTCTCGCGCCTTCTCGCGAATGCCTGCGTGCACATGTAGCGCGCCGCAGCAGGTCTGGGTCCGCGGAATCGACACCTCGCAGCCGTTCTTTTGCAGCACCCGCACGGTCGCCTCATTGAGCCGCGCGAAACTGATGTTCGCGATGCATCCCGCCATAAACGCCACCCGATGCTTCTGTGCGCCGTCGGGCGCCAGCACCCGCCCGTAATATCCGAAAAAAAATGGCGATTCGATTTCCGGCGCCAGGCTCTCCACCTCACGCATCCTGGCAGGCAGGAAGCCCAACATCCGAACCAGTTTCTTCAAGCCGCTGGCCTGATAAAAATAGAGCAAGGTGCCGGCTATCCCAAGATTGAGCTTGGACGGCAGAAGCTTCTGGAACACGGCCCAGCGCAGCAACCGCACCTGCCACGGCCGTTGGATTTTGGTCTCTATCTCCGCGCGCGCCGCCTCTACCAGACGCCCGTACTGCACGCCGGAAGGACAGGCCGTTTCGCAGCCGCGGCAAGCCAGGCACAGCTCGATGTGCTCGATGTAGGACGGGCTGATCGCCGCCGCGCCGCTGGACACCTGCGCCATTTGATAAATCCGGCCGCGCGGCGAATCCATTTCCACGCGCAGTTCGCGATAGGTGGGGCAGGCGTTCAGACACAGACCGCAATGCACGCACCGGTCGAGATCGGACTGTTGCGGTTTGTCGAAATTCAGCAGCTCAGATACGGCCATACAGCCTGCCGCGGTTGAGAAGATACTGCGGGTCGAACATTTCCTTCACCTTTTTCATCATCGCAAAGTCGCTTCCCGGCTCGGGCCATAACTCCGTCGTTTCGCGGATGCCGGCCGGTGCGAATTCCACTACGCACTTTCCCTTGTGACCTCCGCGATACAGCCTTTCGATGTGGCGTAGATCTCCGGGCTGCGAATAGTACCAATAACAAACACCCGATCCCGCTCGCGCCACCACCGGCGCCGGCAAAGTCTCCAGCACCTGCCCAACTTCGGAAAGCGTGCAGGAAATCCGGACCACCACGCCGTCTTCATGCTCCTTCAAAAACCTCGGCGTGAACTCGCGAATCCTCTCCCAGAGCGCCTGTTCTTCAGCGCCCTCCACCACCCGCGCCGCCGCCAATTCACGCGAGTACCGATTCAGCACCGCCGGGCTTCCGCCCGCTTGAATCATCAGATCATAACCAGCCGCCGATTTGACGATATCCACCGCAGCCGGTTGCAGCTGGCTTTTCAAGACCTTGTCGCGGGCGGCGCTCACCTCCGTTGCGCGCACGAACTCACGCACGAAAGTTCGCGTCCCCGCCGGCATGGGATGCAATCGGAAATTAATCACACCGATCGCCGCCAGCGTCCCGAACGATCCGATCATAAGCTTGCCCATGTCGAGACCGGCGACATTCTTCACCACCATCCCGCCCGACTGGACGAGTTTGCCTTCCAGTGTCGCGAACGTCATGCCGATCACCATATCGCGCGCCGTTCCATACAGACGCCGCCGCGGGCCGTTCGCATTCGCCGCCACGATCCCGCCTATGGTCGCGTTCTCTGAAAACGGAGGATCGAGCGGAACCATCTGGCGGTGCTCGGCCAGCACCCGGCTCAGCTCGCGATACGTTATCCCAGCTCCCACGCTAATGGTCAGATCGTTCGGCTCGTATTGCAACACGCGATTCAGCTTGGCGGTCGAAATCCGCACGTCCGCCGCGGAGATTGCGCCGCCCATCCGGTCCTTGGTCGAATTGCCGGACAATTGGATAGTCTGATGGTTGCGTTGCGCCGTTGCCAGCGCCTCAGCCAGATCTTCCGGGCTGGAAGGTACGATCATCAGCGTTATCGTACCAGCCGCGACATCCCGGCTGTCTTGGGAAAATGGAACCTTCATGCATTTCACCGATCTGGTGCGCTCTTTTCTGCCCCTCCGCAACCCGATCGGCTTCGGCGCGAGCGACTTTATCGAGCTCATTATCGCGGCGCTGCTGGTTCTGCTGATCCTGATCTCGCGCCCCTGGGTTGAACCCTACGCACGCAGGCTGGCTCCGAAAACCGGTTGGTGCATGTTGCTCCTGGCGATATTGCCGGTCGCGCTACGGCTCGCGCTTCTTCCTCATCATCCCGTTCCCACTCCCGACATCTACGACGAATTCAGCCATTTGCTGGTCGCCGACACGCTCCGTCATTTCCGCCTCGTCAATCCACCGCATCCCTTGCATCAATTCTTCGAAACATTCTTCGTGCTCCAGCAGCCGACCTATAGTTCCATCTACCCGCTCGGCCAAGGCGTGTCGATGGCGGTCGGCCGCATGATCTTCGGCCTTCCCTGGGCCGGCGTTTTGCTCTCCACCGCGGCCTTCTGCTCGCTCTGTTACTGGATGCTGCGCGGCTGGACAACGTCCCTCTGGGCGCTTCTCGGGGGCCTGCTCGCAGTGATCGAATTTGGCCCGCTCAGCCAATGGATGAACAGCTATTGGGGCGGTGCAGTCTCGGCCACGGCAGGCTGCCTGGTCTTTGGAGCGCTCCCCAGACTTCGCGAATCCGCCCGCACTCGCGACGCAGCGCTCTTAGGATTGGGACTCGGCATGCAGCTAATCACGCGACCCTACGAGTTCATCTTCATGGTTGCGAGCGCCCTTCTTTTTCTAGTCCCGTCATTCCGCAAACCGGCCAAGCTCGCGCCCGCCTTTTTGGTACTGCTTCCCGCCATCGCGCTCAGCCTGCTCCAAAACAAACAGGTCACCGGCAGCTGGACCACGCTACCCTACCAGCTGAGCCAGTATCAATACGGCGTTCCCGCCGCGCTCACCTTCCAATCCAATCCCATTCCCCACAACGATCTCACTTCACAACAGCAGCTGGATTACAAGATGCAGCTTGCGTTCGGGCCGAGCGGCCCCGAAACGATCGGGACCTATTTGACACGCCTGGCTTACCGCGTGCGTTTCTACCGCTTCTTCTTCCTGCCGCCGCTATACATCGCTCTCGTCGCATTCCTTTTCGCCCTCCGCGAGTCTCGTTTCGCACAGGTCGCTCTGACACTAGTCATTTTCGCGCTTGGCGTGAATTTCTTCCCGAGTTTCCAGTTCCATTACATCGCCGCAGTCACGTGCCTGTTCGTTCTGGTGAGCATCATTGGGCTCCAGCAGATCAACCGCCTGGACATTCGCGGATGGCCGGCGGGCAACGAAGCCGCCCGGCTGATCGTTCTCCTCTGTGTCGTGCATTTCGTCTTCTGGTATGGCCTCCACATATTCGACACCGCCGACTTCTCGCTCGCGATGCGAAGGTACGAAACCTGGGACGTCATCAATCACACCAATCCCGAGCGCCGGATCGATGTCAACCAGCAGCTCGCGAAAATTCCCGGTAAGTTGCTGGTCTTCGTTCGATACTCGCCGCAGCATATCTTCCAAGACGAGTGGGTCTACAACGAAGCCGCGATCGACCAAGCCCGCATTATCCGGGCGCGCGATCTCGGAACACCTGAAAACGAAAAACTGCAACGTTACTATCCCGATCGCGCCATCTGGCTGCTGGAACCAGACGCTCGCCCACCGAAGCTGAGCCGCTACGTGCCCGAGCCGCCGGCGCCCACCCCGCAACCTACGCCACTTCGGCTCGAACAGGTACATTAGCCGATGGATTTCCTGCGTTTCTTTCTGCCGCTTCGCAATCCTATCGGATTTGGCGCCGCTGATTTCATCGAGCTGATCCTGGCGGTTCTCCTGGTCGTGCTGGTGCTCGCTTCACGGCCCATGCTAGAGCCCTACGCCCGAAAGTTAGCCCAACATTGCGGTTGGTCCATGCTGATGTTGGCGCTGCTCCCCATTGCGCTACGCCTGGCGCTGCTGCCGCAATATCCCATCCCATCTGCAAACGTCACCGATGACTTCAGCTATCTTCTTCTGGCCGACACGCTACGCCATTTCCGCCTCGCCAATCCAGCGCATCCGCTGCATCAGTTCTTCGAAACATTCTTCGTGCTTCAGGAACCAACCTACAGCTCGATTTTTCCGCTTGGCCAAGGCATCGTACTCGCGCTCGGCTGGACCATCTTCGGACATCCCTGGGCGGGCGTTGCTCTTTCCATCGGCGCCATGTGCGCGCTCTGTTATTGGATGCTCCGCGGCTGGACCACTCCCGGATGGGCGCTGGCCGGAGGGTTACTGGCCGTTATCCAATTCGGCCCGCTCAATCAGTGGATGAACAGCTTCTGGGGCGGCGCAGTATCGGCCTGCGCGGGATGCCTGGTCTTCGGAGCGTTGCCCCGATTGAGCGAAGCCCCACGGTCTCGCGACGCGGTCCTGCTCGGACTGGGCCTCGCACTGCAGTTGCTCACGCGACCGTACGAGTTCATCTTCCTGCTCCTGAGCACAGCGCTGTTTGTTGTGCCCTCACTCCGCAAAGTCCTGAAGCTCGCGCCTGCATTACTCGTTCTGCTCCCCGCCATCGCGCTGGTCCTACTCCAGAACAAGCAGGTGACCGGGAGTTGGACCACGCTGCCCTATATGCTCAGCCAATATCAGTACGGCGTGCCGGCTACCTTCACGGTCCAACCCAATCCCATCCCGAACCGCCAGCTTACGCGCGAACAGCAGCTTGATTATGAAATCCAATCCGAAACCCACGGCGCAGGCACCGATACGTTCGCGACGTTCTGGGACCGCTTCGGGAGCCGCATTCGCTTCTACCGCTTCTTTTTCCTAGCCCCGCTTTATCTGGCATTGCCCGCCTTCCTGTTTGCGCTCCGCGAGCGCCGATTCCTGTGGGTGCTACTGACAATCCTCATCTTCAGCGTGGGGACTAATTTTTATCCGTACTTCTATACCCACTACATCGCCGCCATCGCCTGTCTGTTTGTCCTCGTCAGCGTTACGGCGCTCGAACGTCTAAACCGCTTCAATCTTGCGCGCCTGATTCTGTTCCTCTGCGCTGGCCATTTCGTCTTCTGGTACGGTCTGCATCTTTCCGGAAGCCAGCCGCTTTACACCGCTATGACGCCCTACGAAACATGGGACGCCATCAATCATGACGATCCCGATGGCCGCATCGCGATCAACAAACAGCTTGCGGAGTATCGAGGAAAACAACTGGTATTTGTTCGCTACTACCCACCGCACGAATTCCGCGAGTGGGTTCACAATGCCGCCGATATCGATGCCTCGCTGGTCGTGTGGGGGCGCGACCTCGGCGCCGAAGAAAACGAAAAACTCCTCCGCTACTACCCCGATCGCACCGCCTGGCTTCTCGAGCCCGACTTCCGGCCGCCCAGGTTGACGCCCTACCGCCCTCAGCGCTGACCGGGAACGAGTCCAAAACTGACCCACTACCGGCGGTTCTATGCTAGTTGATAGCTGGAATGCAACCTTCCTCTGCCATGAGAACCTGGGTTTTGATGTTTACGGTCCTGATGGGCGGGCTAGGCGTGTGGGCGCAAGCTCCGAACGCGCCAAGCAAGGACGCGCCTGCCAACGAATTGAAGGGCATGCCGCCCAGAGTGGCGCCCACTGAATATCAGGCGCATGCTCAGGCCGGCACGCTAACCGTCGCGGCCGAGTTCCTGGGACATTCCGTTCCAACGCTAGAAGGCACCTACAACGCGGAAGATTATGTGGTGGTTGAAGCGGCCCTGTCCGGCGGGCCGGAAGCGCGAACTAAGCTGACGGCCGGAGATTTCTCGCTGCGCATGAACGGCAAGAAAGTGGCACAGCCCAGCCAGACTTATGAGCCGGTGTTCCATTCGCTCAAAGATCATTCTGTCGTCTCAGGTCACTATGTGAGTGTAGACCATCGTCGTACTGGCAACAAAAGCCAATTAGTCTGACGACTATAATGACAATCCCACCTTGCGCACTTTGATCGGCAAAAGCCTTAGGCAGGACCGGCACGTCCACCCCTGTAATGCTACGGTGAAAAACAGTGGAGCTAGCCATACGCATCCGGATTGAACAACTGCCGGAAGGTCTGTACTTGGCCACCTCGGACGAATTACCTGGGCTAGTTGCTCAGGGGCGAACCGTTGCAGAATCGTTGGAGATCGCGCGGGATGTTGCCCGCAAACTCCTCGATGCTCATCGCGAGCGGGAAGATCAACTCTTGTTCCCCATAGCTTCAGACCGGCACGACTACACAATCGTGGTAGCCGGATAAGTGGGGCGGCTTTCAGGATTCCGATATCGCGAGATCACCCGCAAGCTCAAAGGGTTTGGGTTCGCCTTCGATCGTCAGGCTTCCGGCATCACGAGATTTGGTACAACTCAGGGACGAACCGGTACACCACGGTTCCGAACCACCCCGGCGATATGCCGGAAGGAACGCTCCGAGCGATTCTAAAGCAAGCAGGAATCGATCCCGAGGAGTTTCTTCGCACCTGATCCGGGTTCGACCACATAAAGCTCGGCTATGCTAGTTTGATAGCTGGGATGCTACTTTCCTCTGCCATGAGAACCAGCTATTTGATGTTTACGGTCCTGATCGGCGGGCTAGGCGTGTGGGCGCAAGCTCCGAACGCGCCAAGCAAGGACGCGCCTGCCAACGAATTGAAGGGCATGCCGCCCAGAGTGGCGCCCACTGAGTATCAGGCGCATGCTCAGGCCGGCACGCTGACCGTCGCGGCCGAGTTCCTGGGACATTCCGTTCCAACGCTAGAAGGCACCTACAACGCGGAAGATTATGTGGTGGTTGAAGCGGCCCTGTTCGGCGGACCGGAAGCGCGAACTAAGCTGACGACCGGAGATTTCTCGCTGCGCATCAACGGTAAGAAAGTGGCACAGCCCAGCCAGCCTTACGAGCTGGTGTTCCATTCGCTCAAAGATCCCGAATGGGAGCCCTCATCTAAGGAAACGAAATCGAAGACGAGTATGAACACTGGCGGTGGTGGTGCAAACGACCCGGGTTCCGCGCCGCCACCGCCGCCGAAAATGCCGATCGAGATGAGGCGGGCCATGGAACAGCGCGTAAAAAGTGTTTCGATGCTGGAAGGAGAGCGCGCGCTCCCCCAAGCCGGACTGCTTTTCTTCGACTATCGGGGCAAAACTCAGAGCATTCGCTCGCTCGAATTGATCTACAACGGAGCGGGCGGAAACACCACCCTGGCGCTGCAGCCGTAGCATGCGGCTCAATCATGTGGGTTTGCTTGCGTTGAGCTGTTTCGGCGTCTTGCTGGGCCAGTCCGGCAATGCTCCCCGGTTGGGCGACCACGCCCCCACTCTGGGCTACAAAGAAGTGCCGGATTGGCCCACTCTTCTCACGAATGCAGCCGGTACGCCCGCCGCCTGGAATTTCATTCAAGTGTCCGGTGTAGCCATCGACGCGAGTGGCCACGTTCTGGTGCTACATCGCGGCGCTTATCCTTTTTTGGAATTCGAGAGCAGCGGAAAGCTGGTGCGGCCCTGGAACAGCGTCACGTTCAGCGAGGGCAAGGTGGCGGCCATTGCTCAGGGCGATCGGGTTCCGGGCCGATCGGCGTACTCGGCAGTGTATGGCCCGGCAGGCTGCGATTCCTGCGGCGCGCATTCGGTGCGCGTGGATCCCGAGCACAACATATGGGTAGTCGACGCTCCCGGTCAGGTGATCTACAAACTCGACCGGCAAGGGAAAGTGATCATGCAGCTGGGTCAAAAAGGTGTAGCTGGGACGGGCCACAACACCTTCAATCTGCCGACCGATGTAGCGTTCGCATCCAATGGCGATTTCTATGTGACGGACGGGTACGCCAGCGCGCGCGTAGTGAAATATTCTCATGACGGGAAATACCTGCTGGAATGGGGTACGCGTGGAACCGGTCCGGGACAGTTCGAGCTGCCCCACAACGTGGTGGTCGACGCGCAGGGAAAGGTTTACGTCACCGATCGGGAAAACCGGCGCATCGAAGTTTTTGATGGCAACGGGAAATTTCTGACGCAGTGGCCGACTATGGAAGGCGTCTCGGGACTATTCATGACCAAAGACCAACACCTTTGGGCCGGCGGCGTGCTACTGAATTTAGACGGACACGTGGTGGGAAGATTGCCGAACGGCAACGCTGCGTCCGGGCACGGTGTTGCCGTCAGCGATTCGGGAGACGTTTATCTCGCTCAGCTCAGCGGCAAGGCGCAGAAATTCGTTAAGCAATAAAATAATGCCCAGCAGCGTTAGCGCCAATGCCAGTCGTCTCGCAGGCGGCGCAGCTCGCGTACATCCTCGTTCAACCGTTCGCGGGCTCGGCCATCCAACCTGTCGACATGCGTGATGTATTCGATCTCCCGGATGGTCTCCTCCAGCCGCGGGCGATCCAGACGGTTTCGGTCGAGATCCCGGCGAATGTCGGCGAGGTTGCGCTCGGCGGCGTCGAAATGGCCGCGATCGCCAGACACCCAACCTTCACGGTGCTCAATGTGACGCAGATTTTCCTGCGCTCGCTCGATGATGCGATGAGCGCGCGGCCAATCTTGCGCACGAGCCGGACTCCCTACGGCCAGAAGCAAACCGGTGAGTGCAAGAAACGACAATATGTGGATGCGCATAAAATCCCCTCCCGAGTATGACACTGGCGGCGGCCGATGTGTTTCAACGTCCTTATTGAATACTTACGATCACGGAATTTGAGACCTGCCCATCCACGGTTAGCACGACATTTGCATTTCCCGCGCCGCTCAACGCCGCCGGTAACGACACATTCACCTGATCGAGGCCGGGGAAACTGGATTGCGCTCCTGCGAACTGAACAGGTACATTGACTCCATTGACGCTAACCTGCACGTTCGAGAGCGAAGATAAATTACGAATGCCGGTGCCATAGAGCGACAGGTATACGGTGCCGCTGACGCTCACATTGATCGGTACCGGCGTGCAGCCCGACGCGCCGCAGTTAAACACCGCTACAGGGATTTGTTGCTGAGGTTGCGCGGTGGGAACTTCGATGGCCGTCGCGGCCGCCACGCCCGTTCCGGTGCCACTCATACTGAACAGCTTCGGGGCAACGTTCTGGATGATCGTGGTAGCGGTCTGGGGGGTCGATCCGTTGCTCGAGCTGAAAATAGCGTCACCCAGCGCGGCGCCTCCCGGAAGAACGAAATTTACCTGGGTCGGCGACACGAAGCTCAATGTGGCCGGAAGTTGCGCTCCAGTGGAGTCCGTCACCGACAACGTCAGGCCGCCTAGCGTGGTGGGGAGCGGCAGCGCGCCTGCCTGCATTGTTCCTGAGGCGAGATTCGAGCCGTATAGCGTAGCTAGAGAATTGGGTGCGACAGCGACACTAGGCGCGGCTGATGACTCGACCGCGTCGGGCGAGATCACGCCATAGTAGCGCCCCATCCAATAAGGCAGGAGGTAATCGATCCCGGGACTTTCGACAGTACCGGAGACTCCGCCAGTTAATTGAAACGGACTCACCTGCCACAGGAAGTCCGCTGGTGGCCGAAGCGGCACGGGGATTGGACTGCACGCCGCCGTTCCGCACACACTCACCGTGTTGGTGAGGTCGACGTAGGCATCGCGCACCGGCCGCAACAGCCACTGGTCGAGCAGCATCCGCGCTTCGGCGTCACGAGTGCTGTTCGCGCCCTGCAGCGCATTATCGATCAGGTCGAAGAACGCGTTCTGATGAGATGCGGTGTAGTTGCGAGCGATCTGGTAGGCGTGCAGATAAGAACTGTCATTGCCGAGCCGCACCAGGTTGTAAAACGTCATGAAGTCCAGATTGAATTTGAAGTAGGAGCTATTGTTGACAACGTCGACATCGACGCCGACATCGATCGGCGGCACCAGCAGTGGTCCCGAAATATTGATGCCCGGGTTCACATGGCGGGCAACCACCAGCAGCATTTGAAGCTCTTCCGGCCGCAGCAGGAAGGTGTTGCTGAGATCGTTGTTGGGCGTCCAATTATGGCCTGCAACGAACCCGATCAGCCGCGTGGCGAGAGCGCTTATATCGCTTTTTACAGTGGAGTCATTCACGAGATCAAAAGCGGCCCCCAGCCCGAAAAAAGCGCCCACCACTTCATCGCGTGATGTATTGTCGACCCAGATCCAGGGTGGATTTTGGTTAATCGTGTTGGACGCTTCCTGACTCGCGATAGACGCCGCGTAGGGCGAATTCGACATCGCCATGCAGCGCGCCAGGCGATTGTCCCCAGTGACGTCGGTCAGCGCTTTGAGTCCCGCGAGTGCACCCCGCACGTTATTAAGCGCATCAGCCGACTGCGTGACGTTGTACCGGAATGCCTCGGCGGCAAGGTAGGCTCCGGTCCACAGCGCGGAATCGCCGCAATCGGTGTAATAGGCGATCTGGTTACTGGTTGACGACGCATAGATCGGTTCCAGGATTGTTCCGAACGGGAGGAAGCGCGCTTGGATTTTCGCCGAGATAGCGAGCGCATCGGCCTCGGACGCAGTTAGCGGGAAAGTAGCAAAGATGAAAACAATAGGGATCCCCAGCCGGCGCCAGGTAAACATACCAGGTGTCTCCACGTTTGGTGGGACGTCTGCCCGCTAGATTGGTGACACTTTTCGCTGAAGTCCGGCTTTTACAATTACTTGGAGGCGCGGGCCAACGCGTGATATTCGCGGTTTGGAAGCATGCCGGTGGCTTGGGACATGCGATTGGTGAAGTTGTACATGGCCGCGATTTCGATGACGTCCCACACTTCGTACTCAGTTAATCCGAGGCTCCGGAGGTGATGGAGATCGGATTCCAGGCAGTCCAGCGGAGTCTTGGTGAGGCGGACGGCGAAATCGAGAATGGCGGTGTGCTTGGCATTGAGGCCGGCGCGCTTATAATCGAGCGTGATGCGATCGGCGAGAATCGGGTCGCCCAGCGCCTCGCGCAACGCCGCCCCGTGTGCCACCAGGCAATAGAGACAGCCGTTGGCCATCGAGACCGCCACGGCGATCATCTCACGCTCGGCCGCGGTGAGGTTCTCGGTCGGCTCGTGGAGTTGTTTATAGTGTGAAAACCAGGTGGAGAGGCGCTCCGGACGAAAGCTGTAAACGCGGAACACGTTCGGAATGAAACCGAGCCGCTGGCGCGATTTGGAAAACAGGCCGCGCAAATTTTCGGGCAAATCGGATTCCGGCGGCACGGGAAACCAACTGATGCGCTCTTCAGAACCCGGTTCGCTGCTCGGCTTTTTATTGCTCGGCTTTTTATTGGTCATCTTGGCAAGGATCGTCCAGCACCTCAGTATCGAGCTTCTTGTAGTAGCGGGTATAGCTATAGGGCCTCGCAAGCGTCTTGGGATCCTCGGCCGTCATCTTATGTTCCAGGTATTGGCCTCCCAGCACCGGCCGGATGCGCTCCACCAGATGCAGAGCGTCGCTATGCTGCGCTCCTTCTTCATTGAGCCAAGTCTGGTCGTTGAAAGCGGCGGTGTCCACCAGCAGCGTTTCGCCTTCCCACTTCCCAACCGAATCCCCGAACCAAGTAAGTTCCAGTTTCGCCGGATGCCCGCGCTTAAGATAGATGGTGCGCGACATGCCGTGCGAGAGGTCTTCGAACAGCAGCACGATCATCCCCCTCACCTGCACCAATTCGATCTTGGTGTTCTCCTTCGCCATCATCCGGAAGGGACCCACGGGTTGGCACATTTTCCATGGATCTTTTTTCAGATCGATGGACCGGGCTTGTTGGGCGGCCTCCGGCAGCAAGCTGATCGCGGCCGGCGACCCCGTGTTTTTCAATCCGCCAGGCAGCGTCGTCCGATCGGGAATGGATTGATAGACGCCGTGCAGATCGGGTTGGGCCATGATTAGCGAGGCGGCGAAGAGTGAGAGAAGGGCCTTCATTTGACGATCCTCGATCGATCCAACTGCTTCTTCAGGGCGTCATCCCGCCAATGCTTCCATATGGCAGGATCCTCGTTACAGACTTCCTCCGGCATCTCCGCGTTATCCGGCTGCTTCTTGTAATAGCGGTTGTAAGTGTAGGCGGAGGTGAGCGCGTGCTGGTCCTCGACCGTGATGTTGATCTCCATCAGCTTTCCGTTAGCGACGCGGCGGATGCGCTCCAGCATGTGAGCCTCTTCGGTGTGCGGCTCCATGCCGCCGAACAACCAGGATTTGTCGTTGAAGCCGTTCGTATCCACCAGCAGCGTGTCGCCCTCCCAGCGGCCGATCGAATCGCCGTTCCAACTGGGGATCGGGTTCTTGGGATGCGGACGGTTGAGAAAAATCCGGCGCACTCCGGCCGTATTGATGTCGGCGAAGACCATGACGATCCGCTCGCGCTCGGGCAGCCAAGTGAACCGGCCAGCCATGTTCGGATAGCGGAAAATGCCATCCGGCAGGCACACCTGACCGGTGTCGTCGGCCACGCCGTCGGTCGCCTCCATGCGCGCCTTGGCCCAAGGCTGCAGGTGAGGAATAATCAGGCGGTTCAATTCTTCACCGGGTGCGTCCTGCTTGAAACCGGTACCCGCGAGATCGTTGCGGTTGGCAAGCGTGTAGTAGCCGGTCCAATCGGCATTAGTGATCTGAGCCTGCCCTAGGCCGGAGCCGGTCCCAGCGACCAGCAGAACGGCGAGAGCGCCGAAAAACGTGTTCCTCATGATCCCCTCCGTTCAGAGTGGAATGGGACGGCTTGATATCCATTTAGTCTATCCGATGTCAGACTGTTGAACTTCACTAAGTTCCAGCTTCAGGCTACATTCACATCATCAGTGAAAGATGTTAGAGTAGTGGTCGTAGCGTTTTGAGATTTTATTCTGATTGATTTAACGGGGCGTGGCTCAGCCTGGCTAGAGCGCCTGGTTCGGGACCAGGAGGTCGGTGGTTCGAATCCACTCGCCCCGACCATTTTAGAATCAATGACTTACTGAGTTCTGCCGGAAACCTTAGGGTCGGTAGAAACCAGGGGTTCCCAGTCCGGACAAAACCTTCCGTTTCCCATCACTCCAATAGCGCCCTTTTCGGTTCGTGCGTAACCTTATATTCTCCAGATACTCTGGATCGTGCCGCCCGACCCACAAGGGAGTTGAGCCATGACTCCAAGTCCGCGAGCCCTGGTCTTGACCAGTGGCTCGCAGCAAGCCCTTTGGCGGCCGTTCATCACGAACTGTTGATCTGCCAACCGCCGTGTTCCTAGCGCCGAAAGACAGCAGCCTCATTACTGGAATCGAGTTTTTTCAACGACTTCGGACTCTCGGGTCATTCTGGCCCGGGGGATCAGCAAGTAGTCGAACTCGAAATCGTTCTGTCCCGCCCCTGACTGAAGCGCTATCTCCAAAATTGTAGAGGGATTGCGGGACGCAAATGAAGATGCCCAGTTCTTCTCCTTGAGCCTCGTCTTTATAACATTGGGCGTTGGACTAAGAGGCAACCGTGAAGCTCGATTAAGCACCGGGACGGTGCTGACGCCTCACTGCCTTGTTTTCGTGGTCAGGTAATGGGTCCTTTCGGAGACGCGCAAGGGTACCCGTTCGCAGCTGTCAACGTCTTGAGCTTTGGTTCGTTCTCGATATACACGGGCCCGACATTCTCGACGAAAAAAGATCCGTCTAGGATCCGTGGCGTCTTATTGACGCTTCGAACATTTCGCTCCGTCCCGCCCCCCCATTTCTGAAGCTATTCGTTCCGCAGGGCCCGCAGCGGATCCAGCCCCGCGGCGCGCCGTGCCGGCACATAGCTTGTAACCGCGCTGACCATCAACAACGCCAGCGGAACAAGAGCGTACACAGTGGGGGAAGAGACGCCGAGTCCGGGAAAGCCCGCGGCGAGCAGGGGTGCTGCCGCCGCGGTGAGCACTGCGCCGATAGCGATACCCACACCAGCAAGAACCAACCCGCGGCGCTCGACCAGCCACACAATGTCGCGGTTGCTCGCGCCGACGGCGACGCGGATGCCGAACTCCTTCACGCGTCGGCTCACCGTGTAGGCCACCAGCCCATAGAGCCCGGTGGTGGCGAGCGCCAGCCCGATGAACCCTATCGTCCCCACCATCTGGAAGAGCTGCAGCCATGTATCGGTCACGCGGCTTTCGTAGAGCGTCGCCACGGGCCGCAGGTTGAAAACCGGCACGTTGCCGTCGATCGATCGAACCGCGTCGCGCAAAGGCCTTGCGAGCGCACTGGCATCGCCGATGGATTGGACAATTAACGTCATCCGCGAGCGTGGGTTTTGATCGTAGGGAAGATACACAAACGGAGCCGGCGTTTCGTTCACAGCCAGATAGTGCCCGGTCTTCGCTACTCCGACGACCTCGGCAGCCGGGCCATTTGCGCTGTCCATCCGGATCCGTTTTCCAATCGGATCCTGGCCCGGCCAATAGGTCTTCGCAAACTGCTGGTTCACGATCGCCACCCGGTGCGATCCGGCGCGGTCGTCGTCAGTGAAAGCGCGCCCGCGTTTAATTTCGACATTCAGGGTGCTGAAGTACAGGGCGTCCACAACGGCGCCTAACTCGATCGCTTTTTCGCGGCCCTTGGGGAACTGGTACCCCTCGGGCACCACACTGACCGCAGTCTGAGAGGGAGACAGCGGCAGCGACTGGGTCATCGCCACCCCCGCCACGCCGGCCATCGTGCGAACGCGATCGACCAGTCGGCGGTAGAAGGCCATCGTCTGTTCGGGCGAGTAGTGCACTACGGCGGGCGCAGTATCCAGGCTGATCAAGTGGTCCGTACGAAATTCGGGGGGCATCACCAGCATGTTGCGGAAGCCGGCGAGAAACATGCCGGCTGCGATCAGCACCACGATCGCGAGTGCGATCTGGCCGGCCACCAGAACATCGCGGCCGAAGGTGCGCCATCGGCCGGATGCGCCGTCGCCGCCCGCCTTCAGTGCGCTCACGAAGTCCGTCCGCGCGGTCTGCCAAGCCGGAACCAGGCCGAAGAAGATACAACTGCCCAGCGCGGCGAGCAAGCTGAACTGCACCACGCGCCAATCCAGCTCTACGCCCAGCACGTTCGGTGGATCGCTCGGCACGCTGAGCGTTTGTAGCAGCAGAATACCGCCGTATGCAACCACCAATCCGGCGACGCCACCCGGTATCGCCAAGATAAGACTCTCGGTCATCAGTTGGCGTACCACGCGGCTTCGCCTCGCTCCGATGGACAGCCGGATCGCAATCTCGCGGCTGCGCGTGGGCGCCCGGGCAAGCAACAGATTCGCGACGTTCGAGCACGCAATGATCAGGATGAGCGCCACCAGTCCCATCAGCATCTTGATGAGCGCCACCAGTTGTGGAGTCTGCTGGATGCGCCTCTGCAGTTCCGTGCGGACCGCCATATGCCGGTTGCGATTCGTCTTTACATACTCGCGCTCGAGAGCGGCCCCTATAGTGGCAAGTTCGGCCTGCGCCGACTCCTGTGACGTGCCCGCACTCAATCGGCCTTTGACTATCAGATCGTGGCGTCCTCGGTCTTCCAGCGGATCTGCCCGCTCGCCGCCCAGGCGCTGCGCCATCCCCAGGGGAACGAAGATGCTCGGACGAACGAAACGTTCGAGGCCGGTAAAGGACGGAGGGGCCACGCCGATGATCGTGAAAACGATCCCGTTGAGCCGCAAGCTGCTGCCGATGACGGAGTGGTCGCCCGCGTAGTTCTGCTGCCAGAAGTCATAGCTGACCATCGCCACAGGCTGGGCGGGCGCAGTCGTTTCGTCAGGCAGAAACGCGCGACCGGCTGAAGGCGTCACGCCCGCGACCGGAAAGAAGTTGTCGCTCACCAGGTTCGCAAAGCGAATCTGTGCCGGTGCCGCAGGATTGGCGGCCACCGCCAGGCTGGTGAGGCGATATGCGGTCAGACCGCTGAAGGAGCGACTTTTATCGCGTAGATCGCGGTAATCGGGGAATGACATGCCTTCAAAGGGATTGTCGGGTGTGGTGCTACTGACGTCGAACACGTCCGCTGGATTCTTTACTGGCAGAGGCCGCAGGAGCAGCGCGTCGGATAAGCTAAAGATCGCGCTGTTCGCGCCGACGGCGAGAGCTAGTGAGAGCACAGCGACCGCGACAAATGCGGGCTGGCTGCGGAGCGCGCGGAGTGAATAGCCGATGTCCGCAAAAATACTGTCAAGCCAGGTCCAGCCCCAGGTTGCACGAACGTCCTCCATCGCCAGCGTGAGGTTGCCGAGTTCCTTGGTGCCCGCTATAGCGGCGAGTGATCTCAGCTCCTCGTGTATCTCGCGCTCTTCTTGGCGGCGCCACGCCGGCCACAGATATTTGAGCCGATTCCAGATCCTCATCCTTTCACCTCCGGCAACGTACCCATAATCCGTCCGACCGCGCTAACGAAGTCAGCCCACTTCGAGTGTTCCCGCAACAACTGCTTCCGGCCCGCAGCGGTGAGCTTGTAAAACTTGGCGCGGCGATTGTGCTCGGACGTCTCCCACCCAGACACGATCCAGCCTTTCGCTTCGAGCCGCTTCAACGCGGGATAGAGCGAACCGAACTCAATATCGAGGGCCTCGTTTGAGGTGCTGCGAATGGTTTTGGCGATTCCGTAGCCGTGAAGGGAGCCGGCGAGGAGCGTCCGGAGTATCAACATATCGAGCGTTCCTTGCAGCAGATCCATATGGAGATAGACTATATGAAGATAATCTATACGTCAACTGCTAATTGTTGTTGGAACGCGAAACTTTGCGACGTAACCGCTGCCTCTCGTCTAAGGTAACGGATCTGTGGAGATAGCGGACCGCTCCCGGAGCCAAGCCCTTAACTCTTGCATACGCTTCTCTACCGTTTTCCAATCTGGATTCTCCGGCGTAGGGCGGTCCAAAACCCCATTCGCTGCTGCCAGAGCATGAAGCATCTGCCACGCGAGCGTCGGGTTCCCGGTGCGCCCATCGGCCATTCCCAACTCACCGAACTCGCGTATGTGCTTGGTGTCCCCAATGGTAATCTGAGCCGAACGCTCGTTGAAGAAAGAGATTTTTACCTCTTGCCAGTCGTTCGCTCGTGTCTGCCGGGAAGTATCGGCGGATTCTTCCTGGGTCGCTCCCTCAGTCTGTTCGAAGCCTTCCGCAGTGTTTTCAATCCCCTGCTTGTTTGGCTCACCGCCAAGCACCGACTGCGGCACGCGTAAGCGCGTTTCATGCCTGAAGCATTGGTCGGCGGATGCTTCGCATAATTTCCTGATGACGCCAGCGTGCCAAACATTGCTGTCACCGTCATGGCCCCCATAGCCGGGGCGATAGTTTGCGCTTTCGCTCTTTAACAAATCCAGCCAGAAGAACAGAGCGCCGCGTCCGGCCGGATGGCCCAAGCCTACTGCGGCGCGTTCAGCGAGTGGTCTGAACCTCTCACTTTCCCGGCCTTGAGCGCCGCGCAGACACCACTGTTCACAGTCTTCGCCCCAGGCTGACGAAATCCAATGTGCCGTCAAACGATCACCATATTCGTTCCGTAGATCACGGAATCGCTTCTCAAGGTCGCTCCAAAAGATCGGGTTCGTGATCGGTGCTGCCATGGTGATTTTTGGCGCCCGCGTACAGTCTGTTTGCGAAAACGTCGGCGAGTCCAGGAAAGCCTCGACGAAAGCTCGTGCCTTCGGGGTCGAGGTCTCGACGCTCACAACCCGACGTTCCGCATCGGGGCCGTGGACGAAGACCTCGGCCACAGTCACGCGTGTTATGCCGGCGGCATGAGCCAGACGAGCTGCCTCACGGACGCAGTCTGGCGGAACGGTCGCGCGAATCTCATGCATGATGGTAGTGTCCTTGTCCCATTAGGGTTGGTTTGAAATATCTGCCGCAACAAGTTTGATTATGATCCGGGGTCAGGTCTGTTCAGCTGGGCGGGCTGCTGTCCGAAGGGATGATGTTCCCCTTCAACTTCGGCTTCATTCCCTCCACGCTCGGCGGGGACGGAGATTCGCTCGACATCCTGGTTCTGATGGACGGACCGGCTCAGGTCGGCTGCCTGATTAAAGTTCGGATGAAGCCGTGGAAGTGTCCGCGTCTCATCGCGGGCCTCCGTCCAGAGAGTTCAAGGCGCGGGGGATGTGAGGCAGAGCGCCACGGTCTCGATGAGCGCGCGCGAACGTGTGTAAGCGCCTATTGCATCCCTCAGATGTCTAGCGGCATCCTGGTTGGAGGAGTCATGCTCGGGCCCCGTAGCCGACGCGAGTTTCTGGCCGTACCGACGCGCGGTCTTGCCGCTGCCCTTCTGGCGGAGGCGGGTCGGCCTCTTGCCTCCCAGGACGTCCAACTGCTCGACGATCTCTCACACCGCTGTTTCCTCTACTTCTGGGAACAGTCGGATCCGCACAGCGGTATCACGCGCGATCGCGCCCGCGCCGATGGCGGTTTGCATACCTCGGAAGGCCGATATGTCGGCAGCACGGGCGCAACCGGATTCGCGCTGACAGCCCTGTGCATCGGCGCCGAGCGCGGCTGGATATCGCGGCGCGCTGCACGCCGTCGCGTCCAGGCCGCGCTGAGCTCATATGCCACAGGCCCTGCTGCCAACATACATGGCTGGTTCTATCACTTCGTGGATATCCGCTCGGGCGCGCGCTACCGGACCAATGAAGTTTCGACGAGCGATTCCACTTGGCTGGTTGCCGGCGCCCTGACTGCCCGGCAATATTTCCAGGAAGATCCCCAGATCACCCGCTTGGCCACCGGGATTTACGAACGAGTGGACTACCGCTGGATGCTCAATCAGCACCCTTCCTTTCTTGCCCATGGTTGGACGCCCGAAAGCGGTTTCCTGCCGTATCGCTACGACAAGTACTGCCAATTGGCCTGCATGTACCTGCTGGGCATCGGCTCTCCGACGCATGCGCTCGATCCCGACTGCTGGTATGCCTGGGGCCGCGAGCCATTTCACTACAGTCGCTTCGATTACTATGGCCGCACGCTGTTGTGGACCTATCAATATCCATTCTCTTGGTGGGACTTTCGCAACCGGCGCGAATCACGTGGCCTGCGAATCAACTGGTTCGAAAATTCCGCAACGGCCACACACGCACACCGTGCTTTCTGCATGGATCTCGCCCGGGAGTTTCCGGCTTACTCGGCCGACATCTGGGGCATTACGAGTTCCGATGGGCCGGGTGGCTATCAGACATGGGGCGGACCGCCGCGCACCGGGCACCTGGACGGCTCGGTGGTTCCGTGTGCTGCCGCGGGTTCCCTTATGTTCACTCCAGACCTTTCCCTGCCGGCACTGCACGCCATGAAGACCGGTTTTGGAGGCCGCATCTATCAACGCTACGGTTTTGTTGACGCCTTCAATCCGAACACGAGTTGGCAAGCTGACGACGTGATCGGCATCGATGTCGGGATCACGCTCTTGAGCGCCGAGAATCTCCGCACCGGCAACATCTGGAAGTGGTTCATGGCGAATGCGGAGGCCCATCGGGCATTCGCGTTGGCTGGAATCCAGCCGGTTTGACGTGTTAAGGTGCCAGAGTCTCCGCGTCTGGGGCTGTACGGCCCAGTGACAGTCCAAGGACCGCCTAATCGCTACCGATATTTACGAATAACAGGTCTTGAATCCCGAATAATAATACCGGTCGAGCGGCAGGCTACTCCAACCGCAGAGCTTCTGTCGGATTCACGGCCGCGGCACGGTGGGCCGGAACAAAACTGGCCAGCAGTGCACAAATTCCGAGGATGCCGGCGACCGCGCCCAACGTTGGAACGTCCCACGAGCGGACTTCAAAGAGTAATGTACGCATCAGAGTGGTTGCCGCTAACGATGACACCAATCCTGCGATGATTCCGATCGCCGTTAACCACCCTGCTTCTTTGAGAATGAGTTGGTAGACCGAGCTTCGACCGGCGCCTAGAGCCATCCGAATTCCAATCTCGCGCGTCCGACGGCTCACTGAGTAGGCGATCACGCCATACAATCCGACCACGCTGAGTAGTAACGCAAGCCCTGCGAAACCTCCAACCAGCCAAGCCGATGAGCGGTGCAGATAGGCCGATTGCGAATCGTGAATTTTCTCGTTCATTGTGACGCCCCGATAGGCAACAATGGCTGGATCAATCTGGCGGATGATCGTAGCCAAACCAGGCAAAATGGACTGCTCGGATTGTGCGGTCCTAACCACGAGCGTGAAATTGTTTTGAACCTCCTGAAGGAAAGGAATGTAGAGAACCGGTGGAATGGGCGCATCCAACGGACCTTCCTTGATGTTCTCGATAATCCCTACGATTTCCAGGGGCGATCCCGGAATAGAGACGTAAGCGAGCTGCTTGCCGATTGGATCTTCACCCGTGAAGTATTTGCGCGCCAGGGCTTGGTTGATAATGGCTACCCGGGGCTTCGAAGCGTCCTCGTCTTCTGTGAAATAGCGCCCGCGCGATAGCTTCGCTCCCAAAGTCCTGAAGTACTTCGTACTCACGCTCCGACTGGGCGCCTCATAGTGCTCGCCGTGCCAGGGACGCCCTAGCACACGAAACCAGATCGTGTTTCCGTTGCCATCCAAGGGCACACCCCTACGCGCAATTCCAGCCGACCTCACGCCAGGCACGCTCTCGACTCGATCGAGAATGGTCTTGGTAAACATAAGGGTCTGCTGATCTGTCCCATAACCGGACCCCGATGCGTCGACATTGAGGGTGACCAGATGATCAGGCTCAAAGCCCAGTTCGACCCTGAGGAGCCGGGACAAACTCTTGCCTAGGAGCCCGGCGCCCACAAGTAATACCATCGCCGTCGCCAGCTCTACGATCACGAGTTTCGAACCGATCCGGCGCCACGTATTCCCCGATGAGCCGCGACCTGTCTCTGCAAGACCAGCACGCTTATCTAACAACGATAAATGCAATGTCGGAGTGAAAGAGAAGAACACAGCCATGAGAAGCGCGATCCCCCCGGCGAACGCCATTACATCCGAGTTCAATCCGAGGTCCTCCCAAAAAGGCATACGGCTCATCATGTTTGCCGGAATGAGACTCGTCAAGATGTGCATGGTCCAAGAGATCAGCGCCAGGCCGGCAAGGCTGCCGGCCGCCGTCAGCACCAAGCCCTCAGTAATGAATTGCCGCACAATTCGGCCGGGCGATGCGCCCAGGGAACTGCGAACCGCGATTTCCTTTCTGCGGTTTTCGGATCGGACCAGCAAAAGACCCGCGACGTTGACGGTGGCGATCAACAGCAGCAATCCGGCCCCCGTCAGCAGCACCAGTAGGATCGGACGGATATCGCCTATCACCACGCTGGTCAGAGAGGCAACCGTTCCGCCCTGATCGCGGTTGGTATCGGGATACTGCAATTCTAGTTGCTTGGTGATCGATTGCACGTTGGCAAGCGCTGTTTCGATAGAAGCGTTGTCTCTGAGCCTTGCCAAACCGAACAGGCCGTGGCAGCTTCGTCTTAGATCACAATTGCCGGCGGGATGCAGAGCGGTCCAGAACTCGGCGCGTCCGACGGGTGGAAAATAGAAGTCCCGCGGGAGCACGCCGATGATGATATTGGGAGCGTTATCCAGAGTAACGGATTGCCCCAGCACATCCCGATGTCCTCCGTAGCGCGTCTGCCAGGCGGAGTAGGTCAGCAGGACGGTCCGCTGCACTCCGGCCAAGTCCTCCCCCGGATAGAAGTCTCGTCCTAATATGGGAGTGACTCCCAGGCTGCGAAAAAATCCGTCGCTCACGCGGGCGCCTCGCACGATCTGCGCGCCGCTTTGATCGGTGAGCAGGTTTCCACTGCCCTGATACGCCTCCAGGGAATTGAAGACAGTATTGATTTTTTTCAGATCAATGTAGTCGGGATACGAAAGATTGGATTGCGGAAACAGCGGGATCCTCCCAAAAACACCGACCAGTCTAGATGGATTCTGGTAAGGGAGCGGTTTGATCAAAGCCGCATCGATAAATGCAAAAATCGCGACGCTCGCGGCCATGCCGATAGCCAGTACAATCACGGCCGTGCAGGTGAATACTAAGCTGGCCCGTAACTGCCGTAAAGCAAAACGCAAGTCTTGTAATAAGTTGTCGAAGAAGTTCATGTCGCCCGCCCGTAAAGACGATACCGGCGTCGGATGGTTTGGTTACAAACGAAGGAAATGTTAGGAAGAATGCCTTCCCAGCGTCGCGTAAGCTTCTATGGTCGGCGGCCCGAGAGTAATCCGTCTCCGCCCTGCCAGCACATATCTCGGCAACTTGGCGTCGACCGTGGGGACAACGGCTACCGATATTGCCGTGATATGTTCCGCAGACGCACTTCAAACACAAGCCATTCAACTGGAGACAGGATCTTCTGGCTACTGATCCGCACGGGGCCCGCAGCGTCGCCGCCGGATTCGGCGGTTTAAGGTCAAGGGAATAGTCATTCCCTGGTGAACTTGACCCCCGCTTTTAGAAGCTTCTCGTATTGTCCGGGGTCCAGATTGTTCTCGGCGCAGACGTACTCTTCAAGGCGCGTGCCTTCCCGAAGCATCATGCTCGAATGAACGGTCCACGGCTTCGTGAGCACTTTGGATCTTCGATTGTCACGTTGTAATTGATCCGGTCTCTGTCTACACGCGTATAACGCTCGACCACGTGAAGGGCATCCGAGTGGAATGTCCCGACTCCCGCCAGCCAGGTCTTGTCGTTGAAGCCGATCACATCCACTACCAGCGTGTCACCCTCCCAGTGCCCCACTGAGTTGCCCATGTAGCCAGAAAGCAGATCGTCGGGATGAGCTGCGTTGAGCGGAATCACACGAAAGACGCTCATATATTCGTAAAGGATCACGATTTGCTTGGGAGTTTGCACAATTTGCGTTGGAAACAGCCCCAACAGCGCAAGCCGCGGCACACCCAGCGGTAAGCACAAGGCGCGTGTTCACACCCGTTACAGGGAGCCCCGTCGCAATAGTGCGTCTCGGTGTTATAAAGGTATTGTCTTGTCTGGTAACCCATGCTCGGTGTCTTCCCAGGACGGAAGCGCCAAAGCCGGATCACGACTGAAACCGCTACTGGCGCGATAAGGGGCAATCTATGGGAAGATTCACATTCGCAGCTATCACCGGAGTCTTTTTATTGACGGGTTTTTGCGGCACGCAGGCATTCGGCCAGCCGACATCTTCGTCTCAGGTGTGGAGTCCGGCTAAAGCTGCCGGCTACCTGGACACGAGGATGACGTGGTGGAGTTCATGGCCGAAAGCTGCCTACGACCATGCCACTTTTTGCGTCTCCTGCCATACGGCGACGCCGTTTTCGCTGGGCAGAGCCGCACTGCACAGCCCCTTGGGCGAATCGGCTCCCTCATCCAATGAGCAAAAGCTGCTGGAAAGCGTCACGAAGCGCGTCCGCATGTGGCACGATATCGATCCGTTTTATTCCGATCAGGCCCGCGGACTTCCCAAAACGTCCGAATCGCGAGGGACGGAATCGATCCTCAATTCCCTGATACTCGTGTGGCGCGATGTGCCCACGGGGCACCTCAGCGCGGATGCCAGGCTGGCCCTCAACAATATGTGGGCTCTGCAGATCACAGCTGCCGATATGAAGGGAGCATGGGCCTGGCTTCAGTTTCATAACGCTCCGTTTGAGGGAGATTCGCAATTTTACGGCAACTCGCTGGCGGCGATCGCCATCGGTTCCGCGCCCGGAAATTATCAGTCGGAGCCGGAAATTCAGAACGGCTTAAAACTTCTGAGTGCGTGGCTCGTCAGGAACATGAATGCTCAGACGCCGTTGGATCGGGTCGTGCTGCTGTGGGCGTCCACAAAACTGAACGCTCTGCTCACGCGTGACCAGCAAAACAAGATTGTCGAGGAGACTCTGGCCAAACAACGCGACGATGGGGGCTTCAGTATGTCGCAACTCATCGGCGCCTGGAAACGGCATGACGATACTCCTCTCGATACCTCGAGCGATGGTTATGCAACGGGCCTGATTGCGTTCGCATTGGAACAGGTCGAAGCGCCACAGGCTCAGGCGCCGCTGAAGCGGGCGCTCGCGTGGTTGAGCAGGAACCAGATTGAGTCGGATGGCCGGTGGCCAGCGGTTTCGCTCAACAACAACCGGCCGGTGTTGTCCGATACCGGACTCTTCATGAGCGATGCGGCCACCGCTTACGCCGTGCTGGCTTTGACAAATGCGTCCGGCCGTTAGGGTCCGATTTGCGCCAAGTAATCCCCGTCAAACAGCAGGTCGCGAATAATGTAGGCTGTCGGGTCCGCTACCAACGGCCACTCGAAACAACAAGCGTAATCGTTGTGGCACCGATCGAACGCGGCGAGCGCGCCGGGAAGCTACCGATAAGACTGGATAACGTTCCGGTCCGTTAAGCGTCGACAAACCCACAACGCGCGCCGGGATGACGATTCTCCGCCCATTCGTTTGAGGAGCGGCCAAGCGTGGCCGGGCTGGGAACAAATGCCGCGCAACGAGCGACTCAGGCGGCCCGCTGCGCCGGCGGGCTCTTCGAAGTACTTAACTGGTGGACGACTAAAGGATGCTTGGCGGACGGCTTCTTGGCGCGCCCTGCCTTCTTCGCGGGTTTGGCTTTCTTGCCCGCCTTACGCTTTGGCTTTGCGGCCGCCGGCTCCGGCGCCTTTGACTGAATCGTTTACGTCTTCGCTCGTTAAGTTTCTCCTTGACCGGGTTGCGGTCGTCATATGGATCACCAGCTTTGGGAGAAACATCAAGCAAAATCCGCGGTGATTAGAGCTGAAGAGGCGAATGGCCTGGTTGGGTAATGGCAATTTGGCGCGCCCGCAGTCCCTTTTTTGTGTACCCGACAAAATCACGCTGCATCACAAAAACTCGGCCCTGGGGCGCCAGCCGTGAAGGTCCTATCCGTGATGGTCGGATGAGAACCGCCCCGAGGTGAACCTCGAACTGGTGGAGCAGGGCTCGCCGAGCGCGAAGAGAGGACTGTACCTGACTAGTAGTCTTGACCATGCATACTGATCCGAGGTGCGCAATATTCCCTTGCGACGCGAAAAGGTGGCCAGATGTTGTCTATCGAATTTGTAAATCCGCGTAACCTTTTTCGGAACTCAGGCGAATCATGGACAGGGTCGCTTATCGGTGCACGGAGCAGCGATGGATCCCAATTTCAAATCGAGGAGATCTCAATTGAGTTGTAAAAAGTTTTGCATTCGTCGAATTTCACGCACTATGGCTCCGGCCATTGCGCTCGCGCTGGCCACGACGGCCTTTGCGCAAGATTCACCCCGGCTTCGCGCGCCACGCTCGGCGTTCCAAGGACCGATCGCGGAGAGATACAGGGCGGCGGATGTCGCCACCGTGGGCGCAGCAGTGAACCCCAACACTGCGCAAGGACCGGGACCGGGACCGATCGGCCCGGGTCCGGGTTGCAATTTGTTTCCCGCTCCGCCTTCGGTGGGCACGACGGTGAATCTTTCATACTTCGGACCGTCGCCTTCCACTGTGAACCCGAGTCTCGTCGGTCCGGTGCAGTTACTTAAGTCCGGTCCCGTTGATGACCAAAACGGCACGATCACTATTCCTCTTTATCTCGGTCACATGAAGGATGGAACCAACGTGTGGTACGTTTTGCTGGACGTTGACGACGCTAATGTGGCAGCCGAACTGGGGCTAAATTTTTCAGCAAAGATGACCTTCATGGCCAACGCCGCAAGGACCGCAAATCTGGATCAGAATGGGGACTTGGTATTCGATAAGGGAAAAGTTGATTTTTCGCCGGTCCGCAGTATCACCCCGGGCCCCGCTGGCCAAGAGTTTCCTCCAACTGCTGCCCAGCCTGGCGCCGTCGGAGACAAGGACTATAGTCCGTTTGTTCAGATTGTCAATGCCGCCGGCGTTATCTATAACGCCCCGATCGTTGCCTTCGGCGTGAACGCCGCCGACATCAGCTTCCCGAACGGCAATGTCGATTACTCAAAGGTGCATGATCAGGTAGTAGCGATCGATCCGGTGAACATGACCGTGACGCTCAACCTGATTAACGGTTTTAGCTTCGGCAGGCCGGTGTGGTATCTATCCATGGATACGAGCATTCCATTGGGAGCAGCTATCGAGCACAATACGTTCGCTCCTTTGATGGCAGCTTTGCATTTGGGAGGCGATGACACCTTCTCTAGCCCGATCGAGAGGATTTTCATCTCGACCAATGGAGCCCAGGACTGCGCCAATCCACAACGTCAGGGCCTGTCCGCGGATCTGGCGGATGGTTTTCGACCCAATAACGTCGTGGGCGGGATACCGACAGTCGCGCTGGATTACAGTCCGGCATGGGATGCTCAGTTGTTCGAATGGACGCAAGATGCAATCAACAAGGGTTTTCGAGGTCAGGTGCGTGAAGAGTTTCAGATCCTGACATTCGTCCAAGATGGCTTGATTACCGGACCTGGCGGAGGAGAGTTCGGAAGCTCCGGCTTCTCCATCAATTGCACGATTGTCCAACGGCTCGACTGACCTTCCCTCGTGCCCGCTGCCGGCCTTGATTCGAGCAGCGGGCACACGTTTCTTAGCCGCCTTAGATCGACGTGACCGCCGTTAGAGCACGGAATGAAAATTTCCTGGCCATCATGATTGCTGTTTTCAGATGCGACAGCGCCGTCGATCACGCACGCTTATGGAACTCCTACAATCCGAATAGCTACTGGGCTAATTTTGTCGCCCCAATAAAAAAGGACCCGCACCGGCCAATTCCCCTGAGCCGGTAGCGGCTTTCGCCTCATTGCCGAACTACGATTCTAGTCCATAGAAGCTCTCGATAGTCGGTATCCCTCTGGGTGTCCCGGAACTCGTGAGCTGAATCCGTTCGGACGGGGGCCGCATGGCGCGGCAAAATTGGATAGCGGCATCCATATTTTGCTGGCGCACATCTGGGTTAGGCTCCAGCGACCAATTCCCACGTTCCTGCATGTTGCCAATGATAATGCCATCACTTCGGGGATTTAGACTGGCAGTAACGTCCGTATTCGGCATACGCCCAGAGGCGCGGTAATTTATCTCCGGTTGTGGAATACACACCGTGAGCTGGCCCTTCACGGGTACGAGCTCATTGTCGTTGAAGATCGTCTTTGATCCTAAGCCCGTGCAGTTGACAATAACCGATTCATTCAGCGACATCAGGTCACGCGGCGTGTCAAACTTGCGGATCACGATTTTTCCGCCAAATAGCACGAAGTCGCGTACAAGAGCCTCGAGATAGATGGAAGGCTCAATCGACAATTGCGATGTGCGCACAGCATACTTGGCCGGAAAGGGATGCTCACCGGGCCCGAGCACTTCGCGGTCGCGCCCGGTCCGTAGCTGATCGGGGAGAAGATCTTGCCCTGGATTGGTCCCCGCGGCGCCTTCGGCCGGAGGCTGGGGATTTGGATCCTCAGTAGCGGCGTAGCTATCGATCCAATAGACGCCGTAACCAGGAGCCCCGGAGAGGAGTTGAAGCTGCCGGTACGAAATCTCCGCCGCCTCACGGAACTGTGCGTCCCACTGAGGTGTGCGTCGATCCGCAGAGACCAGCCCGGCGGTCGGAGTAAACCCGGCCATGGACATATTCGATGTAGTATCCGGCGGCACGGCCAGTGTGTAGATCGTAACGTCGAAGCCACGTCGTTGAAGCTGTCGTGCGGCAGTGAGGCCTGGCGAGCCGCAACCGAGCACTGCCGCCCGGCGCTCATCGTGCTGGAGCGCCATATTTGCAGCCATCGCGCCGCAACCCCAAGCAAGCGACATCCCAGCGCCGCCGAAACCGTAGTCGTGGATCAAAGTCTTGGCATCGAATTTCTCAGCCTTCAGAACGAAGCCAGAATCACGATGCGGGCGTAGACCGACTGTTGTTCGGATGACTCGCTCCCATGAAATCCGGGGGAGCGCCAGATTAACCGAGGTGCGGAGCTGTGGAGTCGCAGGAACGGACAGGGCGGTTGCCGTCCGCCGGGCGCAACTGCTCGCCCAGCCCGCCATCATCGTGAGGGCCGTAGCTTCGACGAAGTCTCGTCTTCTCATGACTCGTCATTTTACGATGATGAGCGCTTCCCACGCATGGTTTCCCGACCCGTTACTAGGGTGATCCCATAGGAGCCGCGTTCCTACTTCGGTCTATTCTTGCCGCCGGGTGGTCGGCCCCTCCGCTTCATCCCTGTCATCCACTTCGGTGGCCGACCACGACGCTTGCCACGGCCGCGAGCGATGCGTTCCAATGCGAGGATCGTTTCCTCGACGTGCTCTCGTTCGGCGCGGAGTCGGACAGCATTTTGAGAATGTCCATTTCTGAAAGTGTACTGCATGGTGTCGCGCGCACTGGCCGACCTTCGTAGTAACCGATGACCAGCGCATGTGGGGAGAAACTGCAAGGAAAATCCGCGGGCGATTGAGGCACCTGGCATTTCGGTTGCGGCAAGAGTTATAGGAGGTGGCGCCGTGACCGAATCTCTGGAGAAAAGCACTTCTTCCCGTTGTGGACCCGGCGGATCGTATCAAGAATTTGTTGAGGAGGGCAATGTTTGTCCGAAGTGCGCGCGGGAACATTGGCTCGCAGCTCGCGAACGCGAGCTTCTCGCTACCAGCTGATGGCCGGGCCGACGTGTTCCTAGCCAACGACGGTGAGTGTGTCGGCTGTACAGGAAGTGTGGGAGGCCAGAACGTTCTTCTGCTCCAAACACCTGATGGGCGGCTTGAGGATGTGACCGCCACAGCAGGTCTCCCGCAACAGCCAGCAGCGCGCACACAAACGTGGCGGTGGCATGGTTGTGTCGCTCGAATTCTCGTCGGGCGAAGACCGCTACCAACGCGAGCCTGCGCACGATGAGACGCCGGAGCGGATCTTTGAACGGCGCTGGGCGCTTTCGGTGCTCGACCGAGCCGTGGAGAGATTGCGGTGCGAATTCGTACAGCACGGCCGCTCGGAGCATTTCGAGCGGTTGAAGGTGTTCCTCCTCGGCCAGTCCGAGGCACCTTACGCCGCACTGGCCCGCGAAATGAATACTTCAGAGGGAGCGCTCAAAGTTGCAATTCACAGGCTTCGCAAGAGGTATCGCGAACTCTTTCGGCAGGAAATCGCGGATACTGTGGCCGATCCCGCGGAAGTGGAGTCCGAACTCCGGTATCTGGCAGCCGTGCTCACAAGGAAGTAGTTTGCTTGGCATTGACCGGTCGTTT
>DATHOT010000035.1:0-6979 GCA_035484655.1 Bryobacteraceae bacterium | reverse complement strand
GCGTTGGGATAACTCACCGAGGTCATCTTTCCCTCATTATCGTACGTGTAGCTGGCATCCAGGTTGGCGGTGTAGATCGGGTACGGATAGGCCGTCGCCGTCAGGTTGGCCTGTAGCCGCTTTTTGTTGGGCTGGCCGGCGATGGTGTAGCTGTACATTTCCGTGAACTCGGTCGGATTGCTCGATCCGGGCGTGAACTGGGCATTCTGCACGGCCACCAGGCGCCCCGCGCCGTAGGAGGTGAACGAGCCGTCCAGCGAGTTGGTGTCGTAGAGGAAAGTGCGGAGCAGGACGCCGCCGACGAAGATCTGGTACAGCCGGTTGTAGCTGTCGTAGGAATACGTGAAGACCTGGCCTTTGGCGTCGGTCTTGGATGCCACTAGCCCGTTCGAATTGTACGCGTAGGTGACCGTGCCGTTTTCCGGGTTGATCGCGTTGAGCAGGAATCCGCCCACGGTGCTGGTACCGGAGGGCACGTAGTTGAACGTGCGGGTTTGGGTGTTGCCAATAACCGCGCTTTTTAACGCTTGGACGGGTTCAATATTGTTCAGAGGCTCGGCGCCAAGGAGGGCAGCCCAGAGGGTGAACCTGCGGCGGCGGCGGTGTGGCGCGCACTGAAGGCCCGAGCGAATGGGAGTGAGCCGACTGCGTGCCGGCCGATCGAGCGGGAGCGAGGAGCGCTCCGCTCAGCGGTACGCCTCGCGGCGATGCATCACTTGCGCGATACGGATCGTGCCATCTTGGAGCACACGCATGCGGACCCGGTAATCTCCCACACGCAGCCGGTAGTCCGTGGAGCCTTTCAATTGTTTCACGTCGCCTTCGCCCGTCTCGGCGTAGCGCGTCAGAGCCAGTAGATTTTCATGGCTTGTTCGCGATCGATGCGGCGTAGATCCGAGCGGGCCGCTTCCGTGAAGCGAAACCGGTTCACAGACCGTACTCGCGCAAAACCTCGTCCATGGGGACGTCGGGCCGGGGATCGCTCAAAGCTTTCTCAACGGCTTCCCGCTCTTGTTCGGTTTCCGGTTCATCGTCCAGCGGGGCCGTTAAAAGCGATAGTTCGACAGGGTCCACTAAAGAACGCAGGATCTTCCGTGCCGCCGCAATGTCGGCGTCCGGAATGTGATCCACCAGTTTGTGCAGCTCTTCTCGCGACGTCATGGATTCCGCTTTGATCATAGCTCCTCTTCGGCTTCGGCTGCGAGCGCAGCGAGCGGCTCTTGTTCGGCCTCCGCATCGCGGGCGGCGACCAGGGGCGGTTCTAAACTTGCGGCCGGATCCATCAACCCGCTGAAGCAGGTCTACTTGGCGTGGCCGAGCAGTTCCTGGATCACCCGGATGTCGGCTCGCTTTTCGAGCATCACCGTGGCTACCGTGTGGCGGATCAGATGGCAGCCGCCAATCTCGCCAATCTTCGATTTGCGGAGATCCATTCGAAAAAGCGAAGGCTAGTGCTGCGGATCGTACGCGGTAACCTGATAGCCGGTCGCCTGCGAGATGATCTGTAAACCGGTGGTCACCGTGATTCCGCTGGTCGGCACCCACGCGTTGCTGGCCGAAACCACGACGCTCAGGTGCGTCGGACTGAGTACCGTGATGCTCTGCACCGAAGCATCGCTGGTCCCGAATCCCACCGTCGTTGCGCCCGTGAAGTTCGCGTTGCCGGCCACAATATCGACCGTCGTACTGCCGGTTGGGGGAATCGTGCTGGGCGTCACCGCCAGCGACGGAGCGCCCGCTGGATTGTAGGTGTATGTGGGCGGCGTTGGCTGAATAAATGACGAGCTCTGCCCGTCGTCGTTGAGTGCCACCACGTTGGCCGTGTAACCGCCCGGAGCCGGCGGCGGCGTCACCAGCAGCGATCCATCCTGCTGAACTCCCTCGATTACGCCCGCCTGTCCATCGAAGAAGATTCTGCTGTCGGCCTGGAAGCCGGAGCCATAGATCGCCGCGGCTGGATTCCCGTTGGAATCGGACGTTGGAACGATGTTGTTGATTGCGGGCGGCGGGTTAATCACCGCCGTGAATCCGGAAGGAAGAACGTACAGATCGTTCGTGGTCAAGAATAACAGGTGCTTCGGTCCGGGTCCCGCGCCCAGATTCAGCAGCGCATTCACGGCGATATAGGGGGTCGGCGGGGGATAAGGCCGCAGATGAGAGATTTGAGCCACCCCTCCCAGCGTGCTGACGCTAAGCCCGGGCATTACGGTATTGTTCGATTGCAACAACCCCGAGCCATCCGCCGCCAGCGGCATCGACGTCTGCGAGCCAAGCGTAATCGGGCCGTTCGGTACTGACACGTTGGTCGGAGAAAAGCCATAGACGCGCACCGAAGAAACTGCTTCGTAGGCCCGCGAAGCCACGTTGAAATTAACGCCGGAAACTACGTTGGCCGCGGACACATAGATGGTCTGCGCTTGCGTCCAGTCCTGCGTACCGTTGTTGCCGCCGGTATAAAACTGCGTTGCGAACGCCGTATAGTTCGGCGGGATGGCATTGCCGTTCACATCTAACGGAGGGACAATATTGTCCGGAGTTACTTCCAGGCCCGCGATCGGCGGCGGTAAGGGGTGCACATAGACGTAATAGTAGATCCCGGCCGGAATGCCGTTAATCTGATAGCTCCCATCCGGGTTCGTTAAAGCGCTGATCGCCGGACCGCTGGGCGGAATCGCGACCACCGACGCCAGATTCACTCCATTTCCGTTCAGCGTTGCGGTCCCGCTAATACTGCCGGTTGTCGCCAGATAGCCCGAGGCCGGGTAGAGCAGGGAAATGCCGGCGATGTCATCCGCCCCCAGTGGTGTTGCCCGGGTGGAAGTGCTGGTCGTCTGCGTGGCCATCACGCTCGACGTCAATGTGTGCTGCAGGCCCATCGTATGACCCAGTTCGTGCACCAGCGTCACAAAAAACAGCTCCGAATAGCTGGCTCGCTCGTAGGACGGGATCAAACTGAAGTCGCCGTGCAAAACCAGCTTCGAACGCACGATCGGAATGAAGGCGTTGCCGTTGGCATCATAGCCGGAGCCCCCAGTGGTCATGGGGCCGCCCAAAGCCACGATCCCAGGCGGAATATCGTCGTCAAACAGAATGTCGATCCCCGGCGCCGTCTCCGACGTACCTGCCGTGAACAATCCGCCGTAGCCCAGCCTGATCTGCGAGGTGCCAACGCTGTTCCACACGTCGGCGGCCGCCCGAATCTCGCTCACGATCCCCTGATAGCTGTCTCCCTGCACCGTATTCACCGGACCCACGTTGGATATGAAGTACGGAACAGTGTTATTATTCAATGCGTTCAAGTTGAATTTCTTAACAATCGGATTATAGGGCCCCGAGGAAGTGTTAAAGGAAACGTAGAAGTAGTAGGCCGAAGCGCTGGCTGCCAGCGAGAACAGCGTCAACACCAGTGCCGCCATGCGAATCAGGCACGCCCGCCTCACTTCCCGCCTCCGATTGTGGTCTGAATCAGGCTCCGCAGATCGTTCAAAAGCATCTGCATTGCTGAATCTGTGACCGGCTGTCCGCTGGTGTTCACCATCCGCTCACTGGAGGGCGCTCGCATCACCATCAACTGCCCGGCCGGGTTCGTGCTGACTACAAAGAGCCCCTGCGAAAGGCCGATGATCTGCGTAAGCCCCGATTTGCCGGTCCACAGAAACAGCACATAATCCTGTCCCGGCGCGAGAGTCGGGGCGCCGGCGAAAGTCTGCTGGAACCGGCTGGCTGCTCCCCCCGGAACTGCGATATCCAGCTGGCTGGCGGCAGGCCCTTTCAAGGTCTCGCTAACCTGAACCTTGTAGTGCGTATAAATGATGGAGCCGCTATAAGAGGATACGGTCTGCTGCGCTTTGCCATGGACAATGGCCGTGGAGAGCCGGATCATGTCATTTAGGCTCAGTTGTTGCAGAGTTGATGCCGGTAATGGCGCGAAAGTGGCCAAAAAACACCCGAGTATCAACACTTTTTGCATCGCTTTAACCCTAAGCTAGCAACTGGCTCGCCAACCTATCCTGTTGAAAACAAGACCTGCTTGAGCGCCACAAGCCAGCCTTGTGTATCCGTTCGACACAACCGCCGCCCAACAATAGGCCCGGAAAAGGCCCAAATAGGGCGGGGAACCGCCTTAAGTGCTGCCTCGAACGACCAGAAGAGGGGCTTTTAGTTTGTGACGTACTGCATTAATTGTAGTCCCGAAGACGATGTCTTTCAAGCCCTTATGCCCATGAGCGCCCATTACCACCAGATCCGGGTTCAGCTCCTCGGCATAGCGCACGATGGCATCCTTGGGATCGCGCGAGTGCCGCACGACCGCCTCCACCGGAATCTGTTGATTCTCCAGCTCTTTGGCGATTTCGGCCAGGTATTCGCGCCCGGCCTCGACTTCCGCCGTCGAGGACAGGGGCCCGTAAACCTGACTGGTCACGCCCTCTTCAACGTGCAGCAGATACAGCTTGGCGTGATGCTGCTTGGCCAACGCGCTGGCGTGTGCGATCGCCTCCCGGTCGCGGCTGGAGGTGTCGAGCGGGACCAGGATCTTCTGGTAAAGCGGAACCGGTAAATTCGAAGCCACCGCCTTGGGCAATTCGATTGGCGCACGTCCAAACCGCCGAATCCAGCGCGGCAGCACCGGCTGTAAAATCACCCAGGCGAGCAACACGACCAGCCCGGTAAGCAGAAGTGCCAAGCCAAACTCCAACCAGCCGCGCCATCGGCCAGCGCCCTCTATCCAGTCCCGCACCGACGTCGCCATCAGCCATACATTGAGCACCAGTATCAACGCCGCCGTTGACCAAGCCAGCACCCGCAACCAGGTCCGATTGGCGAACTGCCCCATCCGCTCGCGGCTGCTGGTGAAATGGATCAACGGAATTACCGCAAACGGGAGCTGCATGCTCAAGATCACCTGGCTCAGAATCAGCAGTTGATAAGTGCCATGCTCGCCCGCCAGGTAAACGGTGAAAGCGGCCGGGATAATCGCGATGGTGCGCGTCATCAACCGGCGCAGCCAGGGCCGCATGCGGAAATTGAGGAACCCTTCCATGACGATCTGACCGGCCATGGTGCCGGTTAGCGTCGACGATTGGCCCGAGCATAACAGCGCCACGCCGAATAGCACGCTGGCCATGGTAGTGCCGAGCAGTGGTGAAAGCAACTGGTTGGCCTGCTGGATTTCCGTCACGACGATCCCGCGTTTGAAGAAGACCATCGCGGCCAGCACCAGGATGGCCGCATTTACCAGCAGGGCGCCGTTTAACGCCACGGTGGAATCGATCAGATTGAAGCGACAGGCCGCGCGCTTTTCAGCGTCCTTCTTTCCTATGCGCCGGGTCTGGACCAGAGCCGAATGCAGATAAAGATTGTGGGGCATCACGGTTGCGCCCAGGATCCCGATCGCGATGTAAAGGTTCCGCGGATTCAAATGCGGCACCACTCCACGGGCCAACGCCCCGAATTCCGGCCAGCCCGCCCAGATAATCTCGACCGCGAAACAGATGGCGATCACGGCAATCAGCGAGAGTATGATGCTCTCGATCATCCGAATTCCTAGCCGGGTCAGCCATAGCAAGAGCAACGTATCGGCCGCAGTAACCAGCACTCCGATCAGCAGCGGAATGTGGAACAGCAGATTCAGTGCGATGGCCGCGCCCAGCACTTCGGCCAAATCGCAAGCCGCGATCGCGATTTCACAAAGGAACCACAAGGAATACGAGACGGCTCTCGGATAGGTCTCCCGGCAGGCCTGCGCCAAGTCCCGCTGGCTCACGATTCCCAGGCGCGCGCTGAGGGTCTGGAGCAGGATCGCCATCAGGTTCGATACAATCAGCACCCACAGTAGTTGGTATCCGAATCGCGCCCCGCCTTCCAGATCGGTGGCCCAATTGCCTGGATCCATGTAGCCCACGCTGACCAAATAGGCCGGCCCGGTGAAGGCAAACATGCGCCGCCACAGCGAGGAGTGGCCCGTGGGGACGGTCGAGTGGACCTCGGGCAGGGAAGCGTTGACTGTGGTTGCGGAAGACAGCTTAACTGTAGTTTACGGGCTTTTGCCGGACATTACAAGACTTCGGCCCTTTACAATCAGTGCTGGTGGTTTTGAGCCACTCGCCAGGCGTGTCTGTGTGGCGTAAGTAACTGAAACCGCACACGTTACAGAATGGTTCGCCGATTGCGTCTTAGGAGCGCTTGAAAGGCAAGTGGCTGTTGATGAAACGCATTCTTCTATCGCTACCCGCTCTACTAGCTCTGGCAGCTCTTGCATTCGCTCAACAACCGGGGCCACCGCCGCCCGACAATCAGGAGGCACCGCCGCCCGATGCTCCCGACGGCCAGTACGAGCCCGGACGCGCGGTGGCGCGCATCAGTCTGCTCAATGGAGACGTCTCGATGCGGCGCGGCGATTCCGCGGATGTGATCGCGGCGACCGTGAATGCGCCGGTAATGGCCGGCGATGCGATTCTCAGCGGCCCGTCTTCGCGCGGTGAAGTCCAGCTCGATTCCGCGAACATGCTGCGTTTCTCTCCCAACAGCGAATTTCGATTCGCAGGCATGGATGTGAATAGCTTTCAAATCCAGGTAGCGGCCGGAACGGTGCTGCTACGCGTTTTACGACCCAGTCAGGCACAGGTTGAGCTGGATACGCCCAGCGTCGGAGTGCGGGCGCTGCGGCAGGGCGTTTACCGCGTCATGGTGCGGGAAGACGGGACTTCGGAAATCACGGTTCGGTCGGGTGAAGCCGAGATTGGCAGCCCGCGCGGCACCGAGCGGCTGGCTGCGGGTCGGACAATGAATGCGCGTGGTCCGGCAGCCGACCCGGAGTATCAAGTCAGCGCGGCGATACCGTACGACACTTGGGATCGCTGGAATGAAGATCGCGATCGTTATTTTGAAAGCTCGCGCAGCTACGAACACGTTGGCCGCGACATCAATGGGGCCGAGGATCTGGATCAAAATGGCCGCTGGGTGAACGATCCCACCTATG
>DATHOT010000034.1:0-27772 GCA_035484655.1 Bryobacteraceae bacterium | reverse complement strand
GTACGCCGTACATTGCTGCGCGAAATTCTGGTGGCCGCTCAGATCGCTGTCTCTGTGGTGCTGCTGACCGGCGCAGGCATGTTGCTCCGAAGTTTGTGGAATCTTCAGAACGTACCACTCGGTTTATCGGCCGAGCACGTTGTTACAGCCGACTTCATCCTGGGCAAGCAACGCTATTCCGAAGACGTCCAGCAGCTTCGGTTCTTCGATGATATCGAGTCGCGCCTTGGCGCCATTCCCGGCGTTACCTCATTTACGATCAGCGATTCTTTGCCTCCGTCTGGCGGCGTCCGTGCGAGGCCGTTCGCTGCGATTCAGGTGGAAGGCCGGCTGACATTTCAAGAGGGCACTGGCGGCATGGTGGTGTGGAGGTACGTGACGCCGGGTTATTTCAGCACGCTCGATGTGCATATCGCGCATGGACGTGGGTTCGCGGATCGCGATCGGGCGACAGTTGAGAACTCAATCGTTATAAGCGACTCGCTCGCTCGAAAGTTATTTCCGGCCGGCGACGCGCTCGGAAAGAGCCTCAAGATCGATGGTCAGACATCGGCGGTGATCGGCATCGCATCCGACGTCCGCAACAATGCTCCGGCAGGCGAGACGTCGCCAGAATACTATATGCTTCGGAAACCCACGCTCGACGCAACCTTCCGTAATCAAATGCCGCCTAGTGGATGGAGACAGGTGAAGGTGGCGATACGGACTCCGATGAACCCCAACGCGATGGCCGTCTGGCTGAAGAAAGAGATCGCCGCTATCGACCCTGCGTTGCCTGTCACGATCTCGACCATGCGAGAGCGTGTGAGCCGGTTGAATGACCGGCCGCGCTTCAACGCCATCCTTCTGTCGCTCTTTGCCGCCATGGGCCTGGTTCTGGCAGCGATTGGGTTACTTGGATTGATGTCATTTCTGGTCGGACAGAGAACGCGGGAAATCGGCGTACGTATGGCACTGGGGGCCACTCCACGGGCCATCACCAAGCTAATCCTTTCGCGCGCCGCGGTCTGGACTCTGGCCGGCGCGACAACCGGACTAATCGGCTCGTTATTCGCGACCCGCGCATTGCGTTCACTCCTGTTTGAAGTTCCCGCGCACGACCCCTGGACCTTAGCGGCGGTCTTGTCCGGCCTGCTGCTAGTGGCGATGCCGGCAGCCTGGATTCCCTCCCTACGGGCGGCCCGCGTGGATCCAATGACGGCACTCCGTCAAGAATAACTTGACAGAGGCAACTATCTAGTTGACAATGTCAGCATGGCATCAGCGGCCCGCTCCCACGCCCGCGTTGCTTCCGTGCGCGGCTTCAATCGTTTTTACACCAAGCAGATCGGCCTGCTGCGTAATGGCTACCTGCAGAGCTCCTTCTCGCTCAGCCAAGTCCGGGTGTTATATGAGCTGGCCCATCGCAGCGGGCTGACAGCTACCGACTTATCCAAAGAACTGGACTTGGACACCGGCTATCTGAGCCGCATCCTGCTAGGATTTACCAAACGCGGCTTCCTGTTGCGAAAGGCCTCCGAGAGCGACGCGCGACAGACGCATTTGGCGCTATCCCAGAAGGGCAAGAAAGTGTTTGCGCTACTTGACTCGAAAACGCAAACTGAGATCGAGACCATGCTCTCGCGACTCGCGCCGGGAGAGCAGGCTACGCTGATCGACGCCATGAACACCATCGAACGGCTGCTGGGGGCGCGGCCTGAGCCCAAAACACCTTATCTTCTGCGGTCTCACCAGCCGGGCGATATGGGTTGGGTGATTCACCGGCACGGAGCGCTGTACGCGCAGGAATACGGATGGGATGAGCGATTCGAAGCGCTGGTAGCGGAGATCGCGGCCAAGTTCATCCAGAAGTTCGATCCCAAGCGCGAGCGCTGCTGGATCGCTGAAAAAGACGGCGGCATCGCCGGTTCCGTTTTCCTGGTCCGCGAATCCGAGAAAGTCGCGAGGCTGCGGTTATTGCTGGTGGAACCTTCGGCTCGTGGACTCGGCATCGGTAATCGCCTGGTGGACGAGTGCACCCGCTTTGCGCGACAGACCGGTTATAAGAAGATCACTTTGTGGACGCAATCGATCCTGCATGCTGCCCGTCACATTTACAGGCGGGCCGGCTATCGTCTGGTGAAGCAGGAGCGCCACCGGGAATTCGGTTACGACCTGGTCGGCGAGACCTGGGACCTGAACTTGTAATCGCCACGCATTGACACCGGGCAATATAATTGTGTGTGGCCCGGCGCGCGCTGATACGTTCTCGCTCCAACGCCAGACTTCTCGAACAAGCCGCAGCTTTTCTCTCTGAAAACTCCCGCAGCGAGATTCTGGTGCTGGCTCCCACTCGCGCTGCCGCCAACGAACTCGCGCTCTCCGCCTTCGAACGCGGCTGCCAGGGCATCCACGCGTTGACGATCACCCAACTTGGCGCCCAGCTCGCGGCCCGATCCTTGGCTCAAGCCAAACTTGCTCCCATCAGCCATCTCGGGGTGGAGGCGCTGGCGAACCGAATTGTCCACGCGGCCAAGCACGCGAACGAGCTGCATTATTTTGCGCCGGTCGCTCAGACGCCCGGATTTCCACGCGCCGCCGCCAGGACCATTGCGGAACTTCGTCTGGAACTCGTCGAGACGTCCGACCTCGCCGCCACTGGCCCACCCGGCTCTGATCTCGCGCGTTTGATGAAGCGCTACGAGCGCGAGCTGGAGCAAAGATCGCTGGCGGACCTTTCGATGCTCCTACGTTTTGCGGTCGAAGCAATCGCCGGAAAATCGCATCGGTTTGCCGGCCTTCCGCTGGTTCTTCTCGGTCTTGCAATCGAATCGCGGAGCCACGAAAAGCTCCTGGCGGCTCTGGCTGAGAAATCTCCGGACATTCTCGCGGCGGCCATTACAGACAACGATCGCGCGATTCCGGCTCTCCATCGCATCGTCGGCGTGACTGCCCAGGATATCGACGCATCGAAGCCGGGCGCGACACTCGATCGCGTCCGAACCTGGCTATTCTCGGCCGATCAGCCCCCTCAAGCGCCGCCCGATGCGGACCTGCTTTTCTCGGCCCCCGGCGAGAGTCTGGAGTGTGTGGAAATTTCCCGGCGAATCCGCAGGCTTGCCGAACAAGGCACTCCGTTCGACCGCATCGCCATCCTGCTTCGCAATGTTGAGCAGTACCAGCCCTTGGTGGAAGAGGCCTTGCGTCGGGCCGCGATTCCTGGGTATTTCAGCCGCGGCGCCGCGCGTCCCGATCCAGCGGGCCGGGCCTTCCTCGCGCTGCTCGCGTGCGCTGCCCGAAACTGCTCGGCCTCGGGTTTTGCGGAGTACCTGTCGTTGGGGCAGTTGCCGCCCGTCGACCAAAGTGGCGCGCCGGTGCAACGCCCTCCCCAATGGGTTCCACCCGACGACGATGTGCTCGCGAATTTCCAATCGGCTCCGCCTGGCTCCGAAGTTCGAGCGCGGGCCGTCGAAGCCCCGAGCATTGAAACAACTGAGACAAAAGCTGAGCCCGCTCTCGCCTTCCCCATCGGATGGGAAAAGCTATTGGTGGACGCGGCGGTGATCGGTGGACATGATCGCTGGGCTCGGCGGCTGCGCGGGCTTCGTGCCGAACTGTTGGCTCAGCTTCGGGATCTCGACAAAGAAGATCAATCGCACCGTCCTCACATTGAGCGCCGCATCGAACAGCTCACGCGCCTGGAACATTTCGCTCTGCCGTTGATCGATATGCTCGGCTCTCTCCCCAAACAGGCGATGTGGGGCGAATGGATGGACCGGCTGACGGAACTCGCACCCATGGCATTGCGCCATCCGGATCCTGTTCTCGCGGTCTTGAGCGAACTTGAACCGATGGCCGAGGTCGGCCCCGCCTCGCTCGATGAAGTGTACGACGTGCTCTCCGACAAGTTGGGCACGCTTCGCACCGAGCCTGCTAGACGCCGTTACGGCCAGGTGTTTGTCGGCTCCATCGACGAGGCTCGCGGCCGAGCTTTCGACGTCGTGTTCCTTCCCGGTCTGGCGGAAGGACTGTTCCCCCGGCGCGCTCTCGAAGATCCGCTGCTGTTGGATGATTACCGGGATAATCTGAAAACCAAACTCGATACCAAGCACCATCGCAATGCGCGCGAACGCATGCTGCTCCGCTCGGCCGCCGCGGCCGCCGGCGTGAGACTGGTGGTTTCTTATCCGCGGATGGATGTGACGCAGGCTCGCGCACGCGTGCCGTCGTTCTATGCGCTGGAGGTCGTGCGCGCCGCGGAAGGCCGTCTTCCCTCGCTTCGAGAATTCGAGAAACGCGCGGCCAAAAACGCTCCGTCGCGTCTGGAATGGCCGGCATCGGCGGATCCGGAAATGGCTATTGACGATGCCGAGTACGACCTTGCCTCACTGCGGCTCGCGCAGGCCAAAGGCAGCGCGCGATATTTGATGGAAGTGAATTCGCATCTGGCCCAATCGCTTCGCACGCGCTGGATGCGATGGGAAAGCCGTTGGTCTGTTGCGGACGGCATCGTGAATGCGGACGAGGCCACCCGGAAAGTCCTGGCGACTCATTTGTTATCCGAGCGCAGTTATTCACCGTCGGCATTGCAGCACTTCGCGGCTTGCCCTTACCGCTTCTTATTGCAAGCAATTTTCCAATTCCGCCCTCGGGAAACTCCCGTCCCGCTCGAGCAAATGGACCCTCTGACGCGCGGCGCCTTGTTCCATTCGATTCAATTCGAGCTTTTTCGGACGCTGAAGGAGGCTGATCTGCTGCCGGTGACGCCCGGCCGTTTGGAAAAAGTTCTCGATATAGCCGATCGGGTACTGGATCGCGTCGCCGCCCGGTTCGAAGAGGATCTAGCCCCGGCCATTCCGCGCGTCTGGAGGAGCGAAATCGAGGACCTCCGGATCGATCTTCGCGGCTGGATCAAGCAGGTAGGAGATGCACAGTACGATTGGCGTCCGATTCATTTCGAGCTGGCTTTTGGCCTGCCGCATGATGAACATCGCGACCCGCAAAGCGTCAAGCAGGAGGCCGTGATCTTCAAGAACATACGTCTGCGCGGGTCCATCGATCTGGTAGAGCGACACGCCACGCGCAAGGTTCTGCGCGTCACCGATCATAAAACCGGCAAAGCGCCAGCCAGCCGTCCGCAGTACGTTGGAGGCGGGGCGATTCTGCAGCCGTTGCTGTACGCGTTGGCGGCTGAGCAATTACTCGATCAGCCGGTCGAATCGGGCGGCCTGTTCTTCTGTACGCAGCGCGGTGACTTTTCGCAAGTGACCATTCCTTTGGATCAGCAAGCGCGCGAGCGCATGGCGCGCGTGCTCGAAACCATTGGCCATGCGATCGAAGAAGGCTTTCTTCCGGCCGCGCCGCAGCGGGGCGCTTGTGTGCTTTGCGATTACCGTCCGGTCTGCGGTCCGTATGAAGAACAGCGCGCCAAACGCAAGCAGCCGGATCGACTGGACGGGCTGGTCCAACTACGGAATCTCCCATGACGCCGACGCTCGAAATCCATCTGGATGACAAGCTGGCGCGCCAGCGAATCCGAACTTCGCTTGGCGAGAGTCTATTGGTGGAAGCTTCGGCTGGTACCGGCAAGACCACGGAGCTGATTGCCCGTATCGTTAGCGTGCTGGCGAGCGGCGCCACGACCATCGATCACGTCGTTGCCGTCACTTTCACCAACAAGGCCGCCGGTGAGCTGAAGCTCCGTCTGCGTCAGGAATTGGACCGCGCCCGCGACACCGTCGCCACCGCCCAAGAGCGACTCAACATCGAGAATGCTTTAGAACATTTAGAGGAGGCGTCGGTCGGCACGATTCATTCTTTCTGCGCGCAGATTTTGCGCGAACGGCCCGTCGAAGCGATTGTCGATCCGGCTTTTGAAGAGCTATCCGAACAGCAAGCCGCCCGCATCTACGAACGTGCTTTCCGTATTTGGATTCAGACCAAGCTCGCCGATGGAACTCCCGCGCTGCGCCGCGCCCTGGTGCGGCTGGCCTGGCGTGATTCGTTCGATACCGGCCCTCCCATCGATCAATTGCGGTATGCGGCTTGGAAACTGATCGAGTGGCGCGACCATCCGGAGCCGTGGCGCCAGGTTGCCTTCGATCGCGATCACCATATCGATCAACTGATCGAACAGGTGAGGCTGATTGCTGAAGCTGCTTCGCGCTGCCCCAAGCCTACCGATAATCTGGTGCGCTCACTGCGGCCCGCCCAGGGAGTGATTACGTGGATCGAGCGCGCCGAAGCTGCGACCCGGTCGCGCGATTACGATACGCTTGAAAGCCTGCTGATCAAGTTGCTGCGCGATCTGAAGAAGGACACGAAGAAAGGCTCCGGCTTTTTCTCGGCGACGGTTCCCCGCGAGCAGGTGGTCGACGCTCGCGCTCAGTTGATGCAAAACCTGGAGACTTTCCAGATCGCCGCCGATGCCGATCTCGCCGCATTGCTCCGTGGCGAAATGTGGGATTTGGTGACGAATTACGACGACCTCAAGCGTCGCGCCGGTAAACTTGATTTCGTCGATCTGCTCATTTTGGCCCGCGATCTCGTACGCGACAATGCCGAGGTGCGGGCTTATTTGCAGAACCGTTTTACGCACATCTTCATCGACGAATTTCAAGACACCGATCCACTGCAAGCCGAGATTCTGCTGCTGCTGGCCTCCGATAATCCCGCGCAATCTGACTGGCTCCAGATCACGCCGCGGCCGGGGAAGCTGTTCGTGGTCGGTGATCCCAAGCAGTCGGTCTACAAATTTCGCCGCGCCGATGTGGTGCTTTACCGCGCCATCCGGGATGCGCTCGCCGCGCGCGGCGTGGGCGTCGTCCAACTCACCACCAGCTTTCGGGCGTTGCGGCCGATCCAGGAGTGCGTGAATGCGGCGTTCGATTCCGAGATGCAAGATGATGCTGCCGCCGGCCAGGCTGCTTACTCTCCGCTCCAAGGCAGCACGCCACCGATCGATGGCCAGCCAAACATTGTTGTCCTGCCCGCGCCAAAACCGTATGGAAGCACGCGGATTTCGAAGATTGCGATCAATGAATGCCTGCCTGGAGCTATCGTTGCGTTCATTGAGTGGCTGTGGCGGCAGAGCGGATGGAAGGTGCGTGACCCGGAAGATCCGTCGCAGCTCGTGCCCGTTTCTCCGCGGCACGTTGCGATTCTGTTCCGCCGTTTCACCAATTGGGGTGCGGACATCACGCGCGACTATGTGCGCGCGCTGGAAGCTCGCGAAATTCCGCATTTGCTCGTAGGTTCCAAATCGTTTCACAGCCGCGAAGAAGTAGAGACGCTGCGCGCCGCGCTCACTGCCATCGAATGGCCGGAAGATGAACTGTCAGTCTTCGCAGCTCTGAAGGGCTCGCTGTTCGCGGTTCCCGACCATATTCTTCTACGATTCCGCCACGAGACCGGCGGCCGCTTGCATCCGTTCCGCCAGCTTCCGGATAACCTCCACGCTGAATTTAGACCGGTAGTGGACGCGCTCAGTCTGCTTGCGAACCTGAACCGGCAACGCAATCGGAGACCCGTCGCCGATACCGTGAATTCGCTATTGGAAGCAACGCGCGCACACGCCGGCTTTGCTCTGCGCCCGGCCGGTCACCAGGTGCTGGCCAACGTTTACAGGGTTTCCGATCTGGCGCGCAGTTTTGAATTGTCCGGTGGAATCTCGTTCCGAGGCTTCGTTGAGGAGCTGGAGGCGCAGGCCGAGAAGGCCGAATCAGCCGAGGCTCCGGTGCTCGAAGAAGGCGCCGAGGGCGTTCGCCTGATGACCGTGCATTCCGCTAAAGGCCTGGAATTCCCGATCGTGATTCTCGCTGATATGACCGCTAATATCGCAGCGCACGATCCGGATCGATACGTGGATGCGCGCCGGCGGCTTTGCGCGACGCGATTGCTGCGCTGCGCGCCCTGGGAACTTCGGGACAATGAGGCGCAGGAACGATTGCGCGAGCGGGCCGAAGGAGTGCGGGTGGCCTACGTAGCCGCAACGCGGGCCCGCGATTTGTTGATTGTGCCGGCGGTCGGCGACGAAGAGCAGGACGGATGGCTCGGTCCGCTCAACAAAGCGATCTACCCGGCGCGCGATCGCTATCGCAGTGCCAACCGAGCGCTTGGATGCCCGAAATTCGGCGACGCTTCGGTGGTCGACCGGCCGCTCTTTTCGAGTGATGAGCCATCGGTCAAGCCGGGCTTGCACGCGGCGCGGCAAGGCACCCACGAAGTGGTCTGGTGGGACCCGCGAACGTTGAAGCTCAACCCCCCGCCGAGTCTGGGGCTTCGCCAACAAGAGATCCTCGCGGCCGATGGCGAGGGAAAGGAATCGCCTAGCCTGATTGCGTACCGGCGTTGGCTGAAGAAGCGTGAGGAGGTCTCTGGCGTAGCGCAAGTGAAGCAGTTCGATGTATTCACCGCTACCGAAACGTCAGAGTCACCGGTGGATTTCGCGGTCGAAGTGACGATCGAGACCATCGCGAAAGCGGCTGGCCGGCCCACTGGCCCGCGTTTTGGAACCCTCGTTCATACGATTCTGCGGGACGCGCCGCTCGATTCGGATCGATCAACGCTGGCATCGCTGGCTGAAGTTCACGGCCGCTTGCTCGGTGCGACCGCCGAGGAGGTGGAAGCCGCAATCGACGCCGTCGCCATGACGCTCGGCCATCCGCTGTTGGCGGCAGCGCGTGGGGCGCCCCAACTGCATCGCGAATTGCCGGTCATTCTGAAGCTGGATTCCAAGCGCGTGCTGGAGGGCGTGATCGATCTCGCATTCGAGACCGAAGGGTGCTGGCATATCGTCGACTTCAAGACTGATGCCGACATCGCCGCTAATCGCGCTCATTACGAACGGCAGCTACATTGGTACAGCCTGGCTTTGTCGCGCTTGAACAACGCTCCGGTGAAGGCCCACCTGCTGAGCATCTGAAGGCCACCGGTTGATGCGTCTTCGGAGCGAGCCCGAAGCGTCCCTGAATTCTTGCGAATTTCCTAGAAGACCAGCCGTAGAGCGAACTGGATCTGCCGTGAGCTGAGCCGTGGATCGGAAGCGCCCGCCGAGGTCACGCGTCCGAAGGAGGGGCTAACCAGGGTGCCGTTCGGGTTGTCGAAGTTCGGATGATTGGCGATGTTGAAGAACTCGCTCCGGAACTGAAGGTAGCGATTCTCGCTGAACAGCGGAAAGCGCTTCAGCAGCGCGAAATCGAAATCGGCTGTACCCGGTCCGATCACTACATCCCGGCCCGCGTCGCCAAAACGCCCCAGAAAGCTACGGATGAAGTCCGCCGTGTTGAACCACAGCGCCGGGTCATGATTGAAGTTGTTCGGATTTCCGATGACATCCGGGCGCGTTGCGGTGTTCGTTCCGGTGAGCGTCGTCAGGCCGACTTGAACGTCCAGCGGATTGCCGGATTGGAAAGTCAGGATGCCATTGGTCTGCCATCCACCCAGGATTTGGTTGGTAACGCCAGACCAATTCGAGCCGAATGTGCGGCCGCGGCCGAAGGGCAGGTCATAGGTGTAGCTGGCCACAAAGCGATTCCGCGTGTCGAACGTCGACAGACCTCGTTCGGCGTGGAAGTTAAATACGTTGAGCATCGCGGAATTCCAGGCCGAGCCGTCATCGATAGCCTTGGACCAGGTATAGCCCGCCAGGAAACTGAGACCTTTAGAGAACCGCTTCTCGAGCGAAAGTTGCAGAGCGTTGTAGGTGGACGACGCGGATGCTGAGTCCACCGTAATGTTGCCAAACGTCGGATAGGGTCGGTTGGCTTGCACGAAAAGCGTGGAGGGCGCAGGCAAATTGGCATTGTACTGATGGTCGAGATGCGTTCCTTTCGATCCTACGTAACCGGCTGTAAAGCCCATCGCCGACGGAAGCTCGCGCTGGATATTGAAACTCCATTGCTGCACGTAGCCGTTCTTGAACGGGTTCTCCAGCCAAGTGGACGAGGGGAAACCGCCCGCGGCAGCCGTGCCCCCGAAGGGGTTTGAGATGCCAATATTCGGTACGCCGTTGGTGCTGGGGTTGAAATTGAAAGGAACTAGAAACGGCGGACTGAGTGCCGGCGTGAGCAGGACGTTGAGCAGCTTGTCATCCCAGAAGACGCCGTAGCCGCCGCGAAACACAGTCTTCTGTCCAAACGGGGTGTAAGCAAATCCAAGTCGCGGCGCGAACTGCTTCTTCGATACATCGTACAGAGACGGATTCTGTGAAGTTGCAACCCGGATGTCGCCAGGGACGCTGGGATCGAACGTCCCCAGATGATTGTATTTATCGATCACCGGGCTGTTGTATTCCCAGCGCAGCCCCAAGTTCAAAGTCAAATTAGGAAGAACGCGCCAATCGTCCTGAACGAAATAATTCAGCGAATAGGTGCGGAAACCGGTCACCGTATTTCCAGTTGGGCCCGCGAACGACTGGCTTACCGAAGACAGGTGCGGTAGACCGAGTAGCAGCTCGGCAATGCTGTTTCCACCGGTTCCGCCGTTGGCGGCCGACGTGGTGTAGAAGGGATCAAAGTTCATGGTGCCGCGAGCGTTGGAGTCGAACAAAAGATTCAACTGAAAACGGCGGAAGTCGCCGCCGAACTTGAAGGAGTGAGTGCCCCTTGTCCAGGCGAAGGAGTCAGTCACCTGATAGGTGTTGTCCTTGCGGTCTTGCGGCAGATTGCCTCCGTCTCCGATGGTGTCGAATCCCGCCGGAATGATGCGGGTCAAACCGTAGTCGATCGGGCTGCGCGAAGTGCCGATGATACCCAACTGAGTGGACAGATCGGTAGCTTGGTCCTGCTGAAAGATTCCGCCGCGAGTCCGATTGAACCCCAACCGTAATTCGTTCACCTTGTTCGCCCCAAACAGGTGCACGTGGCTGACGGTCACGTTCTGGCCGCCGTTCAATGTATTGCAGCCCCAGCCGGGAACATTGGTGAGGGAACAGAAGGGGTCGAACGTATCGAAGCGATTTTCATCGATAAAGGAATAGCGGGCGAAGAGGTTGTCGTTCTGGCCGAAACGATGATCGACGCGTCCGGTGTATTGGTTGAAGTCGTCGAGCTTGCCTGGGCTAGAGGTGTAAAGTCCGGAGCCGGCGCCCACGGACGTGTTGGGATTCGGATAGAGATTGAGCAACGCCTGGCCGACCTTGTTAAAATCCGCCGATGGAATGATATTGCCCGGAAACGGCGTGCGCACCAGTTGTCCATTGACGCTTTGCAGCGAGGATGGGTCGTAAATGATCGTGCTTGGAAGCAGCGCCGAGAAATCGCCGTTCTTCATGGCTGCTGTCGGCACGGTGGCTACGCGCGTGATCGATTGGCGGACACGCGTGCTCTCCCAATTAAAAAAAAAGAACGTTTTATCTCTGATCACCGGGCCTCCCACCGATGTGCCGAACTGGTTGCGCTTAAACGGTGGGATCGGCCCCGGAACATCAAAGAAGTTTTTAGCGTCCAGATCGGCATTGCGCAAGTATTCGTACAGCACGCCGTGAAACTGATTGGTGCCGGATCTAGTGGCAATGTTAATCTGTGCGCCGCCGCTGCGACCAAACTCGGCTGAATAAGTGCTGCCCTGCACCTTGAACTCCTGGATCGCCTCGGTGGAGATCGCCACCGAATACTGGTTAATCGCAAGGTCGTTATTATCGATGCCGTCCAGCAGGAAATTGTTGGCCTGCTCGCGGGCGCCGTTCACGGAAATCGATCCGCCCTGGGTCTGGTTTTGCGAACCCTTCACGCCCTGGTTGGCGCCGGGCACCAGCAGGTCCAATTGCAAAAAGTTACGCCCATTGAGCGGGAGCTCAGTGACTTTCTTGTTATCTACCACGTTGCCCACTGTGGCCGAATCGGTTTGGATCACGGGCGCCGCCGCCTCCACGGACAGGGTTTCAGTCACGGCTCCCACGGACATGTCGATATCGACGCGCTGCCTTTCGTCGACCTGGAGCAGAATGCCTGGCCGCTCAGCCCTCTTGAAGCCGGCCTGTTCGACGGTCATGTCGTAATGACCGACGGGTAACTGGGTGAAGAGATATTCGCCGGCATCGTTGGTTGTTTCTTCGCGAACCAAGCCGGTTTCGATGTGCCGCACCGTGACTTTCGCTCCCTTGATGACTGCACTGGATGGATCGCGAACCGTGCCGAGGAGTGTTCCACGGATGTTCTGGCCGAAGCCTGTTGCCACGAGCAGCAGCAGGCCTAAACATATTTTGTGAAATTGAAATCCCATTTGTACTCCCTTAGCATTTGTATTGGAACTGCGAGTTAGTACAACGCACCAGAATACGTAGTTAAGAATATATCACTAAGTTTGCTTTTTATGGAGTTGGCGTAACAGTTGTTTATGTGCCTTTGAAATCGGGCTTGCGCTTGGCGTGAAAAGCGGCGATACCTTCTTTGACGTCGTTGGTGTAGTTGACGGCGATAGTCGAAAGGGCCGCGTCCTCCAGCGCATTGTCCAGGCTCATGCTTTGCTGCTTGTACATCATGCGCTTTGTAATGCGGATCGCGATCGGCGGGCCTTCGGCCAATCGTTCAGCCCAGCGGCGGGCAGCCGGCATCAACTCCGCGTCCGGGACAACTTCAGTGGCCAGCCCGAGGTCCTTGGCCTCCTGAGCCATGTAGACTTCGCAGAACAACGACATCTTCAGCGCGCGCTCGAGCCCCATGAATTTGGGAAACAGGTGGGCGCCGCCTTCGTCCGGTATCAGCCCGAACTTCAAGCTGGTATCGCCCAGCCGGGCGCTTTCGGCGGCGATTCGGAAGTCGCAGGAGAGCGCGAGTGTGAGGCCGCCAGCGACTGCCGGTCCATTGATGGCGGCGATGACCGGCTTGTCGAAGCTTTGCAGGAAGGTGACTAATCGGTGCATGTTTTCGCGCATCTCAAGCATCGATTCCAGGCGGTGGCCGCGATACCGGGCAGGATATTCGAAATCACGGCCGATATCGCCGCCTGAGCAGAACCCACGGCCGGCCCCAGTCAGGATCACTGCGCGTATCTCATCGTCGTCGCGGGCATCGGCAAGGGCGTCCAGGATCTCGTGAACCATGATTTCCGAATAAGCGTTGAGCTTTTCAGGACGATTCAGCGTTACGGTCGCCACGAGTTTTTCTTTGCTGTAAAGGATTTGTTTATAATCGCTCATCGGCTTGCCGATCATCGCCCTGTAAACTGCGGCGGGCGTTTTTCAAGGAACGCCCGTACGCCTTCCTTGTGGTCATTAGTCTGGCCGCACCGCATATGTGTTTCGGCTTCGCGATCGAGCAGCGTGCGGAAATCGGTGTGGGTGGCGAGATTGATGTTGGCCTTCATGTAGCGGAAGCTGGTGAGCGGACCTGCCGCGATGCGCGCCGCCCACTGGCGTACTTCCTCCTCGAACTGATCGTGTGGGACCACGCGATTAATCAAACCGAGGCGGTGTGCCTCCGCGGCGTCGACCATGTCGCCCAGGAACATCAGTTCTTTCGCCTTGGGCGCGCCAGCGTAATGCGTAAGCAGCCAGGTGGTGCCGAAGTCTCCGCCGTAGCCGACCTTCGCATAAGCGGTGCCGAATTTCGCCTTGTCGGATGCGACTCGGAGGTCGCAGGCCAGGCAAACGCCGAGTCCGGCGCCCATTGCGAAACCATTTACGGCAGCGATAGTGACCTTGGGACTGCTATAAAGCAGCCACGAAAGCTCCTGCCAGGCGCGGAGCCCGTCGATGCTTTCTTCGAGCGGCCGGCCGGTGTCCTTGGCCATGCTGGAGACGTCGCCGCCGGCGCAAAAGGCACGGCCTGAGCCAGTGACGATGATTACGCCGATGGCTGGGTCGATGCTCCAGGCGTGCAGGGTCGCGATCGAATCGGAGATGAGCTGCTGGCTGAGCGCGTTCAGTTTTTCCGGACGATGGAAGGTGAGCGTCGCGATGCGGTCGGCCACTTGGGTTTGGATCATGGATCGAAACTAGCACAAGCGGCGGCCGGAAATTGGTATTTGAGTGTACTGTCCCTAATTTAATGTTTCGGGGGGTTCGGGGAGCCGTGTAGTGAGCACCAGGGCCAGAGCGTAGATGCCGAAGCCGACGGCGGCTGCCGCATAAGTGAGCTTGATCGACGGCAAAGCTCCGGGCATCACGGCCGCCAGGTGATTCGTCATGAAGGAGGCGAACGTGCCCAGCATACGACCGCCGACGTTGGCCGCAAAACCTTCGCCAGTGCCCCGCAGGTGCACCGGATAAACACGTGGCAGATAATTGCCCCAGAACGTGAGTTGCGCAACCGTCGTGAAACCGGCGAGAAAGATGCCTATACGGAACATGTTCAGGCTGTGCGTCGCCATAAAGATGAAAACGACCGGCGTGATCACCAGGCCAGGGATCAGGAACAGGCGCAGCAGCCGGCGACGGCTCGCGATCACCAGCGCGAGCGAGGCTAGCGCGATCCGTCCGAAAAGCCCACCAGTTTCCTGTATGCCTTGGATACTTGAAACAGCTTGCCCGCGCGCGGATGGCGACATACGCAGCACCTCGGGCAACCCGGCCGTGATCTGAGGCGATTGCTGAATGCTTCCGAACGCAGCGCCATAAGCGCAGGCCAGCAGCAGCGCCGTAACTATAGTGGTACGTAGAAACGCCGGACGAAACAATTCCAGAACGCTCGGGCGTTTCAGCGTTCCTTCGATGCGTTTGTGCTCCCACTGCGGCGACTCGGGAAGAAAAGGACGGATGATCGCGAGAGGAATAGCCGGTGCGACACCGGCGATGAGAGCGTACCTCCAAGCCGAGTGGCCTCCGTAAATCGACGGCAAGCCTGGTCCAAAGCGGTTCGCGACAAAAAAGGCTCCTGCCGCCAGCACACCGCCCAGCGATGAAAAGGCTTGGGTGTAGCCCAACACCGCTTCGCGCGTTTTCGGATCGGGAAACAATTCGGCTAGCCATGCCACTGCCGCTACGAACTCCACACAAACGCCGGCGAAAGAAAGAGTGCGGAAGAGCAACAGTGTTTCGAGCTGCGTAGCGAGGCCCGAAGCAGTTGCCGCGAACGCATAAAGCAAGATACTCCAGGTCAGGATGCGCCGCCGGCCGTAGCGGTCGGCCAGATAGCCACCCCACAGTCCGCAGAACCCTCCTGCCAATGGAGGAATCCAGAACAGATTCCCCGCCCAGTCGCGATAATCCGGCGTGCCGGGCGTCAGGTTTCCAAGCTCGATGAGCGCCGGCTGCAAAATGAGCGGACCTACCAGCACGACGAAGATGTCGAACAGAAAACCGAGCGAGGCTACCACACAGATGGTCCACTTGACGAAATTGGAGATGCGGCCGGGGCCGGCGGCGGGCATGAAATGGTCAGGCTAACACAGCCTGTGCGGCGAGACTGCCACAATAGTGAACAAGTGTCGATTCTGCAAATCTGCCAGTGGCTCGAGAACACGCCTGTAGGCGTGACAGTTCGCCAATCGATCTGGCTGTTTCCGATCGTCGAAACCATTCACACTGTCGGAATTGTCCTCATGGCCGGGACCATCGCCGTAGCCGACCTGCGCCTGCTTGGTTTCGCTTTGCGGCGCGAACCGGTCCCTGCTGTCTTAGCGCAGGTGCTCCCCTGGACCTGGGCCGGCTTCGCGATGATGTTCGTCACTGGCGCCTTGCTGGTGTCGTCGAGGCGGTAAAGCTCTATAGCAGCCTGTTCTTTCGAATCAAGCTGGCGCTTCTGATCATCGCGGGCATAAACATGTTGGTTTTTCATCGGACCGCTTACACATCGGCGCGAGCCCGATTAGCGGGTGCGCTGTCGTTGACTTGTTGGATCGGCATCATCGCGATGGGCCGGGCGATTGGGTACGAAACGAAGTAATGTCTCTTCTGTCGTTCTTCCAGTGGCTCGATCACACGGGGGCAGGCGATGTGCTGCGAAACTCGGTGCCGCTCTATACTTCCGTCGAGATCGTTCATCTGCTGGGCCTCGCCTTGTTGGTGGGAACGATCCTGATTGTCGACGTCGGGCTGATGGGCATCGGCATGCGGCGCCAACCCGTCTCACGAATTGCGGAAGGACTCGCGCCCTTCACTTGGGCCGGCTTCGCCGTGATGGTGGCAACGGGTCCACTACTGCTTTCCTCGCAAGCGATGAAGTGCTATCACAGCCGCGTCTTTTGGACAAAAATGGCGCTGCTATTGCTAGCAGTAGTTTTTCACTTCACGATTCACCGCCAAGCAACCGTGAGGATTCTCGAGTGAATGGCAAGATTGCAGGTGCCGTATCCCTGCTGTTATGGGTAGCGACGGCCTCCGCCGCGAAATGGGTCGAGTTCGCCTGAGGGAGGCTATTTGCCCACCAGGTGCGGAAGGTCGCGATTGTTTTCGTTGCAGATGTATTCCACTAGCTCGTAATTCGGAATGCGCGACAGGACGGTGGTGTTGCCCCACGGCTTGGTATACATGTTCGGGTCGTCGATCAGGAATTTGTACTCGATGTGGTCCAAGTCCGTGCGCCGGTATCGTTCGGTGACGCGCATCGCATCGCTGTGCGGGTGCCCGTCGCCATCCAGCCACGTGCGATCGTTGAACCCGCTCGTCTCTACTACAAGAGTGTCGCCGTCCCAATGGCCCACTGAGTAACCGAACCAGGTTGGGTCTGGATTCTTAGGCAACGGACGGCCATCCATGAAAATCTGGCGATAGGCGCGCGTGCCCGCTTCATAAAGGATGAGCATGAGCCCCGGCATGGGGATGATCTTCGATGGATACGGAGTGTAGGTGATGCGCGGTACGCCCGGCGGCAGGCAGAAGCCTTCCGGGTCATCCTTGCCGTTGGTCTCTTTGCGCTGCTTGAATATCGCGGCGGCCGTCGGCGTAAACGGAATCTCTTTCAAGCCGGAGGTGATGTCGAGCGCGAACCGGATTCCGGGCGGTTCCCAAATTCCCGAGAGGTCGGGTTTGCCATCGGCGGTGCGTGGCGTGGGCGCCGCCTGGCCCGCCATCTTCTTCGACGGATCGCCGATGAGCGGTCGAACGCCGTCGTCGGGCCGATCCGGATTTTGGGCCTGTAAGCCGGCGCACAGGATCAATGCAGGAATCAACTTCCCGATCCACATGTCTACCGAATATAGCCCTTTTTCTCCAGAAGCGCGACCACCCACCCAGCTGCGGTCTCGGGGCTCTCGCCTTCCCACTTCAACACCAGGTCGGGCGTCGCGGGACCTCGTATGCAGTCTGAAGTCCGGGCACCTTAGCCGCGCCACTCCCTTGCGCCTGCTTATAAATACCCTTTTGATCCAAAAAGCCGCCGTTTTCTTGAAAGCCACGAGCTCCATTGCCGGCTGTGCGATCGGGCCGACGTTCCGCGGCTGGTAACCGCCGGCGAAATTCCGAATCCCGGTAACTTCGATTTGAGCATCCCAGTCAATGGCGGCGTCAGGCAAAGTTCCAACACAAACTCCGGAGGGCGTCAGCCCGATCGTGCCCGGGGACGTGGTGTTGGCTTCGATCGAGAAAATCGGCACAATGGAAGTGCAGGTGTGCGCGGTGTCCGACTTTTCCGCGATCGGCCACGCATAGGAGAGCAAATGAACGCAGCAGCATTCCACGCCAAACCCGAGACATCGGTCCAACGCCAGGAGTTTTACCGGCGCCTGGGGGACAACAATGCCGCACCGTTGTGGGAAGTCTTGGGTCAGATCATCACGCCCGAGCCAAGACCGGCTTCCCTTCCAGTGGTATGGCACTACGAAGAAGTTCGACAACTGCTCATGGAGTCCGGCACGTTGATCTCCGCGGAAGAAGCCGAGCGCCGGGTGTTGATGTTGGTGAATCCAGGGCTCCGCGGCGCATCCCAGATCACTCAGAGCCTTTATGCCGGCCTTCAGTTAGTAATGCCCGGGGAGATTACACCCAGCCACCGCCACTCAGCCGCGGCATTGCGTTTTGTTATCGAAGGCGAAGGGGCGTACACAACGGTCAATGGCGAGCGGGTGACGATGCGGCCGGGCGACTTCATCCTCACGCCCTCCTGGACGCACCACGATCATGGCAATCCGAGCAGCAAGCCCGTGGTGTGGCTCGATGGCCTCGATATTCCGATCGTTAATGGCTTTGATGCCAGCTTTGCCGAGCACCCCGAAGCAACCCAGACAACGGTTGACGAGGGAGCCAATCTGGTGCCGCTCGATTCCAGGCCCGAACGCCTGGCGATTCCCGTTTTTAACTATCCGTACTTGCGCAGTCTTCAGGCGCTGGAGCACATGCGCGCGACCAGTCCACTGCATCCCAGCCACGGCATAAAGATGCAGTTCATCAATCCCGCGACCGGCGGATATTCGATGCCGACCATCGGAGCGTTTCTGCAACTGCTGCCGGCCGGATTCCACGGCGCCAGTTATCGTTCCACCGATGCGACCGTGTTCTGCGTCGCCGAGGGTCGTGGCCGCAGCCTGGTGGGTGAGAATTCATTCGAATGGGTAGAGCACGACATCTTTGTCGTTCCATCCTGGTGTCCTGTGACGCACGAAGCCCGGCAAGAATCGGTGCTGTTCAGTTTTTCCGACCGGCCTGCGCAGAAGGCTCTCGGCTTGTGGCGCGAAGATGCTTCGCGTTAACCGCATCTCATTTTACAATTGGAGTAAGTAATGAACATCTCGCGTCGAAGCGTGCTTACTCGATTCGCATTGCTACCCGGCGCCCGCTTGCTGCGTGGCCAGCAGAGCCCTCCTAATCAGCCCGACGCTACCTTTTCGACCGACGTCAAGGTAGTTATGGTGTTCGCCACCGTGCGCGACAAACAGGGGCAAGTAGTACGCAATCTCACGAAAGACGACTTCGCATTGGACGAGGATGGCCACCCGCAAACGATCCGCTACTTCTCGCAAGAGAGCGATTTGCCTCTTACGCTCGGACTTCTGGTGGACACTAGCGGCAGCACCCGGCGGGTCCTTCCCGATGAGCGCGACGCCAGCTACCGGTTTCTGGAACAGGTGTTGCGTGAAGATAAGGACCAGGCATTTCTCATTCATTTCGATTTCGAAGTAGAGCTGTTGCAGGATCTTACGTCTTCCCGAGCCCAGCTCGAAAAGGCGCTGAATCAGCTCGGAACTTCGGACCGGCCGCAGATGAGCCGGCGCAACGGCGGCCAAACGTATCCGGGGGGCGGCGGACGGCGCCGCGGTGGCGGCACGTCGCTCTACGACGCGGTCTTTCTGGCATCGGACGAGTTAATGAAGAAGCAAAAGGGTCGAAAATCGCTCATTTTGATGTCGGATGGGGTAGATAATGGCAGCAAACTTACGCTTTCTGAGTGCGTGGAATCGGCCCAGCGCGCCGACACATTGGTCTACTCCATTCTCTTCGAGGACGCCGAGGCCAATAATTTCGGCGGATTCGGCGGCCCTCGCATGGGCGGCCGCCACGGTGGATATGGCGGAAACCGGCCGGTAATGAACCATCCTGACGGCAAAAAGGTGCTCGAAAGGATTTCCCGCGAGACCGGCGGCCGCTTTTTCGAGGTTTCCAAGAAGCAGCCGATCGGTAAAGTATTCGCGGCCATCGAAGAAGACCTGCGCCATCAGTACAGCATCGGCTACACATCCACCAGTGCAGCACTAGGCTACCGTCACATCCACGTGGAAGCCAAGCAAAAAGGTCTGATCGTGCAAGCGCGCGAAGGTTATTACGGCACGTAAGGGCTGGCGGGGCAAGGAGATCGCGATGACACGAACAACCGTAAACGTGGGCCTGGCACTGCTTACGGCCTTTGGACTCTTCGGTCAGTCCGGTACCGGCCCGTCGGCCTTCGAGGCAGCGTCTGTGAAGCCGAACAAGTCTACGACCCGCCCGGGAATGCAGTTTCTTCCGGGCGGGAGATTCACGGCGACGAACATGCCTTTGTTTATGCTGATCGCAAGTGCGTACGATGTTCCGTTTCAATCCGTTCGCCTTTCCGGAGGCCCGGATTGGATCCGATCTGAACGATACGATATCGGAGCGACGGCCGGGTCGGGCGCGGTTCCGGCCGGATTGTCCACCAAGGCTCGGGAAAACAAAACTCGCCTAATGCTCCAGGCTCTCCTGGCGGATCGGTTCAAGCTCACCGTGCGCCACGAGGCCAAAGAACTACCGGTGTATGCCGTGGTCGTGGGAAAAAACGGGCCGAAACTTCAAAAGGCCAAAATCGAAGAGAAAGATTGTCCGGAAGGCCCCGAAAATTATGGAGTTTCCTGCCATAGCTTTATGGGCGGCATGGGGCGGGGAATTCATGCCAAAGCGGTCACTGTCTCAGACATCGTAATGTTTGTCGAGAACTGGTCGGATCGCCCTGTGGTCGACAAGAGCGGCATTCAGGGACTTTTTGAAGTCGAGACAGAGGGGTGGGCGCCGCTCCGCCCGAGACCGGTGCCCCCAGGAGCTGAACCCTCGGCAGAAGATATAGCTATGGCCGATCCAACGCGCCCGACACTCTTTTTGATATTCGAGCGGCTCGGCTTGAAAATAGAGTCGCAAAGAGCCCCGGTCGACGTTATTGTCATCGATCACGTTGAAAAACCTTCTGAGAATTAGCAAACGCTTTTGCTTCGTAAACCGTCTTAAACTCTAATAGAAGCGTGGCCTTCAAGGAGATCCCGATGACTCGAACAGTTGCTGGGGCGTGTTTTGTATTTCTACTGGCTCTTGGACTTTTCGGCCAGTCCAGTACGCCCCCTTTGACCTTCGAAGTGGCATCCGTCAAACCGAGCGCAACCGATGACCGCCGGACCATGATTCAGATTCAACCCGGGGGCGGTCTCCGGACGGGCGGGACCTCATTGAAAATGCTGCTCACTTTTGCGTACGACGTGCGCGAGTTCCAGATTACAGGAGGACCGGGATGGATCAATACCGATCGCTTCGACATAGTCGCGAAAGCCGAGCGTTCCGCGGGCGCGGAAAATCCGCCCGACGATCCGCGCAAAATGACTGAGCAGCAGCGTAAGACGGTCGGTGATCAGATGCGAGAGCGGCTACGCGCGCTGCTGGCCGAGCGGTTTCAGCTAACCCTGCACCGGGAAACAAAAGAGCAATCCGTCTATGCTCTGGTGGTTGCGAAGGGCGGCCCCAAGCTGCAGCAAGCTCAAGCGATGGAGGGGACCGGCCCGCGCGGACCGATGATGAGAATGGGCAGGGGCGAGCTCTCCGGGCAGGGCGTCGAACTGGAGATGTTGACCAGGACCCTATCGAGCCAACTGGGCCGCACTGTGATTGATCGCACCGGGCTCAAAGGTAATTTCGATTTCAAGCTCACATGGACGCCCGATCCTGGTCAATCCGCCACTCCGCTTGGAGGCGGGCCGCCGCCGGGCGCGGATGCTCCGCCACCGCCCGACCCCAATGGTCCTTCGGTTTTTACGGCCTTGCAGGAACAACTCGGGCTCCGGCTGGAGTCGCAGAAAGGTCCAGTCGAAATGCTGGTAATCGACCGGGTAGAGAAACCCTCGGAAAACTAGCTACGTCCAGGCCTCATGCCCCATCCCGCCACTCGCATGCTAGTCTGGGCCGCCGCGCTCGCTAGCAGCCTGGCCCAGTCCCCGGCCCCGCGCAAGCAATTCGACGTCGCGGCCCGAGCCAAAGCCGAAGGGGTAGCGGGCCGGCTTCCGATCCAACTTATGGTCCACCGCGAGACCCGTCGGGTCGAGATCCTGGTCGTCGATCACGTCGAGAGAGCTTCTGAAGACTAGCTATGGCCGGAAAGCGCATCTTCGACTCTCTGCGATACAGCGCTATCACCGCCCTAGCGGTGGTTCTGCTCTCGGCCACGGAGCACCATGGGCTGGTGAAATTCGGCGGCCTGCCAGTTCCCGGCGCGACGGTGACCGCGACGCAGACTGATAAAACGTTCACAGCGATCACCGATCCACAAGGCGCCTATTTTTTCCCCGATCTTTCTGACGGGACCTGGACGATTCAAGTCGAGATGCCTGGCTTCGCAGTTTTCCACCAACAAGTTCAAGTCGTGGCCGACGCGCCTGTATCCGAGTGGAATCTGACGATGTTGCCTCTGACGGAAATGCACGCAGTCGCATCGCCCGCCCCAGCGCCCCCACCGGCCGCGGTCACGCCTGCTCCCCAGTCCAGTGCTCCTGAGCCTGCCAAAGCAAAGCCGCGCAATGCGAAAAACGCGCCGCCTGCTCCCACCAACACGCAGAGCGCTTTCCAACGAACAGATGTGAATGCCGCCAACCCCGCCGCGGCAGCTCCTGGAACACCGGCGGAACCAGATGCGGGGGCGTCTGGTGGGGGGCCTGCTGGGGCGTCTGGTAATGACGAGCTCAGCCAGCGCGCCGCCGACGGTTTCCTGATCAACGGCACCGCGAACAATGCCGCCAGCTCGCCGTTCGCGATGGCGCAGGCCTTCGGCAACAACCGGCGGGGATCGAGGTCACTCTATAACGGCAACCTCGGCTTCATCTTCGATACGTCAGCGCTAGACGCCCGTCCATTTTCGCTGACCGGCCAGGACACGCCCCGGTTCCCCTATAATCACGCTCAGGGCGTTTTCGCGTTCGGCGGCCCTATAAAGATTCCGCACTTCATTCGCAACGGCCCGAATTTCTTCATCAACTACCAGTGGACCAGGAATCGCAATGCCACGGTCGGGACGGGGCTCATGCCGGACGCGGCCGAACGAATGGGAGATTTCTCGCAGGTTTTGAATGCGCAGGGTCAGCCCGTCCAGATTTTCGATCCCGCCACCAGGTCGCCCATTCCCGGCAACAAGATTCCACAAAACCAAATCAGCCCCCAGGCCCTGGCATTACTGAACTTTTACCCGCTCCCCAACTTTCCGGGTGAGACGCGCTACAACTACCAGATTCCCATCGTCAATATCCAGCATCAGGACAGTTTGCAAACACGTCTCAACAAGACCATCGGCCGGAAGGACCAGGTTTCCGTAATGTTCGCGCTCCAGAGCACACGCTCGGACAACCCCAATCTGTTCGGATTTCTCGATACGAGCGACGTGCTGGGGCTCAACCTGAACGCCAACTGGAGACATCACTTTACGCCCCGATTTTTCATCAATCTGGGATACCAGTTCAGCCGCAATGCATCGCGCTTCACGCCGTATTTTGAGAATCGCGAAAATGTATCAGGGCTGGCGCAGATCGCCGGGAATAATCAGGAGCCGATCAACTGGGGACCTCCCGCCCTCGCCTTTGCCAGCGGCTTCTCCGGTCTTTCCGATGGGCTGCCGTCCTTCACGCGCAACCAGACCAGCGCTGTGTCGCTCGACAACTTCTGGGCTCACGGGCGTCACAACATTTCATTTGGAGGCGATTTCCGCCGCCAGGAATTCAATCTACTGTCGCAGCAGGACCCGCGCGGAACTTTCACCTTCACCGGTGCGGCGGCCGGATACGATTTCGCCGGATTTCTGCTGGGAGTGCCCGACACCAGCTCGATCGCCTTCGGAAACGCCGACAAGTATTTCCGCGCGTCGACCTACGAGTCCTATATCAACGATGATTGGAGAATGAATCCAGGGTTCACGCTGAACTTCGGTGTTCGCTGGGAATACTGGTCGCCGATCACGGAGAAGTACGGCCGCTTGGTGAATCTCGACATCGCTCCTGGTTTCACCGCCGAAGCTCCTGTGGTGGCCAGCATCCCAACCGGTGCCCTTACCGGCCAGACGTATCCAGACTCGCTGATTCATCCCGACAAAGGCGCGGTTCAGCCTCGCATTGCTTTTTCCTGGCGCCCTTTGCCCGCGTCGTCAATGGTAGTTCGCGCCGGCTATGGTGTTTACTACAACACTTCGGTGTACCCGCCTATCGCCACCCAGATGGCACAGCAGTATCCGCTCTCCAAGAGTCTGAGCGTGCAAAGTACTCCCGGCAATCTCTTATCTCTCGCCAACGGCTTCAATACTTCGCCAGGGATCACGCCCAACACGTTCGGAGTAGATCCAAATTTCCGGATTGGGTATTCGCAGAACTGGCAGATGTCGGTGCAGCGCGATCTGCCGGGAGCGTTAGTGGTGACTGGTTCGTATCTCGGCAGCAAGGGTACTCGCGAACAACAAGAGTTTCTGCCCAACACATTTCCCTCCGGCGCCGTGAATCCTTGCGCGACGTGCCCTAGCGGATTTGTCTACCTGGCTTCGAACGGCAACGCCATACGAAACGCCGGCCAGGTCCAATTGCGCCGGCGCTTGCAGAGTGGATTTACCGCGAGCTTGCAATACACTTTCTCGAAATCGATCGACGACGGCGCGTTGGGCGGAAGAAATCAAGGCGGCTACCTGATCGCTCAAAACTGGCTGGATCTCGGGGCTGAGCGGGCCCTTTCGAATTTCGATCAGAGGCATCAATTATCTGTGCAGGTGCAGTACACGACCGGCATGGGAATCCACGGCGGAACGTTAGTCAACGGATGGAAGGGTGCACTTTTTAAGGAATGGACCGCTGCCACTCAGATCACGGCCGCCACCGGGATGCCGCTCACGCCGGTTGATTTCGCGGCCGTCACCGGGACCGGCGTTACCGGAACTATCCGCCCCGAATACACCGGCGCCCAGCTCTACAACGCTCCCGCCGGGCTCTTCCTGAATCCGGCCGCCTACGCCGCTCCTCCGCCGGGCGAGTGGGGCAATGCCGGCCGGAACTCGATCACGGGGCCGTCGCAGTTCACCCTGAGTGGTTCTTTCGGACGGGTTTTCCAGGTGACGGAGCGATTCGGCCTCGAATTCCGGGTGGACGCGACCAACGCGCTCAACCACGTCACATTTCCGAGTTGGAACACTACCGCGAACAGCTCGCAGTTCGGGTTGCCGAATCCCGCCAATGCCATGCGCAGCTTGCAAACCACCTTGCGCTTGAGGTTCTGAACGATGCGATCCTTTCCTGCTCTCTACTTTTCGTTTCTTCTCGCAGCCGGCGCGCAGCAGGTGGGACAAAACGCCGCGTCTCCTGGTGCAACTGCCACCTTCCAAAGCAACACCCAGTTGGTGATCGAGACCGTCTCGGTAAAAGACAAGGATGGCAAACCTATAGAGAATTTGACCGCCAAGGATTTCACGGTTACCGAGGACGGCGTACCGCAGACCATCCGGTTTTTCGAATATCAAAAACTACAGGATGCCGCGCCCGAGGCGGCCGGCACATCGCTGTCCACGCAGGCTGCGCCATTCCCCAAGCTGCCCAAAAGTCAAATCACCACCGAGACGCCCGGAAATATGAAGTATCGGGACCACCGCCTGCTGGCACTCTATTTCGACATGAGCGCCATGCCCGAACCCGATCAGTTGCGCGCCTTCACCGCGGCACGCACTTTCATCCAAAAGCAGATGACGCAGTCCGATCTGATGGCTCTGATGGTCTACCAGTCAGGTGCGGTACAGATCTTGCAGGATTTCACAAATGACCGTGACCGATTGCTCAGTATCGTCGAAACCTTGATCGTAGGTGAAGACCAGAATTCCGGCGACACCGCCGATGACGCCAGTTCCGCCGACACCGGCGCAGCCTTCGGCCAGGATGATTCCGAATTCAACATCTTCAATACCGACCGCCAGTTGTCCGCTCTTCAGACCGCCGCGAAAATGTTGGGATCGCTCAGCGAGAAGAAGGCGCTCATCTATTTTGCCAGCGGGCTGCGCTTGAACGGCGTCGATAATCAGGCGCAATTGCACGCTACCATCAACGCCGCCATCCGAGCTGGCGTTTCGTTCTGGCCCATCGACGCGCGCGGTCTGGTCGCGCAGGCGCCTTTGGGGGACGCTACTCATGGATCGCCCGGCGGCATTGCCATGTACACGGGAGCTTCCGCAGGCGCGCTAACTTTCAGGTTTCAGCAATCGCAGGATACGCTGTGGGCGCTGGCCGCGGACACGGGCGGCAAGGCACTCCTCGATTACAACGACCTGACGAAAGGAATGACGCAAGCCCAGCAAGCCATCTCGAGTTATTACGTGATCGGCTACTATGCCAGCAACGCCGCCCTGGACGGCAAGTTCCGCCGGGTCAAGATTTCGCTCAATAACGGCCTGGCCGCCAACATCGAATTTCGTCAAGGCTACTTCGCAGGCAAGCAGTTCGGCAAGTTTACAGTCGCTGAAAAGGAGCGGCAGCTCGAAGATGCGCTCCTGTTGGGTGATCCAATCACCGAACTCACCATCGCCGTCGAGGTGGATTATTTCCAGCTCAACCGCGCCGAGTACTTCGTCCCGCTGGTCGTCAAGGTTCCTGGCCGCGAGCTGGCGCTGGCCAAGCGCGGCGGCGCCGAGCATACGCTCCTCGACTTCATCGGTGAAATCAAGGACGACTTCGGCAGTACCGTCTCCAATGTCCGCGACAAAGTGGATATCAAGCTAAGCGATTCCACCGCCGCTGAGTTGGCCAAGCGGCCGGTTCAATATGACACCGGCTTTACGCTGCTTCCCGGCAAATATAAGATCAAAATCCTGGCCCGCGACGCCGAGACTGGGCGAATCGGAACCTACGAAACTCCCTTCGTGATCCCCAATTTGAATAAAGAGGACAAGCGGATTCCCATAAGCTCCGTGGTCTTGAGCAGCCAGCGCGTGGAGATGAAGGACGCGCTCTATAATGCCGCCAAAGATAAGGGGAAGGCCGAGAGCGTCAATCCGCTGGTGCAAGAAGGGCAGAAGCTGATTCCCAGCGTGACGCGAGTCTTCAGCAAGAGCCGCGACATGTACATTTATTTGCAGGCTTATCAACCGACCGTTGAAAATGCCCAGCCGCTGGTGGCTTTCGTCACCTTCTATCGCGGCCAAGCCAAAGCGTTCGAGACCCCGCCGCTCCAAGTAACCGAGTCACTGAGTAACCGGTTGAAGACCACGCCTCTCAAATTCAGCCTCTCACTTAGTAAGCTGCCGCCGGGCCAGTATAACTGCCAAGTTACTATCTTGGATCCAAGCGGTCAGAAGGCGGCGTTCTGGCAGGCGCCGGTCATGCTGGTGCCCTAGTTCTCCGAAGGCTTCTCGGCGTGATCAATGATCGTGAACTCGAGCGGCGCTTTCTTTTTCTCGAACTTGAATCCGAGCTGCTCTTGTACGGCCGTGAGGACTAATTCGCTGAAGTCTGGGCGAACAGGATTATCAGGGCTGGGTGGTGTCATGAACTGCATCGGATCCAGTGTGAAATCGAAGAATCCCGTGATACCTGTTTGGTCTACCACAGGAGTGTGTAAGATGTTCGCCAGGGTATTGACTAAACCAACGATGGGCATCTTTTGGAACTTCATCTGCCCTCGCTCGCCCGGAGTAAACTTTGTTTGCTCTCCTTCCTTCGACGGCTGAAGTTTGGGCGGGGTCTTTCCGGCGGCAAGCGCGTACACCTGCGTTTCTTTCGTTTCCTTGTGGACCGCTAATTTGAATCGATCTTCCAAAAGCGCTTGGAGCATTAGCGGCCATTGTTCCCCCTCGACCCTCCCCTGGTCCATGTCGGCTTTGGCGGCAATGTCAAATCGGTCTGAGTCAATCCAGGCTGGCCCGCCCTGCATTTGGATGCGTCTAGTTTGATACGCCTGCACGATGACATCCACCAAAGTGACATTGGTCGCTGTGAAACGGCCGCCCGGTATAAAGACAAACGGATTGATATTATTCTTTGGAGGGCCAGAGTTGTTCGGCCTGATAGACGCCACTTCGAACTCGCGCCGCGCCGGGGCTTGTGCAAGCATGACGCCGACACCGGCTGCGATTCCGGCCGCGGCCAGCAGCAATCGCCTAATTGTCGGATGGTCTCTCAGCATGGTCGATGACCAGGATTTCCACTGGCCCCTTTTGAGCCTCCAGCTTGAGCCCGAGTTGGTCCTGAATCGCCGTGAAGAGAG
>DATHOT010000033.1:0-3218 GCA_035484655.1 Bryobacteraceae bacterium | reverse complement strand
CGCGCTGCTCGGCTGCGGGACTGTGAGGGAGAGTTGGAACCCGACGGCGGCAATGGATAGAGCGCTTCATCACCGCCCGCTGTCAAAGGAGGGCGCGGCTTGGCCGCCAATGGGTCCGGTGCGGAGGGGACCGGTTTTGATTGCTTCTTCGTGTCCGGATTGGCGGACTTCGCGGTTTGCTTGTCGGTGTCGCCGAAAATCTTCGTCATGGAGTTGCTGAGGCTTTTGCCGGCTCCACTGCCTACCACCGCGCCGGCGGCTGCGGCGGCATGTTCGGTCAGGGCCTGACCGTGGACACTGACGACGAGTATAAGACTTGCAGGTAATACGAGTGCGAGCGAACGCATGGATGTCTCCCTCTTCCATGCTAAGAGGTGGGATCGCGCGGGGCCAGCATGGAAAGACCTTAGTCCTTCTTGGAAAAAGTACTGCCTGGCGCGTCGGGCCTAGCCGGGCTGGGCCAGGAAATCGGTATTTGAGTGCACTGTCCCTAATTTCCTTTGCTGAGCCGGCGCATCTCCTGAACCGTGAAGACAGCACCTCCGGTGAGCGCGGCGGCAGACAGAGCGCCTGCAAGACAGGCTTCCCAGCTGAGCATCGCGATCAAGCCGAAGATGCACACGGTGGTTACCGCGGCAATGACTATAAAAGTTGCGTAGAGCATGTGAATCGCCTCTCTTTTCTTCTGACGTATATAGAGATGCACGCCGGATGGAAGCGAAGGTAACAGTGTTGTAAAGATTACGTGCGTATCACCTTTATCAACCGGATATAATCGTCGAATGACACGGCATTGGATAGCAGCGCTGATTTTGCCGGCGGTGATTCTCGCCACAGACCTCAACAATCCGACGGGCTCGCACGGACTGGTGCTGATCGACAAACGGGGCGCGCACGTCCGTTTCGTCGATCCATCCACTTATAAGGAGCTGTCCAATCTCGAAATAGGCAACGCGCCGCACGATTTGGCCATATCGCCCGACCACAAGACGGTCTACATCCCGATCTATGGCGACGGCGTCTATGGCAAGAACCCGCATCCGGGACACACCATCGCGGTGATCGATCTGGGGACGCGACAGGTCACGGCCACCATCGACGTATCGCCCTACATCGCGCCGCATGGGATTCAGGTGGACTCGCGCGGCAAGCTGTACGTGAGCTGCGACCTGAGCCGCAAGCTGCTGGTGATCGATCCGAAGACGCGGGCCATTGAATCCGCGATCGACACTGAGGGTACGGGGCACTGGGTGGCTGTGCTGCCGGATGGGAGCAAGGCTTATGTGCCGAATAAAAACGACAAGCTGTTCATCAGCGTGATCGATCTGAAGGCGCGTAAGATGACCGGGCGCATTCCGGCGCCGAACGGGATTCAGGGCATTGCTGAATCGCCCGATGGCAAGCGCGTGGTCGCATCCGATTTAGCGGAACCGACGCTGCTGGTAATCGACACCGCTACCGACAGCGTGATCGATCGGGTTGCGATCCAGGGAATGACCCGAGGCTCGTTTAAGCCGCGCTATACGCCAGATGGCTCGAAGATCCTGATATGCAGCATTTCGCAGGGACAAGGGCAAGTGAACATCATCAACGCGTCAGACCTGCATGGGAAGCAGCAGGTGCTGGAAGTGGGGAAGAATCCCATGGGATTCGCTTTCGCGCCGGATGGGCGCACGGCGTTAGTGGCGAATGATGGAGATGGGACAGTCACCGTGATCGATCTGGATCAGAAGAAAGTGGTGTCGAGCTTCCAGGCCGGAACGGGTATCGAGACGGCTGCGTATTATTAAATATCTTCAAAGCGCGTGAAATTCTGCATTTATGGCGCTGGTGCAATTGGCGGCTATCTCGCCGTTGAACTGGCAACTGCCGGGCACGACGTGTGCGTCATCGCGCGCGGCGATCATCTTAAGGCCATTCAAAAGCGCGGACTGATACTGCGAATCGCAGGACGCGAAAAAATCGCGCGAGTCGCCGCGGACGAGAATCCACAGCGGTTTGGTTTTCAGGATGTCGTGATTTGTACCCTGAAAGCGCATCAGGCAAACATCAGCGCGCCCGACTTCGCGCCGCTGCTCGGGCCGTCGACTTCGGTGCTTACAGCGATGAACGGAATTCCCTGGTGGTATTTCTATAAGAACGGCGGACGTTTCGAGGGGCGCCATTTACAGTCCGTTGACCCGGCCGGGCGTCAATGGCAGTTCATCGGGCCACAGCGCGCGATCGGCTGCGTCGTCGAGCCCGCGTGTGAGGTCGCCGAACCTGGCATTATTCTGCATCATCAGTTCAATCGGCTGATCATCGGAGAACCTGATGGCAGTCATTCCACCCGAGTTATGGCAGTAAGCAAAGCGCTCAATGAATCCGGCATAGACGCGCCGGTGCGTGACAATATTCGTTGGAACATCTGGTTGAAGCTGTGGGGTAACGTCTGTTTCAATCCCATTAGTGCGCTCACGGGAGCTACGTTGGATCGTATTACCAGCGAACCCGGGCTACTCTCGCTGTGCAGAGCGATGATGTTGGAGGCGAAAAGCGTGAACGAGGCGCTGGGAATCCAGATCCCTTTGGAGATGATGGATCGCAGGCTGGCGGCTGCGGGCTCGGTGGCAGGGCACAAGATGTCAATGTTGCAGGATTTGGAGCGGGGCCGCAGCTTGGAGATCGATGCATTGGTCACCGCCGTGCAGGAGATCGGACGGCTTACCGGTGCGCCGACTCCAATCATTGATGCGGTCTTGGCGCTGGTACAAGAACGCGGCCGAACCGCACACCTGTATGTATAGGAAAACTCCGCTGGCGGTTCACGCCCAGCACCAGGGAGTGCGTCATTCCGGGAAGGCTCGCCAACTGGCGATCGCCCGAAGGCAGGCCTTGAAGAAATCGGACAGATCGTCCGCGGTGGCTATGCCGGCGTAATGCCGGCGAGACGTTAAGTAAGGCCCAAGGGGGAACTCTCGAATACAACCTCGACGCCCTGAGCGCGCAGTTCGGTGACCAGGTGCGCGTCCTGCGGCTCTTTGTAGGCTGATCGAAAAGGCCCGCGCGCCGAGCTTTCGCCGGTGATCACCTGGTGGTCCTCGATGATGACTTTGCGAACGTGACCGGCTCGGACCTCGGCCAGCAATTCGCTCCGGGAAAGCTCAGGAAGCGGTGCTGGAACATGAGAGTAGGCGAACCAGCCCGCGATCACAGCCAGAATAAACGCAACCGCCAGC
>DATHOT010000032.1:0-2519 GCA_035484655.1 Bryobacteraceae bacterium | reverse complement strand
AATGAGATCGGGTGCGCGCGGATATCCATGATGGCCAGGAGCACAAACGCTCCATGCAAGGGCCGGATACAGATGCGCAAGACCAACCCCCTCCTTTTACTCACATTCGGCTTGCAACGCACGGCCGGTCCATACATCCATACAGATGGGTCATCAACGGACCTGACTGCCCCGAAATCCGACTTCCGCTCCTCCCCCAAAAACGGACTCAAGTTGGCCATCGCACCATGTCCGGTTCGTGCCAAAACCAGACTCATGTAGTGCAGCAAAGGGCTCGATTACTCGATTATCTCTCAGGCGCTCAGAACTCCCTGACAGATTACTAGAAAACCGAACGCGTTCACGCTCCGATTCTTTTCGTTCACTCCCGGGAAGATTCTCACAGTAAGAGAAAAGTTTTTAAGGGGCCTTTGTTAGCCGCTCACCCATTATCGCCCATCGGATCGCGCCTACTTGTCAGGGCCGTTGGCGCTCGCGATAAACACGTCGTGCTTGGGAAATTTCCCAAATAATTCCGGCGGCTGCGCGAAATTGACGGCGAGCACATCGGCGGGGTTGCCGGCGATCCATTGTGACAGATTAATCGTCTCGTAATTTCCTGTGTTGAACCCGATCAAGATGCGGGCAGGCGTATTGTCCACATTTTCGATCGAGTGCCCGTAGCCTTGGGGAATGTAGCCAACGTCCCCTTTCTCCAGCGTCTCGACGCGGAAGCGTCCGTGCGAGCCGAACAGGGTCACGGCCACCCGCCCCTCGATGACGTATTGCCACTCGTCCGCGGTGGGGTGCCAGTGCAACTCGCGTAACGCGCCGGGATCGAGATCGAGGATGACGCCGGTCACTGTCGTCGAGATCGGGAACCGGCTGGCATCGACGCGCCACTCCCGGCCGCCCTTGTATACCCCGTGCGGTTCCTGGGCGAGCAGACGGTATTTGTGGGTCTGCGGCGGCAGATTCAGGCCTTGCAGCGGCGCGGCTGGCTGTGCCGGAGGGATTGCCCCGCGGGCAAAATAGACCTCCGTCTTCGGAAACGAGTCGAACGTCGCCTCGGGCACGCCGAAGTTCTTGGCCAGGAGAGTCTTCGGCGCGTGGCCGATCCAGTCCGTGATGCTGAAGGTGCCGAACTCGGAAAAGTAGCCGTTGTCGAAAATGAGAATAAAGTGGCAGGGCTGGCTACCCAGACACTGCAGCATGTGGCCGTGCCCGCGGGGAAAGTACCAGACATCGCCAGGCTCGAATTCGTTGGTCTCCGCCCGGCCCAGCGGATCGATGACTGTGGTGCGAACGCTGCCCTCGATGACGAATGCCCACTCGGCTGCCGTGGCGTGCCAGTGAAGCTCGCGCATCGCGCCAGGTTCGAGCCGCATAGAGACCCCGGCGATGCCTTTGGAGATTGGCAGCTGCTTGACCGTCGCCTCCTTGCCGTAACTTCCGCCGATGACCTTTCCCTCGGATTTCTCCAGGGCAAACTTGAAGGTCGGCAGGTCATCGCCCGAGAGGAGCGGATCGGGGACGTTGTTCATGAAGCTCGGATCGCCGGCCGCCGCCGGCTTCGCTGCGGCCACAGCTGCCGCAGCAAGCGCCGAGCCGATAAGAACGTCGCGTCGCTGCACTTTGGACATGATGATAATCTCCATGATGGCGTTGATCGTGTTGCAACAAGCGGACCAAAGGACAGGGAGCGTGCATGTCGGCATCGGGCCATAAGGCGACATCGCTGGTCTCATTCGATGACATCATCGGCTTGTGCAACGAGCGTTGGCGAAATCGTCAAGCCGAGGGATTTCGCTGTCTTTAGATTGATTACGAATTCGAACTTTGTGGATTGAACGACCGGCAGATCCGCCGGTCTTGCTCCTTTCAGTATCCGCCCGGTGTAGATGCCGACCTGATGATACGAATCCGTAATACGTGTTCCGTAACTCATCAGACCACCGATGGCTGCGCATTCTCGAAACTGGTAAATCGCAGGCACCGCATGACGCGCCGCCAGCGCGACGAGTTGATTGCGTCGGCTGAATAAAAACGGATCAGAGGCTATCAAGATCGCGCCAGCGCTCTGCTCGATGACCGTTGCGAAGGCCGCGTCGAAATCACTTTCACTGCTGGCCTTCAAGATATGCAACTGTAACCCAAGCGTGCGCGCAGCATCCTGCACCTCCCTTATTTGGGCTTCAGCATCGGAATAATTTGGATTCACGAGAACGGCGATCGTGGTGGCGCTGGGAACTAGTTCGTGCAGCAGACCGACCCGTTTTGCTTCCAAGCCAGCCGTGAGCTGGTGGATGCCCGTAACGTTGCCTCCCGGACGGTTGATGCTGGCGACGAGCCCGATTTTCACGGGATCGCTATCCGAAATAAAGACGATTGGAATCGTTGCGGTCGCCGCCTTGGCTGCGAGTGCTGAAACCGTGCCGCCGCCTGTGGCGATCACCGAGACCCGCCGATTGACGAGGTCAGCTGCCAACGCCGGCAATCGATCGTACTGACCCTCAGCAAGGCGGTACTCAATCGCCACA
>DATHOT010000031.1:0-12076 GCA_035484655.1 Bryobacteraceae bacterium | reverse complement strand
CTCGCCAACGATACCGAGTACGGCCTGACCGGCGCGGCCTACACCAAAAATCCGGAGAAGATCCGGAAAGCGCGCGAACAGTTCTTCGTTGGCAATCTCTATATCAATCGCAAGTGCACGGGCGCGATGGTCGGGGCGCATCCGTTCGGCGGTTTTAACATGTCCGGCACAGATTCGAAGGCGGGCGGGCCGGATTATATGCTGCAGTTCCTGCAGGCCAAGTCGATCGCCGAGAAGGTTTCTTGATAGAAGGTTCGTGATAGAATCGCACTGACGAGACTTTGGAATTGCCCCGATGAGAAGGGGACCAAGATTTCACAACTCCAGGGTCGAATCTGAACGACGCGGCAATGGGGCGCTGATCATTTCAGCGCCCTATTCCATTTTGTGGCCGGCCGCCGCTTCTTCCAGCGGATTCGGGAAAGCGTTAGGATCGCGTGCCGAGTCGCCGTGCAGGCACTGGAAATCCTTCTCGACGGTAATCGCCAGATGCTCGCCACCGGAGATTCCCGTACGATCTGTAGTAGCCCACTCGAATCCAACCTGGTACGGCACCTGGATCCGTAACGACCCGTCTCGATAGAGAGCCTGGGGAGATCGGACACTGCTGCAGGATTCGAGCGCGTAGGTCAGGCGCACGCCCGGACTAAACTCCACGGAGTCCTCGAAAAAGCCGGTCTTGCTGAACTGGGCGACTTCGGCCTGGTTCAACCGCAGGCGCAGCGCGTTACCTTGAATGCGCAGTTTCATGTGATTCTCGAAGCTCCTGAATAAATGTTAAACCGGCCATCTCGGACGAAGCCGAGCAGGGTCATGTTGAAGCGCTGGGCGGTCTCAACCGCGAGGCTGGACGGCGCGCCCACCGCGGCCAGGATCGGAATGCCGGCCATCAGCGCTTTCTGCGTCAATTCAAAGCTGGCGCGCCCACTCACCAGCAGCAGGGTGTCGGAGAGCGGCGTGCGGCCAGCCAGCATTTGGGCTCCGATCAGCTTGTCCACCGCGTTGTGGCGGCCGACATCTTCGCGCAAAAGGATCAAATTACCTTGGAAGTCGAACAATGCCGCCGCGTGCAGACCGCCGGTCCTTTGGAATACTGCCTGTTCGTCGCGCTGGGCTTGCGGAAGGCGGTGAATCAACGTGGCATCCAGCGTCGCCGAGCTCCGGGGCAATACCGGGCAGCCTTGTATCCGCAGCGCTTCAATCGAAGCCTTGCCGCATACGCCGCAACTGGATGTCGTATAGAAGTTCCGCTGCAGCCGCTCGAAATCGACTTCCACATCCGGATTGAGCTGAACCGTGATCGAGTTCTTGGAATGCTTTATATCCCGGATCTGGTGCGGGCCGTTCAGGATACCCTCGGTGAATAAGAAGCCGGCGGCGAGTTCCGGATCATAGCCGGGTGTTCGCATGGTAATGGAGATGGTTTTGTCGCCCAGGCGAATTTCGAGGGGTTCTTCGACGGCGAGCAGATCCTGGAAAGAGGCGGAGGAATCGCCTTCGATCCTCTGAACTGGCACTGTGAGAATCTTCCGGTTCACTCTGGAACCAGAATAGCCTGTTAGAACAAGCTGTATTTAAACCAGGTTGGGGATCTTAATGATCTTCTTCTGGATCGCGTACTGTACGAGCTGGGCTTTGTTGTGGATGTCCAGCTTGCGCATCAGGTTGAACTTGTGAGCCTCAACGGTCTTGACGCTCAAGTTCAGGTCGCAGGCGATTTCCTTGACGGAGTTGCCCTCGGCCAGCATCTTGAGAACTTCGCGTTCGCGCGTTGTGAGAGTGGCAAAACGGGGCAGGCGATTGGCCGATTTAATTCTGGAGCGGAAATCGTCCACCAACTGAGATAGCATGCGCGGGCTGAGATAGCTTCCACCCCGGCAGATGTCGCGAACCGCGGCGACTAGCTGCGCCGAGGGGCTGTCTTTGAGGACATAGCCGCTGGCGCCCACTTCCATGCCTTCCACCAGGTAATCTTCATCGTCATACATGGTGAGAAACAGGATTTTGGTCTCAGGGCGGTTTTTCTTGATTTGGCGGGTGGCTTCGAAGCTGCTAAGACCGGGCATGCCGATATCCATCAGCACCACGTCCGGCCGGACTTCGGCGGCTTTCTCGACGGCATCTCCGCCGTTCGACGCTTCTCCGACCACTTCCATATCCGACTCCGCGGATATTAGCGTTCTGATGCCTTGGCGGAACAGAGTGTGATCGTCCGCCAGCATGATGCGAGTCTTTGCCATAACGTTTGCCCGAATCTCTCTTAGAATCCCTTTCTACGACTCCGCTCGCCAACCTAGGAGTTGGGAAGCTGTCTGCTCACTCTCCGACGGCCCTCAATTTCCGTCCATTCTTCGAAGCGATCGGTTTTGCTCGGATCGACTCGATCAAACCGAAGGACGGTGGCTCTTTCGCAACGGGAAGAGTGATCGAAATTTTTGTTCCGCGGCCTTTTTTCCTCCGGTCGGACTGCGAGTTCCCGCTACCAGGCCCAATGCTGGGATGGCTCTTAATTTCGAACCTACCGCCGAGCAGGGCAACGCGCTCTCTCATTCCGGAAAGGCCAAAAGAATCTTTCCGGGCCAGCGCCTCTTCTACCTTAAAGCCGACTCCGTTGTCCTCAACGGCTAGTCTTACCCATCCATCGGCGGAACTAACCGAAATGTTTACGCTGGCGGCGCCCGAATGCTTGGCGATGTTGTTGCAGCATTCCTGAACTAGCCTATAAACAATAATTTCCGTATATTGCGGGAGCCTGCGCAGCCGGCCTAGCAGCAGCCGCACCCGAATGGGGTGTAATCTTCGGAAGCGGTTGACCAGTTGTCTTAAAGCCGCGCCTAGGCCGAGCTGTTCGAGGACCGCCGGACTCAGGGCCGCGATCAGGCGGCGCATCTCCAAAATGGTGCGCTCGGTGAGGTCACGCGCCTCTTTCAGCTTCGCGATCCATTCGGAATGCTCGGGCGGGATCGAATTTTCCAGCAACTCCATCTGCAGGCGGATGCACAACAGCGACTGGCCGGCCTCGTCGTGCAGCTCGCGGCTGATGCGACGGCGTTCCATCTCCTCGACGTGCAACATGTGCTCAGCCAACTGCCGAATCTGCTCTTCGCTCGAAGCCAGATCCTCCATCAGCCGGGCTTTATCGGCCGCCATCAGACACCGCTCGGCCGCCGCCGCCAGCAGTTCCTGTTCACGCGGTAGCCACTCGTACGGTTTCGAGAATGCAAACTGCATTACCCCCGCGGTGCGGCCACCGGCAGCCAGCGGAATGGACCAGCACCTCTTAAAATGGTCCTTCCAGCCGGGCTCGAGCAGCAGATGCGCGCTACCGTTTCGCGTATCGATTTGGCGCGAAGTGGACAGCATTTTCAGCTTCGCCGGAGTGTTCCGAACCTCGGTGAAGGTCGGTTGATTTGGTACGCGAGTTTCCGCCTTGGCGCGCAACACCCAGGCGCTGCGAGGATCGTTCAGCAGATATAAATGGCCGGCGTCTGCCTGGCAGACCTGCACCAGAGCTTCCAGAAACCGGCGCAATAATTCGTCTAGATTGCGAGACTCCAGCTCCACCCGGAAAAGCTCGTAGAAGGCCTGTGTTTCAGCTTCGCGGACCTGATAGTAGGCGTTGTTCAGCGTAAGGATGACGCAGAAGTGAAGCTGTTCGCGCACCCACTGGAAATTCGCGTATTCATTGGGCAGCAGCTTGCGCAGCATGGGCGTCAACAAGCGGTCGTATTCCTGCAGGGCCTCTACGATACTGCTGGGCGGCAGGTTCAACTTGGCCAGACGCCGACCGTTGTACTCCACTTGCTCGATGAATTTCAAAGGCGGCTGTCCGCTGGCCAGAATCCGGGCTGCCGCGCAGGGAGTCAGTGAAGCCAAAGCAGTGCGGATCTTGGCTTCGTATTGCCGCGGCTCGAATTGGCGGCTTTTCAGCTTCAGGAAAAATTTCCGGTCCAGAGTTTCGGCGTGCGGCAGCAGGAATACAGCGAGCCGCTGCAGGTGCACGCGTAGCTGGTCGCTTAGTACATCGGCGGCGTCGGCTAGCTCCGGAGCTATTTCCGTTAGTTGCAACCTAGGTGTTATATCGGCTTCTAGGGGAAAGGCTTTAGCGAATATCCCGGAAGGGCGTGGGGGCACGCCGGCGAATAAGTATTACTTATGGACTACCTGGGGTATATGTCGCCCGAGGAGATCGGCAACATCTTTATGCTCGTTTTCGCGGGCGGCCTCGAGGGGCGTTTGACCTCGACTGTTGGGGAGTTTCGGATTGGCGCCATGGCTTATCAACGCTTTGACCGCTTCCAGGCGACCCCAGGAGGCGGCATAGAAGAGCGGAGTGGCCCCGGACTCCTGGTCGCGGGCATTGATTTCGGCGCCCTGATCCAGCAGCAGCTTTATCACTTCGGCATTGCCGCCGAGGGCTGCGTCGTGCAATGGGGTCGCCCCCGATTTATTCCTGACGCCAACCTTTGCGCCATGGGCGATCAGTAGACCCACAATATTCTTCTCGCCCTTTAAACACGCGTCATCGAGCGGACTGGAACCATCGGGACCCAGGCGATTGGGGTCAGCGCCGGTTTCGAGCAACATATTTACGATATCCGTCTCACCATGCAAGATGGCCTCGTGCAGAGCCGTGGGAGCCGATTCTTCCGCGCCCGGCCGTCGCGCTCCTTTCGCCAGCAGCGCTTCGATCACCTTCGTCTGGTGGTAACGGATCGCCTCTTCCACCGGCGTTGCGCCGCTCGCATCGCGGACATTCAGATCCGCGCCGGCATCCAGCAGAATCGTCGCGATCTCGACCTCACCTTTCACCGCCGCCTCATGCAGCGGTGTCGAACCGCTCGAATCCTTCGCCTGGACGTCGGCGCCGTGCGCGAGCAACATTTCTACCATGGCCCGGCTACCCCGATTAGCGGCCAGCTGCAGCGCGGATGCGCCCGAGCTATAACGTGCATTGACGTCAGCGCCGTGGTCGATCAGCAGGAGCGCAATGTCGGTATGGCCGGTGATGACGGCATAGTGCAGGGGCGTCGAACCCGCCTCAGCATGACGGGCATTCACGTCAGCTCCGGCCTCGAGCAGCAGCGCGACGATCTCTTTTTCCCCCGACCATACGGCGTCATGCAGCGCGGTGCCGCCCAATGAATCGACTGCATTCAGCGGTACGCCCTGCTGGAGCAGCGCGCGGACTCGGTTGATGTCGCCGGCGCGGACGGCTTGGCGCAGGTCGTCGCTGTTCGCTGCATAGGCTGACACCAACACCAGCAGGGCGAGCACGAGGCGCATACCCTGATTGTTGCAGACCGGTGGAAAACCAATGAATTGCTCAAAGATTCCACGCGCCGCAGGAAGCGTGGCGAGTTTCCGGAATCAGGTGAAACTGGGCCCCAGGATAAGCGCGAGCCTCGTACCTGGATTGCGGCATACAGGCTCGCACTGCCCGGAGGACACGCCGCGCTACAACGAGCGCAGGAAATTCAAGATGTCCTGCTTCTGCCCAGCCGGACCACCGCTGAGCGCATTGAAATTAGTAATGACTCTATCAGCCTCCGAGCCGCAAAAGGTGGATGCCGAGGTCGGGGCAAAAACCTTTAGATTCGGCTGGAATTCGAATATATTGCTGCTGGCGCTAATGACGCAATCGAAGGGCGAACTGGCGTGCGCCTGGATGGCCTGCAGCAAATCCGACGTGCGGCCATCATGCAGGAAGAATAGGCGCTGGCCAATACCCCATAGTGGCGCGGTGCGGAACTCATCCGGGCCGGCCGCGCCCTGCGGGACGCCATCCGCGAGGTTCGAGCCCATGTGATGGACGGCGAAATCCGAGTAAGGATGATAGGTCACGTTCGACATTCCCGTGAATGGCGAGGCGGCTGTCGTGAGCGAAGGCGAGTGGCAGAGGTCGCAGCCGACGCTGTGAAACAAAGCCTGGCCATTTGCCTGGGACGTTGTGAGCGGAGTGGCCGGTTGCGGTGGCGCTGACAAGCGCATAAACAACGCGAAGTTAATCACATCGCCAGACATATTCGATGCTGAACCCGTAGCCTCAGTCGTATTGGTGCGATCCTCGGGCGTCGCATTGAAAACGCAACCAGGTACGGCGGACCGCTCGTTCATGAACACTTCGTTGGCGACACCCTGTTCTACGTTGTACGCTTCGCCGGCGAAGATGACCAATGATTTGTTCTGCGCCTTCCAGCCGAAGCGGGTCACTGTGCCATCGTTGCCGCTAGTATTTAGCTTGCCTTGGATGCCTAGAGCGGCTCGTTGCGCCGCGGTGGCGTTCAGGTTTGCCGTCAACGTAGCATCCGGCGTATTCTCCACCAACCCGAGCCCGAACGTGGGCGTTGGGATGCGGAAAATTATATTCCGGTTCGCGAGTTGAGATGCGAAGTTCGGTTGGGCCAGAGTGCACCCCGGGGCGTCCGTGCGGCCGGCGATCGTATACAAGCCATGGACTCCTCCATCCAGCGAGCCATCTGGGTTCAAGACGAAGCGAGCCTCCCGCACCGGACCGTTGGCTGTGATGAACGAGGGAACGGTCTGAGGAAATGGATCTGGGTTGGGATGATCCAGCTTAGCGAGCGCTACCTGGGGGTTCACTGCCGGGCTGGTCCCGCCGACGGCCGGCTGCGCATGGCAGGCCGCGCAACTATTGGCGTTGAAGGTGGGGCCTAGGCCCGATCCGCTTTCGATCGTACCGGACACGGAATCCACTTCCTCGAACACCCCCTTGGCAGCGGTGAAAACTGCCACCTGTTGGGCGCTCAACGTATTGAAAGGCCCTCCCGCGCCGGCCGCGCCACTCCGGGGACCGGGATCGCTTTGGGCCCAGCATGCGCCTACAAAGACTAAACAGGCCAGGAATTTCCCTGCATTACGAGCTCTTATCAAATTGACAAACTGCATAGACACACTCCTTTTGTTTGCTGTCGCGTCGTGAACGCGAGCTTATTCGGTGGTTAAAGGTGGGGGATTTCGGAGGTCTCGGACAACAGGTACAATAGGAGTGTCAACGTATCGGGCTACCACTGAACTGGTATCCGAGACGAGGCCCTCGCCCACCGCGGGGGCCACTTCCCTCGTTAGTACTATGGGTACTATTCCTTTTTTCTCAGAGTGCTAGCATACACTAAACCGGCCTAAGAATGGAATACCCTAGACTCACATTTATATACGCATTCGTCGGTCCAACGTGTAACTACAGAAAAACACAGGGCGTCCCAGACATGAACCGAAATCTCACGGCGACTAAACTTGAGCAATCATTATCCTCGCGGCTTTGGCGAAAACAGCGAGACCTTGGAGAAGGTACCATGCAGCTCAAAAGTGATCAATCGATCATTACCCGTACGACCTACGCTAAACGAATTAGTTTGGGCAGGCTTGCATAAGGCAAAGACAAGACATCGGAACGACTGGAACACTAGTGACCGGCCTGTCTACAGCGGTGGCCGCGGCTCAGGAACGGCAGCGCCGGCCGGCATGGAAATCGCGACCCGGACTCAGGCCATTCGAACCCGCCTCCGCATCAGGGGCATTCACATCATCAAAGCTCTACATCCCCGGTACGATCGACCGTAGCGCCGCCGCCCCCACCGCACCCGTCAACGCCGGCATCACCGACGTCCGAATCCCTCGCCTCTGATACTCACTGTCGATCGCGTGGTAGCCGAGGTACACAAAAGCGCCGGCGGCCACCGACAAAAATCCGATGGTCCAGTTCGTGCCCAAATGAGGAGCCAGCACCACCGCCAGCGTCCCTCCCGCGATCATCATCAGTTGAGCCGCGGCCGCGCCTAGCATCGCTCTTCGCGCCGTTCCCAGGGCGGCTGCCAAAAGCGCGCCCAATGCCAGGCCCTCCGGCAGTTTGTGGGCTCCGATGCCCAGCAGGAACGCCAGCTTGAGACTCTCGAAGCCCTTTTGCTGCGACACCGCTAAACTCCATCCGTCGAAAAAACTGTGAAGCCCCGATGCGATCAGTAATGGAGCCGCGAAGCCGTGCAATTCCTGGTTGCAGCCTGCGTGGTCGTGGGTATGCGAACACGTCGGACAGACGGGATAAATGTAATGATCGATCAGCCACAGCAGCGTAAAGCCGATCGCCAGTCCCGCACTCGCTCCCGCCCAACCAAAAGGCACGGCGATTTCCGGTAGAATCCAGAACAGCGCGATGCCCACCAGCAGGCCTCCGCTGAACGGCAACACCCTCTGCGAAATCGATGGCGTTTCGGCCAGCTTGATCCCCGCGGCTGCTCCAGCCAGCGCGAGCAGCACCAGACCGATCAAGAGTGGAAATAAACCAGTCAAACTCCACTGTACCGGGTCGTCCGCGATACCGGCAACGCGAGACACTTCGGCCGCGTTTTCGCTTCAAGATTTGAAACACGAAATATCTGATATGATCGTGGCGTCTCACGGCAGGCAGAATACACCACCGAACGGAGGGTGCCAATGGCAACGGCGCGGAGCACCAAGAACGAGGACGGCGCCAAGCTCTCGGCTAACGTCGATCAGCAACTGGCGTTCGAGCTGGCGCGCGTCGTTGAGGAAGCCGGCGTCGCCGCCGCTCGCACCATGGGCCAAGGCGACCGCCCAGGATCGGACCACGCCGCCGTTCAGGCCATGCGCCAAGCCTTCGAGAATGTCCCCATTGCCGGCAATATCGTCATTGGCGAGGGCGAGCGCGACGAGGCGCCTATGCTGTACATCGGCGAGCGCGTCGGTGCTCCGCCGCGGGATGGCTTGGAGTATCCCGCCATCGACATTGCTGTCGATCCCCTGGAAGGGACCAACCTTTGCGCCACGGGCGCCGCCAATTCCATAGCCGTGCTGGCGGCCTCCGAGGCCGGTGGACTGCTCCACGCGCCGGATTGCTACATGGAGAAGATCATCGCCGGCCCGGCCTGTCAAGGCGCGCTGGATATCGATGCGCCTCCGGAAGAAAATCTCCAGGCCATTGCAAATTGCCTCGATCGGCCGGTGGAGGATCTGGTGGTCATGGTTCTCGATCGCCCGCGCCATGAAAAGCTAATCGCGTCCATTCGAAAAGCTGGAGCGCGCATCCGTCTGATCGGCGACGGCGATCTTTCGGCTGGAATAGCGGCTGCCGTGCGCGGCGCAGGCGTCCACGCGGTGATGGGTGTAGGCGGTGCACCCGAAGGTGTGATTACCGCTGCCGCCATGCGCTGCCTCCACGGCGAAATGGTCGGCCGCCTGGTGGTAGATAATTCCGAGCTGGAGCGCCGCATGCAACGCATGGGCATCGAGGATCCACATCGCGTCTATCACGCCGAGGATCTGGCTCCCGGAAAGCAGATTATCTTCGTCGCCTGCGGTGTGACCCCCGGCAACCTGCTCCAGGGCGTCCGCTTCTTTGGCGACGGCTACCGCACCCACACCCTGGTCATGACCCTGAATCCCAACAACGTCAGCTTCCGCGACACCGTTCACATGACCCGCCAGCCCGGCCCGCGCGGCGTCCGGCTGTATTAAATCCGCGAGAGTCGTCCTGGAACAGGTGGGTTCGCTTTCCAAGTAGAACACGTCCCAGGCCTGCCTTATGGCCGCAGGACGAGGATCGTCTTCAGCAGCGCGCTCGTTCCGTTCCACACGATCTGTACCCCGATACAGACAAGAATGAACGCCGACAAGCGAAAGATAACATTCATTGCGGTGTCTCCCACTAGGCGCCCGATTGGCTCGGCAAAGCGATTCATCAGGTAGACGCTGCCCGCTATGACCGCGCATCCCAGGAATGCTGCTACGGGCAGTATCCAATAGGCCTGGCCGCGGAGCGCCTGGCTTGCACCCACGGCTATCGCTACGGAAATCGAACCAGGTCCCACGGTCAGCGGCATTGTCAAGGGATAAAACGCCCGGCGCGCCAGGTAAGCGGTAAGATAAGCGTCTTTGAGCGGCTTGGACGAAGATTCCGGCGCCTTGGTGTCGTCATCCGGCCGATTCAACAGTTTCCATCCAACTGCCGTGACAATGAGGCCGCCGCCCACCTGGACGACCGGCAAGGAAATGCCGAAAAATGCCAGGATGTGGGTTCCGATAAGAACAGAAACAATTAGAATCCCGAAAGAGTTTACCGCAATCTTGCGGGCCAGAACCGCTCGACTCTCGGCGGAAAGGCCTGCGGTTAGCGCCAGAAAGATCGGTATATTGTCCGGAGAGTCGACGATAGGAAAAAGCGCGCCGACGATCAGAAGCGAGGCTCGAATCAACTCGGAAATCGCGGCATGCATGGGCACCAGAGCTTCTTCCGACTATATTCGTTCTTCCGGCGCAGTTGGGGACCGCGATCGGCGCAACTGGCTCTCAAACTTCAGTTTTGTGAGCACGCTCGCCGGGACCAGTATATCAACGTGCCATTAGGCGCATTTTTGGGGCACACTTGAGTGGTCGTGCCCGGGTTGCGCATCCGTAACTGCCGGTTCGATCACTTCAACCGCCCCAGCCCCCGATGGATCGCCTTCAACTCACCAACTTGTCAACGATGGCTTCGACGTGAATTACAGTTGTATCGATAAACTCGATACCCGGAGTAGTGGAGTCGCGCAACAAGAGGGGGAGCTCCGTGCCTGCCAGGACTAATGCTTCAATCCCGTCTTCGTTCTTCATCCTTTGCGCAATGCCGAGAATCTCCGTCCTCGTTTCAGGCAGAAATCGGCCATTCAGCAGTTCATCCATGTACTTCCTGTGAATAAACTCCCGCTCCGCCTCTTGTGGCCGAACCAGGTCGATCCCGGCCCGCTGGAATTCCTCCGGGTAAAAGCTTGCCCGCATCGTAAATCCAGTTCCAAACAGGCCCAACCTCTTCAGCCGGAGCGCCTTTGCATGATCGGATGTCGCGCGCACGATGCTGAGAAGTGGGATGGCCGACCGGCGCTGGACCTCGTCGAACACCAGGTGCGGCGTGTTGGCCGCGATAAAACCAAAGTCCGCGCCGGCACGCGCCAGCAACTCCACACCGGCTGCCAGATAGTCGGCGAGGTCGTCGAGCCGGCTAGCGTCGAGCAGCGCGATACCCTTATCAACGTCGAGGCTGTTCAGGATCACGTGCGGATATCCTCCGCCCGGCTTCCTGGCGCGATATCGCGCAATGATGGAGCGGTAGTAATCGACCGTCGATTCGGGCCCAAGCCCGCCTATCATCCCTGCGGTTCGCATGTTACTTGCAAGGGATGCGTGCTGGGTACTATAGGATGCGATTATCTTCCGTGTTAACATCGGGCTCATAGCTACAATTACCAACGTGCTTGGTCGGCCGCCCGTCGGAGGCTTGAAGATGTCACATCCACGGCTGTTCGTCTTATTCGCGCTTCTCTCCACCGGTGCGTACGCGCAATGGTTGAATTTTCCTACCCCGGGAACTCCCCGCACGCCCGACGGCAAACCGAACCTGTCCGCGCCTGCGCCACGCACCGCCGACGGGAAGCCCGACCTCTCCGGTGTCTGGATGCACGAAATCACCTCCGTCGCGGAAATGAGACGCCTCTACGGCCCCGAGATTGATGAGCTAGTCAGAGTACAAGTGCCGGGGATGGAGATCGGTACTCAGCACAAGTACTTCATGAATATCCTCCTCGACTCCAAACCCGGAGAATCGCCGCTGCGTCCCACAGCCGCGGAAGCCATGCGCCAAAACGCGGAACGCCGCGAGTCTGGCAACCCTTGCTCGCGTGTCTTTGGCTTCCCCCGCGCCGGTCTTCTTTCCGAACCGATTAAGATTGTTCAGTCTCCCCGCGTGACCGTGGTTTTGTATGAAGTCAATAATGAGCATCGCCAGATCTTTACCGACGGCCGCGTGCTGCCCAAGGAATTCGAGCTTCCCGCCTATCTGGGCTACTCTGCCGGGCATTGGGAGCGCGACGTACTGGTGGTGGAAACCGCGGGCTTCAACGATAAGACCGCGTTCGATACGATCGGCCACCCTCATAGCGAAGCGCTGCGCGTCACGGAACGTTTCCACCGCCGCGATTTCGGACACCTGGACGTGGAAATGACCTTCGACGATCCCAAGATGTACACCAAGCCCTTTACCATCAAGGTACCCCACGATCTGCTG
>DATHOT010000030.1:0-8038 GCA_035484655.1 Bryobacteraceae bacterium | reverse complement strand
TGACCGGTGTTCCGTAGTCGAAGGCGGACGTGAGGCCCGCGGCAGCGATGGCATGAAATGCAAATCGTTCGCGCGTGCCGCCAATGCTGAAGTGCGCATCGGCAGTCTCAGCCAGACGGTATTCCACACCGCCTAACAACTCCACGGCCTGGGCGACATTGCTCAGCGTTGCATTCTGGATGGCGCCGTCGATGGCCGGAATCGCGTTGGCGAGCGTGGTATCAAACTGCCGGGGCGCGCTGGTCAGCCGTAAATTCGACCAGAACCGGAGGCGGCGGCCCGAGAAACCGTCTTCAGCGGCGGACTGGGAATTATGGCGGTAAGGAAAAGGGAAATCGACACCCAGATCGACGAACAAACGAAGAACGCGATCGGACCCCGAGGCCTGCCCTTGCTCGACTCCGGCCATGGAATGCCAGACCATGCCCAGCGGACAGCCGATGGTGACATTAGTTTCCGAGTAATCGCTCGCATCGGCTGGATTTTGGCCGCGAAACGTCCACACTTCCTGCTGGCAAACGGATGGCTCGACCGGCGTTTCGAGTTGGCTGCTGGGCCCGGGCAGAGAGTGCGAGTAAGCCACCGGAGCGGAAATGCTCCAATTGACGATCGACGCCGGCTGGGTGGCTAGGCTGATTAACTGATGCGGCGTCGCGCGATCAGGGACCGCTGAAATAAAGAACGATGACCAATCGAAGGTCTTGCTGACACCGCTGTGGCCGCCGGGCAATGTGATGGAGCCTTCGATCTCGCAGTGATGGACGCCGTTTCCGGCCGGCGGCGTCACCGTAACCGGGTTCCCAAAAGGCGCAACCGTACAAGTGCCCGCTATCACGTTCCAGCCCGGATTCGTACCCGCGGTTCCGCTGGCGATCAGAGTAGCGCTCTGTCCTGGCCCGAGACGCTGCCGGTCGGCGTCGATGGTGAAGGATGTCGCGGCCAGGGTGCACGTGACCGAGAGCGTAAGAGGGAAGAGCAGGAGTGTGCTCTGAATGGCCGCAGGCATAGCTTCATCCTAGGCCTGGGATTTTAGATCCTGACAATCGCGCGCGGGGCAGCGCGCCTTAACCGAATTGTTTGGTATGAGTTATCTCTCGCAAAGCTTTTTTCAATTATTGTGACCGAGGTGCGCAAAAGAGTCTAACCTAGACGGCATTTGATCCAGCAGCGCAACACTTCAGCAACGCTCCAGGCTTGTGCGATGCAGCCGCGCGGGGTGAAGGGCGGCTCGGCGTCGAAGATCTCGCTAATGGATCCAATGCAAGCGTTCATCAAATGCCGCTCGAAGCCATCGAGAAATTTGCCGGCGGTTTCGAATTCGCCCGGATGCACTTTGAGCCAGGCGTCGATAAACGGCCCGATGAGCCACGCCCAGACGGTGCCTTGGTGATAAGCGCCGTCGCGGAGGCGGAGGTCGCCGTCGTACTTGGGCTTGTAGTCCTTGTTATCGGGCGATAGCGATCGCAGTCCAACCGGCGTGAGCAGCTTGGCGCGCGTGACCTCGACAACCGCGGCCCAGCGCGACTCATCGAGTACCGGATTTTTCAGAGAAATGGCGAACAACTGGTTGGGGCGGCAAGAAGGATCATCGCCGTCGGGGCCATCGACCACATCGAGGAGGTGCTGCAGCGGCTCCGACCAGAATCGCGCGTTGAAGGATTCGCGAGCTTTCTGGGCGTACGATCCAACGCGGGCGGCCTGCCCAGGTTCGTTCTCTTCGGCCAGCCAGCCTTCCAGCAGCCTCAGGGCGTTATACCAAAGGGCATTGATTTCGACCGCTTTCCCACGGCGCGGCGTGACCACCCAGTCATCCATTTTCGCGTCCATCCAGGTAAGCGCGAAGCCATCAGCGCCTTGCTTGAGCAAACCATCGCCAGGGTCGACACCGATGCCGAAGCCGGTCCCCCGCACGTGCCATTCAAAGATGTCGAGCAGCTTGGGCAAGGCCATGCGGAGCACGGAACGGTCTCTGCTGGTGGCGGTATAACGGTCGAGCGCGTGGAAGAACCACAGCGTGGCGTCGGCGGTGTGGTAAAGGCCGGCGGTCTGGCCTTCGGGGAAAAGGTTGGGGATGAGACCGTCGCGGATGTAGTGCGCGAAAGTGCGGAGAATCCAGGCCGCCTCGGCGTAGCGCCCAGTGGAGAGAGTCAGGCCCTCCAGGGAGATCATGGTGTCGCGGCCCCAGTCGGTGAACCAGTGGTATCCCGCGATGACCGTACGGACCTCGTCGCCAACGGCCCGCGCGCGCGTAGCGTCGACGATTCTTCCGGCCGGCGTGATCACGAACTGATCCGCAGCCCAAATCAATTCAGCGGCGGTAGCATTGTTCTTGACCAGGTCGTCGAGGTCTTTACCCAACTTCTCAGCGGCCATCGTCAGCATCCTGCTCTTTCGCTCCGACTCAGACTCGATAGCGGAGGATGGAGTGAGCGCATGCATTTTCTCCCATTGCTCGGAAGAAGCGATTAGCGTTGCGCCTGAGTCTTTGCGAAGATCGACGTGGAAAAAGCCGGGACTCCACAGATCGCCACGCCCGGGATAACCTCGGTTCCCCTCGATGCGATATGTCACCTGCTCGATGCGAATGCGATCCACCGTAAGAGCCGCATTCTGCCCCTGCAGAATAAGCCGGAGCGGTGGAAGATCGTTGCCGGCGGAAATCTCGTATCGATCATGTCCGACAGTCAATGTGTAGGAAGAATCCAGTTCCGCGCTTACAGGATCTTCGTGCGGCCGAAAATGAAAGGAGGGGCGCAGGACCAGGCGCACGCTTTCGTCGCCGGAGAGGAGGGAATAGTTGAGGAAGGCTGTGTTCTGGCCGTGCGGCATCACCAGTCGTTTTTCCAAAACGATCGCTCCGACTTCGTAACGCCAGATAGGAGAGCCGGCTTCCAGCCTGAACTCGGCCAAATAATCCATAACGTCGAGCTTCACGGGACCGCCGGCACGTTCTTCGCCGGCAAGTTGGACGAAGTTCCCGTCGGGCAGCTCGATGCGCTCCACCAGATCGTTCAACATCATGATGCGGCCAAACGGCGCCGGTAGGGCCGCCACCAGATAGCCGTGATAGCGGCGCGTGATGACGCCCGACAGAGTTCCGGAGGCGTATCCGCCCAGACCATTGGTGATCAGCCATTCGTAGTTCAGGCCGGCCTCGGCCGTGGCGTCCTGCTTGCCCGGCCACGGCAAACGGATGACAAGGTCGTTCATGGTCGGTTCGGCTCCGGCTTCAGCAGGACGGCTGCGTAGCCTGGGATTCGCCAGTTTTCTTCCGTATCGAGCGGCGCCGTACCAGTTCCGCCGTAGCAGGGATGTTCGCTCGACCACAACGCGGTCCATTCAGAATCGGCGGGCGGAGCGAGCAATGGCTCGGGTGCAGGATCGAGATGCAGGTCGCGGCCCAGGTTCACGAGCAGCAGCCGATCGTCGCCCTTTTCTCCGAAGAAACGGAGCAGGAAAGCTTCTGGAGCGAGAACCGCGCCGTCGACTCCGCGGTATTTCTGCGCATGCAACACAGGATCTTCGCGGCGCAGCTTCAGCAGGTCGCGATGCAGCGCATACACGTGGCGATGGGTTTCGCGCTCGGAGTTATCAAGTTTGCAGCGTTCAAATGTCGCCATTGAAGCGGGATCGGCGAAATGCTCCGGCATTTCGGACGTTGCGAGGCTTTCAAATTGTGCCAGGAACTCGACACGGCCTTGGCGAATCATTTCCGAAAGCGTTTCGTTTTGATCGGCGAAGTAAAGAAACGGACTGGAAGCCGCGAATTCCTGCCCTTGAAACAACATGGGAGTACCGGGAGCAAACAGCAGCAGGGCCGTCATGGCGCGGAGCTTACCGGGCGAGGCCAGCATATGGCAGCGAGATCCGTAGGCGGAGTTAGCGACTTGGTCGTGATTTTGAATGAAGGTGATCAGCGATGCCGGGTGCATGTCGAGTCCCGCGGAGCCGCGGCGCTTCTTCTGCCATTTGTAGCGCTGGCCCTGGTAGAGGTAGCCATACTTTACCGCGGAAATGAATTCTTGAGGAGTGCCGAGATAGTCGGTGTAATAGGCTTCGTTGTGCCCGGTCAGCGCGACCATGGCGGTGTGATGGAGGTCGTCGTTCCACAAACCGTCGAGTCCGTAGCCCCCTCGATCCGGAGGCTTCACAAGTTGCACCTGCTGCGGCTCGTTTTCAGCGATGAAGATGACGTTGCGCGGAGCGGCGCGCTTGCGAGCCTCCCGGGCCAAAGCGCGAAGGATGTGGTCTTCGGAGCAATCGTGGATGTCCTGCGTGGCATCGAGGCGCAGACCGTCGAGATGAAATTCGTCGATCCAGTAACAGGCGTTCGCGACGCAGAACTCTCGCACCGGAGCGGAGTCTGGGCCGTCGAAGTTAACAGCTGGCCCCCAGTCGGTCTTAATGTCCTCGGAAAAATATTGCGGCGCAAATTCGGGGAGGTAGTTGCCATCCGGGCCAAGGTGGTTGTAGACGACGTCCAGGATAACGCCGAGGCCGAGCGAATGGGCGCGATCGACAAACCGGCGAAAGTCGTCGGGAGCGCCGTAGAGGTGCGTGGGTGCGAACAACTGTACGCCATCGTAGCCCCAACCGAAGCGGCCTGGAAATTCGGCCACCGGCATCACTTCCAGAACGGTTACGCCCAATTCGGCGAGTTGCGGCAAATGTTCCTGAGCGCTGCGCCACGTACCATCCTTCGTAAACGTGCCGATGTGCATTTCGTAGATCACCTGACCGAGCAAGGCGACACCGCGCCACTTTTGGTCGGTCCATTGAAATGCCGAGGGGTCTACAACTTCCGATGGACCGTGCGGCCCTTCGGGTTGGAAACGGGAGACCGGATCGGGGCAAGCTTTCCCGCCGTCCAGCCTGAATCGATATTGCGAGCGGGTACGCGCGCCTGGAACCACGCCCGAGAAATAGCCCGAGTCTTCGGCTTCGAGACGAACGGGCGGGCCGCCGTCAGCCATCACCTCGACTGTTTTCCGGATCGGCGCCCAAACCCGGAAGTGCACTCCGGCGTCCGTCACCTCTGCTCCTACCGGACAGCGTCTCTTTTGCGGCGTCGGCCTCACTGGCGTTCCGGGCTCAGCAAGCGGGTGACATTTACAGGTTTGGCGTCTCGGGCGACGACCAGAGAAAGCGGAACCAGCTCGACTGGACAACCAGGCTCGCAATCGCGCGTCCTCGGTACCAGCGCGGGATCATTGGTGTCTATGATGATCTCCCATTTGTCTGCGATCACGGGCTGGGGCATGTAAAACTGGATCGGCTCGTGATGACAGTTCAGCATGATCAGGAATGTGTCGTCCTTGACCGGTTCACCGGCGTCGTCCACGTCGCCTAGCGTCTCGCCGTTGAGCATCAGGCCCAGGCATCGGACCCAGCCGAGCCCCCATTCCTCGTCCGACATCTCCTGGCCATCGGGCCGCACCCACACGATATCTTTCTCTTCAGTGCCCCGAATGGGGCGGCCCTGATAGAACTTGCGGCGGTGCAGATTGGGATGATCGCGGCGTATCTGGATCAGTTTCTGCGTGAAATCAAGCAGCGCGATCTTGCGGTCATCCAGATTCCAATTCAGCCAGGTCGTCTCATTGTCCTGGCAATAGGCGTTGTTGTTGCCGTTCTGCGTGCGGCTAATTTCGTCGCCGCCAAGGATCATCGGCACGCCTTGCGAGAACATCAGAGCCGCCAGGAAATTCCGTTTCTGGCGCTCGCGCCGTTCGATGATTTCCGGATCATCGGTGGGACCTTCGGCGCCCATGTTCCAGGAGTAATTGTCATTCGTGCCGTCGCGATTGTCTTCCTGATTGGCGTCGTTGTGCTTATCGTTGTAGCTCACCAGGTCATGCAGGGTGAAGCCGTCGTGAGCGGTCACGAAATTGATGCTGGCCGAAGGACGCCGGCCATCGCGGTCATATAGATCGCTCGATCCAGTGAGCCGATAGGCAAAATCCGACAGCTGGCCTTCGTCGCTTTTCCAATAGCGGCGCACGGTATCGCGATAACGGCCGTTCCACTCAGCCCAGCCGGCTGGGAAATTGCCGACCTGATACCCGCCGTCGCCGACGTCCCAGGGCTCCGCGATCAGCTTCACCTGCGAGATGACCGGGTCCTGGTGAATGATGTCGAAGAAGGCCGAGAGGCGGTCGACATCGTGCAGCTCGCGCGCCAAGGTCGCTGCCAAATCGAAGCGGAAACCATCCACATGCATCTCCTCGATCCAGTAGCGCAGGCTGTCCATTATGAGCTTCAGAACCTGGGGATGACGGGCGTTCAAGCTGTTGCCAGTGCCGGTGTAATCCATGTAGTAGCGCGGCTGATCGTTGACTAGCCGGTAGTAGGTGGGATTGTCGACGCCGCGGAAGCTAAGCAGCGGGCCCATGTGATTGCCTTCGGCGGTGTGATTGTAGACGACGTCGAGAATCACCTCGATGCCTTCGGAGTGGAAGGCCTTGACCATGGTTTTGAACTCGGCCACCTGGCCGCCGCGATCGCCGGACCCGGAGTAGCGGGCATCAGGGCTGAAGAAATTGGTGGTGTTGTAGCCCCAATAGTTCGTGAGGCCCTTCTCGGCCAAGTGTTTGTCGGTGAGGAATGCGTGCACCGGCATGAGCTCCACGGCAGTGACGCCGAGCCGCTTCAGATACTGAATGGACGGTTTCGCAGCCAAGCCGGCGTAGGTGCCTCTGAGGGATTCAGGTAAATCGGGATGGCACTTCGTGAACCCCTTAACGTGGAGCTCGTAGATGACGGAATCGCTTAGAGGAATAGAGAGTGGCCGGTCTTGTTCCCAATCGAAGTACGGATTGACGACCACGCACTTCTGCATGCCGGCGGCGTCATCGTTTTCATCAAACGAAAGGTCGGCGTCACCGTTGCCGGGCTGATAGGGAAAGATAGCCGATGTCCAGTTCACCTGGCCGGAGAGGGCTTTCGCATAAGGATCGATCAAAAGTTTATTCGAATTAAATCGCAAGCCGTCATTGGGTTGGAACGGGCCGTGGATGCGGTAGCCGTACAATTGTCCCGGCTGGAGCCCGTGGATGTAGCCGTGCCACACGTAGGTGGTGCGTTCCGGCAGGCGGATCCGCGTTGTCTCCGGCGCGTCCGGCTGATCGAAAAGACAGAGCTCCACCCATTCGGCGTGCTGCGAGTAAATTGCGAAATTCGTGCCGGCGCCGTCCCAGGTTGCGCCCAGCGGGTACGGGCGCCCCGGCAAAATTTTAGTTGGCATATCTCGAACGGTAGACGCCGTAACATGCCAAGTGTGAACAACTGAGTTACGTGAGTGATGAACTAACGCGGCTGCCAAGCCCGATGCCGGATGGTGCAGTGCGCGGGTCGATCGGAATCGGAGCAGCCGATGGCCGGGGGCCGGTAGGCGAAAAGGACTTCGCTTTTCGGTCGGTTTGGGTTTCGGCGCGCTCTCTGGCTCGTTGCTCGGCGTGAGCGCGTATATCATCTTCTGGAAACGTAAAACTGCGAATCTGCTCGTTGCCCGCGCGCGAAGTTAACAAAAGGCTGCACATCAGGGGAGCTTCCTGGAGCGGGATGCCGTGCTTGTGGAGCAAGCTCAAGTCGACTCCCACGCTAAATTCCGTCCGAGTTCTCCGGTCATCGCCGATCCCTTGGAACGAATAAAGGCGGACATTCTCGGTTTGACGAAAACCCGCCAGCACGAATTTCATGGTTCACCCTTCGTTTCGGACATCCATTCCAGACGATCCCCACATTCCGAAAACCCCTGATGTCCGACTATGGGACTCCGAGCGCCTGCGATGGTTTCTAGGGCTATGCCGAATACCGGCATATACTGGTACTTCTACCAGCCTAGAGGCTTGGTGGTCGCAATCGGCGTCGGCGTCCAGACTGTGGGAGGTTGAGATAGTCTAACAAGCGGCCTATGAGGGATGTCGTGTCTATCAATTCGCGGCCGACACTCCACCCACGGTAGGCGATCCGGTGCCGCTGCATCCAGCCGCGCCATAGCGTAGGAACTTCTGAATCCGTTTAGCGGTGTCGACTTCCC
>DATHOT010000029.1:0-2984 GCA_035484655.1 Bryobacteraceae bacterium | reverse complement strand
GACACCGATCCTCTGAAAATTAATCTGTCCGCGCGCGCCTTGAGTAGACGTTGTTTGCTCTCCTTCCTTCGAAGGCTGAAGTTTAGGCGGGTTCTTTCCGACGACGAGAGCATACACCTGCGTTTCTTTCGTTTCCTTATGGACCGCCAATTTGAATCGATCCTCTAGAAGCGCTTTGATCATAAGCGTCCACTGTCCCGGCTCGATCCTCCCCTGGTCCAAGTCGGCTTTGGCGACGATGTCAAATCGGTCTGAATCAATCCAGGCCGGCCCGCCCTGCATTTGGATGCGCCTGGTTTGATACGCTTGCACGATGACATCCACCAAAGTGACGTTAGTCGCTGTGAAATGGCCGCCCGGTGCAAAGACAAACGGATTGATGTAGGTCGTTGGTCGGCCAGCATTGTTCGGCCTGATAGACGCCACTTCGAACTCGCGCCGCGGGGTTTGTGCAAGCATGACGCCGACACCGGCTGCGGTTCCGGCCACGGCCAGCAGCAATCGCCTAATTGTCGGATGGTCTCTCAGCATGGTCGATGACCAGGATTTCCACTGGCCCCTTTTGAGCCTCCAGCTTGAGCCCGAGTTGGTCCTGAATCGCCGTGAAGAGAGTGGGACCAGCAGGGTCAGGAGCCGATGGTATGGAATCTCGCGGATCAGAAGACGTTGGATCGGGCGCCCATTCCAGTTTGAAATCATAATGTGCAATCAGACCGGTACGATCCACCACCGGGCGCCCCACTTGCTGCGAAAGCACGTGCACCAACAACGAGAGAGGGGCATCTGTAAAGGTCAACTGGGTCCTCCTACGTCCGCTTACACCGCTGCTCCCCACCGGTGGTTTCGCTAGCTGAAGTTTCGATCCGTTCTTCCCAATGACCAGCGCATAGATGGGAAGTTCCTTGGTCTCGCGATGGATCGTGAGTTTGAACCGATCCGACAACAGCGCCTGAACCATCCGCTTGTCATCGTCCAGGCCCTTATGATGAGCGACGTCGTCCGGCGTCTTGGCAGTGACGTCGAATCCCGAGGAGCTAACCCAGGCCGGCCCGCCTGAGACCTGAAACATTTCGACGTCATATGCGAAAGCAATGAGCCGCTTTAGGCTGTGGTTCGTGGCAGCAAATCTAGCATTGCTGCGATGCAATGAATTATCGGGATTGTCGGGATCGCTGGGCTTGATAGACGCAACTTCGAACGCCAGTGGCGCCGGGGTTTGTGCTCGGTTAGGCGCCGAGTTCAGCAGGCCCAGCAGAACGGCCATCGCCCAGAAGCGGTTTCTGGCCGAGCTTTGCGACACAAATTCCGTACTTCCAACGACTTAGGGCAATCCGAATACGTACAACGCCTGGCCGCTTTGCGGAATCTTGATATCCGGCGCAATCGCCGCCGGCACGTTGCGCGGGCTGCCGCCGCCGAGCCCAGTCATCACCGCGATGTATTGCTTTCCGTCGACACTGAACGTCACCGGGAAGCCCTGCACCGACGTGCCGAGCCGCGTCTCCCACAACATCTGGCCGGTTTTTACGTCGAGAACATGCACCCCGCGGTTGATGTCGCCGACTAGCACCCAACCGCCCGCGGTCGATAAAGCAGCCGTTAGAAACGGCGCGCGCTGCTCGTATTTCCAGGCCTCGTTCATGGTCTTCACGTCATAGGCCGCGAGCTTGCCGATGTTTCCGTTGGTGCCCGGCATCGGCAGAAATTTGCGGTCTGCGGCCCCGCCGGCGCCCCTTCCGTTAAAGTCCACTTCGCGCGCGGTGAAGTCCATGCACGACTGGCTGAGCGGCGCTATGATCAGACCGGTTGGAGGATTGTAGCTCATGGCTTGCCAATTCTTCCCGCCTTCCGTGCTGGGACAAACGTTGATCGGCTTGTTCATCTGCATTTCCAGAATATCGGTGCGATAGCGGGGCGTGCCGGTCTTCGGATCGATGTGATCCCACACCGTCTGTTTAACCATTTCCTTGCTGCCCAGATATTGCCCAGTCTTCCGATCCAGCTTCCAGAGGATGCCCGCCTTGCCGGCGTTGAACGATACTTTCTGATCGCCGATGTCGACTAGAACACGTTCGAATACTTCGTCGAGGTCGAACGACTCGCCCGGCGCGTGTTGGAAATACCAGATCAACTTGCCGGTGTCCGGATTCAGCGCCACGGTGGAGTTGGCGTACAGCGTCTTATCGAACGGCGTCAGCTTGCGGCTGAGGAAATTCCAGGGCTTGGATTGCGCGACGCCCCAGTAAGTGATGTTGAGATCGGGATCGTAGCTGCCCGCCAGCCAGGTCTCGGCGCCCGCGCGATTATTCATCGGCAAATTGCCCCACGTATCGCTGCCGGGCTGCCCTTCCCGCGGAATCGTGTAGAACCGCCAGGCGCGCTGCCCGGTGTGGATGTCGAATGCGGAAATATAGCAGCCTTCGCCGTCGAAGCGCGCGCAGCCGGTCAAGCCCATCAGCACCTTGTCGCCAATGACGATGTCGCCGCTGGTAGAAACATGCGGCTTGTCGGACGCCGGCGTGTCCCAGAGAATCTGGCCGTTGCGGGCGTTGATCGCCACCATGTGCGCATCGCTGGTGGACAGCAACACCTTATCTTCAGCGATCGCGATGCTGCGGATTCCACCGTAGCCCGGCGCCTGATCCGGACCGGCGCGCGTCTCCCAAATCAGATCGCCGGTTCTGGCGTCCAGCGCCTGAACGATATTGCTCGGGCTGGCCAGATAAATGATCCCGTTGTGCACGATGGGCGTGGTCTGATTCGCGCCCGAATCGTTCATGGCCCAGGTCCACTTCAACTGCAGCGTCCGTACGTTGTCGCGCGTGATCTGATTCAGCGGACTGTAGCTCCATCTTTGGTAGTTGCGCCCGAAGATGAGCCAGTCCTCCGGAGGCGGATTCCTTAGCATCTCTTTGGTCACAGGGACGTAGTTCTTGACTTCGCCCGCAACGTTGACGCCGTGAGTTGCTGCCACGCCGCCTCTG